>NZ_JBSHLM010000006.1:0-518667 GCF_053644375.1 Streptomyces sp. NPDC055400 | reverse complement strand
GGCCCGAGCCGGACCTCCGGCTCGGGCCCGCTGCCCCGTCTGCCGTTGGACGGCAAAAAACAAAGGCAAGGAGAGCCCTCTCCTTGCCACTCTCAACTTATAGCGCGGTGGGGGCCTTGCCGCAAGGCCCAGGTCATGGCGCAGAATCGGCGGCCTGCAGTTGCGGGTGACCCACGCGGAGGTGCGGGGGTGCTCGGCAAGAGGTCCGACGAATGGGGAGAGGCGCCGGTGATTCGATCGGCCACCGCAGTACAACGCAGCACGACTGCCTCGGAGGTGACGCGATGAGTGAGCGGTACGTGCTGGATCTTCAAGAGGTCGGCGAGACGCAGGTCGCTGTCGTCGGTGGCAAGGGCGCGCACCTGGGCGGGCTGTCGCGGATCGAAGGCGTCCGCGTGCCGGCCGGCTTCTGCGTGACGACGGACGCCTTCCGGCGGATCATGGCGGAAGCGTCCGTCGACGAGCGGCTCGATCAGTTGTCGCGCCTGAACCCTGACGACCGGGAGGCGATCCGCACGCTCAGCGCGGAGATCCGCCGGACCATCGAGGGGATCGCCGTCCCGGACGACCTCGCGGCGGCGATCACCCGCGCGCTCGACCGGCAGGGCGAGCCCGGCGAACAGGCCGCCTACGCCGTCCGGTCCAGCGCCACGGCAGAGGACCTGCCCACGGCCTCCTTCGCCGGCCAGCAGGACACGTATTTGAACGTCATGGGACCGGCGGCGGTCCTCCAGCACGTCAGCCGGTGCTGGGCCTCGCTGTTCACCGAGCGGGCCGTGACCTACCGCCAGCACAACGGCATCGACCACCGCACGGTCCACATGGCCGTGGTCGTGCAGCAGATGGTCTTCCCGCACGCGGCGGGCATCCTGTTCACGGCCGACCCCGTCACGGGCAACCGGAAGGTCGCCACCGTGGACGCCGGCTTCGGCCTCGGCGAGGCCCTGGTCTCCGGCCTGGTGAACCCGGACGTCTTCAAGGTGCGGGACGGTGAAGTCGTCGCCAAGGCGATCGCCGCCAAGCAGCGTGCCATTCACGCCCTGCCGGCCGGCGGTACGCGGGAAGTGGCGGTCGACTCGCGGCGGCAGGAGCAGCCGGCGCTGACGGACGCTCAGGCCGTGCGGCTCGTGCAGCTCGGGCGGCGGATCGAAGCGCACTTCGGCCGCCCGCAGGACATCGAATGGTGCCTGGCCGACGACGACTTCCAGATCGTTCAGAGCCGGCCGATCACCACGCTGTTCCCCGTCCCCGAGTCCGGCGACCAGGAGAATCACGTCTACGTCTCCGTCGGTCACGGCCAGATGATGACCGACCCCATGAGGCCCCTGGGGTTCTCCATGTGGCAGCTGACGGCCATGGTGCCGATGCACGAGGCCGGCGGGAGGCTGTTCGTCGACGTCACCCGGCGCCTGGCCTCGCCCGCGAGCCGCGCCGGTCTCCTGGACGCCATGGAGAAGGGAGATCCGCTGATCAGGAACGCTCTGGAGACCGTCCTCGACCACGACGGTTTCGTCCCGTCGCTCCCGGACGCGGGCCCCGCCGGGCCGCCGGCCGGCGGTGTGCCCGCCCCGGTCGAGACCGATCCGGCCGTCGTCACCAAACTGATCGAGCGCAGCCAGGTGTCCGTCGCCGCCCTGGAGCGCGACATCCGGACGAAGACCGGACCGGCGCTGTTCGACTTCCTGCTGGAGGCCTTCGAGGAGCACAAGCGGGTCCTCAGTGATCCGCTGAGCATTCAGGCGATCATGGCGGGGATGGAGGCCACCTGGTGGCTCAACGACAAGCTGCAGGAGTGGCTGGGCGAGAAGAACGCGGCTGACACCCTGACCCTGTCCGCCCCCGACAACATCACGTCGGAGATGGGCCTTGCGCTGCTCGACGTCGCGGACGTGATCCGCCCGCGGCCGGAGGTGGTGGCGTTCCTCCAGGCCGTCGAGAACGCCGACGACGCCGGCTTCCTGGACGAGCTGGCGAAGGTCGCGGGCGGGACCGAAGCGCGCGACGCCATCGAGGGCTACCTCGACCGGTACGGCATGCGCTGCGTCGGCGAGATCGACATCACGAGGCCCCGGTGGCGCGAGCGCCCCACCACGCTCGTGCCCGTGATCCTCGACAACGTCAGGAACTTCGCGCCGGGCGCCGCCGGACTGCGCTTCGAGCAGGGGCGGCAGAAGGCGCTGCGGAAGGAACAGGACGTGCTGTCCCGCTTGCGGGCCCTGCCGGACGGGGACCGGAAGGCCGACGAGACCAAGCGGATGATCGACCGGGTCAGAACCTTCATCGGGTACCGGGAGTACCCGAAGTACGGCATCATCAGCCGCTACTTCGTCTACAAGCAGGCCCTGCTGGGGGAGGCCGGGCGCCTCGTGCAGGCGGGCGTGCTTGCTGAGAAGGAGGACATCTTCTACCTCACGTTCCGGGAACTCCACGACGCCGTGCGCTCGGAGCAGGTGGACGACCGGCTCATCGAGGAGCGCAAGGACGCGTTCCGGTCGTACCACGCGCTCACCCCGCCCCGGGTGCTCACATCGGACGGTGAGGCCGTCACCGGGGCGTACCGGCGCGACGACGTGCCGGACGGCGCCCTGATCGGCGTCCCGGTCTCCGCCGGGACCGTCGAGGGAAGGGCCCGCGTCGTCCTCGACATGGCACAGGCGGATCTCGAAGCGGGCGACATCCTGGTCACGGCCTTCACGGACCCCAGCTGGTCGCCGCTGTTCGTCGGAATCGCGGGCCTGGTGACGGAGGTGGGCGGCCTGATGACCCATGGCGCGGTGATCGCCCGGGAGTACGGCCTGCCGGCCGTCGTGGGCGTGGAGCAGGCCACCCGGCTGATCCGCGACGGGCAGCGGATCCGCGTACACGGAACCGACGGGTACATCGAGATCCTGCCCTGACCGGCCGCACCGGAACGCAGACACGAACGGCCCCCGGCATCACGCCGGGGGCCGTGGTGTCTGTGCAGGCCAGAAGCGGTCCAGAGGTCAGTACCAGCCCAGTACCAGCCCAGTACCAGCCCAGGATCTCCTGCGAAGCGAAACCCTTGTTACGGCAGGTTCCTGGCCATGACGATCCGCTGGACCTGATTCGTGCCCTCGTAGATCTGCGTGATCTTCGCGTCGCGCATCATGCGCTCGACCGGGTAGTCGCGGGTGTAGCCGTAGCCGCCGAGGAGCTGGACGGCGTCCGTGGTGACCTCCATGGCGACGTCCGAGGCGAAGCACTTGGCCGCGGCGCCCTGGAAGGTGAGGTCCGCGTCGCCGCGCTCCGACTTGGCCGCGGCCTGGTACGTCAGCGCGCGGGCCGCCTCGATCTTCATCGCCATGTCGGCGAGCATGAACTGGATGCCCTGGAAGTCGGCGATCGGCTTGCCGAACTGCTTGCGCTCCTGGACGTAGCCCTTGGCGTAGTCGAGGGCACCCTGGGCGATGCCGAGGGCCTGGGCCGCGATGGTGACGCGGGTGTGGTCCAGGGTCTTCATCGCCGTGGCGAAGCCGGTGCCCTCCTCGCCGATCATGCGGTCGGCGGGGATGCGGACGTTGTCGAGGTAGACCTCGCGCGTCGGGGAGCCCTTGATGCCGAGTTTCTTCTCCGGGGCGCCGAAGGAGACGCCCTCGTCGGACTTCTCGACGACGAAGGCGGAGATGCCCTTCGAGCGCTTGTCCGGGTCGGTGACCGCCATCACCGTGTAGTACTCGGACTCGCCGGCGTTGGTGATCCAGCGCTTCACGCCGTTGAGCACCCAGGAGTCACCGTCGCGGACCGCGCGCGTCTTCATGCCCGCGGCGTCCGAGCCCGCGTCCGGCTCGGAGAGGCAGTACGAGAACATGCCCTGGCCCTTGGCGAGCGGCGTCATGTACTTCTTCTTCAGCTCCTCGGAGCCGGAGAGGATGACGGGCAGCGAGCCCAGCTTGTTCACGGCCGGGATGAGGGAGGAGCTCGCGCAGACGCGGGCCACTTCCTCGATCACGATGACGGTCGCGAGGGCGTCGGCTCCGGCGCCGCCATAGGACTCCGGTACGTGCACCGCATGGAGGTCGTTGGCGACAAGGGCGTCGAGGGCCTCCTGCGGGAAACGCGCCTCCTCGTCCACCGCCGCGGCGAACGGCGCGATCTTGGCCTCGCACAGGGCCCGCACGGACTCGCGGAGCATGTCGTGCTCTTCGGCCGGACGGTACAGGTCGAATTCGGGCGAACCTGCCAAGGTGTCTCACGCTCCAAGGACGCTAATTACCGTTAAGTAACCCAAATTTTATGCCTCTGCCCACCAGAGGGATACGTGAGCTACGCGACAGCCGAAACGTGCCCTGTGAGGGCCCGCGTCACGCCCGACTATGCTCGGGGCCGCACTGCAGCCGTACACCTCTGGAGCTCTCATGGCCTTGAAGATCACCGTGATCGGCACCGGCTACCTCGGCGCCACGCACGCCGCCGCCATGGCCGAACTCGGCTTCGAGGTGCTCGGGCTCGATGTCGTGCCCGAGAAGATCGAGATGCTCACGCGGGGCGAGGTCCCCATGTACGAGCCCGGTCTCGAGGAACTGCTGCGCAAGCACGTCGCCGGGATCGAGGGATCGACCGGGCGGCTGCGCTTCACCATGGACTGGGCGGAGGTCGCCGAGTTCGGTGACGTCCACTTCGTGTGCGTGAACACCCCGCAGAAGCACGGCGAGTACGCCTGCGACATGAGTTACGTCGACGCCGCGGTGGAGTCACTGGCCCGGCACCTGAGCAAGCCGGCGCTCGTCGTCGGCAAGTCGACCGTGCCCGTCGGCAGCGCCGAGCGCCTCGCCGCCCGCATCCTGGAGCTGGCGCCCGCGGGCGGCGACGTCGAGCTCGCCTGGAACCCGGAGTTCCTGCGCGAGGGCTTCGCCGTCCAGGACACGCTGCACCCGGACCGGATCGTCGTCGGTGTGCGCAGCGACCGCGCCGAGAAGACCCTGCGCGAGGTGTACGCGACCCCGGTCGGGCAGGGCTCGCCGTTCGTGGTGACGGACTTCCCGACGGCCGAGCTGGTCAAGACGGCCGCCAACTCGTTCCTCGCGACGAAGATCTCCTTCATCAACGCGATGGCCGAGGTCTGCGAGGCCGCGGGCGGTGACGTCGCGAAGCTCGCGGAGGCGATCGGCTACGACGAGCGGATCGGGTCCAAGTTCCTGCGGGCCGGGATCGGCTTCGGCGGCGGCTGTCTGCCCAAGGACATCCGGGCGTTCATGGCGCGCGCCGGTGAGCTGGGCGCGGACCAGGCGCTGACGTTCCTGCGCGAGATCGACTCCATCAACATGCGGCGCCGCGGCCAGATGGTCGAGATGACCCGTGAGGCGCTCGGCGGGGGCTCGTTCCTGGGCAAGCGGGTCGCGGTGCTCGGCGCCACGTTCAAGCCGGACTCCGACGACGTACGCGACTCCCCGGCGCTCAACGTCGCCGGGCAGATCCACCTCCAGGGCGGCCAGGTCACGGTCTACGACCCGAAGGGCATGGACAACGCGCGGCGTCTGTTCCCCACGCTCGGCTACGCGGAGTCCGCCGACGCGGCCGTGCGGGGCGCGGACGTGGTGCTGCATCTGACGGAGTGGCGCGAGTTCCGCGAGCTCGACCCGGCGGCGCTCGGCGAGCTGGCCGGCACGCGGCTGGTCCTCGACGGGCGCAACGCGCTGGACCCGGTGCTGTGGCGCAAGGCGGGCTGGACGTACCGGGCGATGGGCCGCCCGGCCGCCTGAGCCTCTATTTCGCGCGGTAGCGGCGCATCTTCGCGCGCGCGCCGCACACCGCCATCGAACACCAACGACCGCGGCCCGCCGGGCTGCGGTCGTAGTACACCCAGTGGCAGTCGGGCGCCTCGCAGGCCTTCAGTCGGGGCCAGGTGCCGTCCGCGTGCGCCTGGGCGATCGCCGCCGCGACGCGCGAGACGAGCGCGTGCGGGTCCGCCGGCCCGAGAGAGGCCGAGCCGTCCGCCGTGTCGACGGCAACCAGGAGCGGGGCCTCGGCGAGCAGCCGGTGCAGGGGTGTCACCGAGCGGTGGGGGGCGTGTCCGCCGTGTGCGAGGCAGGCGACGCGCAGGGATTCACGCAGCTCGCGCGCCGGTTCCGCCTCCTGCTCAGTGAGACCGAGGGCCTCGCGCCCCTTCTCCGTGTCGAGTGCGTCGGCGCCCGTCTCGATGTCGAGGGTGTTCACCAGGTCCTGGATCAGGGCCAGTCCCCCAGGTGCGGGCATGCGGTCATTCATGGTTGCGACGTTACCTCTATTGCGGGAGCATGCAGTAACGCGGTTACCTCATGCACGCCTCTACGGGTAACCCTCACACGGAGGAGATGTCATGGCTCTCGCCACGCTGGGTGTCGTCGTCCTGGACTGTCCCGAACCGCGCGCGCTCGCCGATTTCTACGCGGAGGTGCTCGGCGGCACCGTGACGGGCGACGACGGCACATGGGTCGACCTGGAGGTGCCTGGCGGCCGGCCGCTCGCGTTCCAGGCGGCGCCCGACTTCGTGGCACCGTCCTGGCCCGCGCCCGACCGGCCGCAGCAGTTCCACCTGGACCTCACGGTCGAGGACCTCGACACGGCGGAGAAGGGTGTGCTGGCCCTGGGCGCGAGGGTCCTCGACGCGGAGGACCGCTCGCGCACCTGGAGGGTCTACGCGGACCCCGCAGGGCACCCGTTCTGCCTGTGCGCCGGCTGAGTCCGCTCCCCTGACCGCCCGTCAGGTGTCGAGGTGTTCGATCCTCGCCGTCGACGGCGGGCGGCGCAGCGCGGCCGCTCGTGCCGCGAACTCCGTCTCGCGCAGCACGCGTTGGACGTTGCCCCACGTGAGCTGTGCCAGATCGGAGTCCGGCCAGCCCCGCTCGATCAGTTCCGCGACGAGGTGCGGTCAGTTCGTCCTGCAGGTCTGCCATGGCAAAGCTCCGGGCGTCGACGGTGTCGGCCGTAGCGTTCACCGTCACACGCATGGCCCACAGCCACCTGGTGGGCGGCGCGTTCGGGCGACACCGGGCCGCCCCAACCTCCGGAGCGGAAGAACTCCGGAGGTTGGGGACAGGGCGCTCAGCCGTCGGGCCAGGGCCCTCGAGCCAGGCCGTTCAGCCGTCGAGCTGCTCCAGCGTCGCGTTCGAGGGACCGCGGCGGGACTGCTCGTCCCGGGCCACGTCCTGAGCTGCGCCGAGGACCCGTACCGCGTTCTGCCAGGTCAGTTTGGCGAGGTCGGGGTCCGACCAGCCGCGGTCGACGAGCTCCGCGATCAGGTTCGGGTAGCCCGAGACGTCGCCGAGGCCGTCCGGCAGGAACGCCGTGCCGTCGTAGTCGCCGCCGATGCCGATGTGGTCGATGCCGGCGACCTCGCGCATGTGGTCGAGGTGGTCGGCGACCGTGGAGACGGTGGCGACCGGACGCGGGTGCGCCTCCTCGAAGGCGCGGTGGAGCTTCATGGCCTCCGGCGACGTGTCCAGGTGGTGGAAGCCGTGCGCGCGCAGGTTGTCGTCCGCGGCGGCCGTCCAGTCGACGGCGGCCTGGAGGACGAACTTCGGCACGAACGTGGCCATCGCGACGCCGCCGTTCGCGGGCAGCCGCTCCAGGACGTCGTCCGGGATGTTGCGCGGGTGGTCGCACACCGCGCGCGAGGACGAGTGGGAGAAGATCACCGGCGCGACCGAGGTGTCGAGCGCGGCCCGCATCGTGGTCGCCGCCACGTGCGAGAGGTCCACGAGCATGCCGGCCCGGTTCATCTCCCGTACGACCTCGTGGCCGAAGGGCGAGAGTCCGCCGACGCCCGGCTCGTCCGTCGCCGAGTCCGCCCACGCGATGTTGTCGTTGTGCGTGAGCGTCATGTAGCGCACGCCCAGGGTGTGCAGCGCGCGCAGCGTGGCCAGCGAGTTGCCGATGGAGTGGCCGCCCTCGGCGCCCATCAGGGACGCGATACGGCCCTCGGCGCGGGCGGCCTCCATGTCGGCGGCCGTCAGCGCGCGGCGCAGGTCTGCCGGGTAGCGCTCGATCAGCTGCTGGACGCAGTCGATCTGCTCCAGCGTCGCGCTGACCGCCACGTCACCGGCCATGTCCGAGCGCACGTACACGGACCAGAACTGCGCGCCGACCCCGCCGGCCCGCAGCCGGGCCAGGTCGGTGTGCAGATGCGCGCTCTGGTCGACGGCGATGTCCCGCGCGTCGAGGTCGTACGCGACCTGCTCGCGCAGCGCCCACGGCAGGTCGTTGTGGCCGTCGACGACGGGGAAGTCGGCGAGCACCGCGCGGGCCCGCTCCAGGGAGGTGGCCATCGCCGTCACTTCCCGAAGCCGAAGCCGGACGCGCCCTCGGCCTTGGCGCGCAGTCGCTTGCCCTTCTCCGTGGCCTGGTCGTTCAGCTCCTGCTGGAACTCCCGCATGCGGCCGAGGAGTTCCTCGTCGTGGGTGGCGAGGATGCGGGCCGCGAGGAGGCCCGCGTTGCGCGCGCCGCCGACGGAGACGGTGGCGACGGGGACGCCCGCGGGCATCTGCACGATGGACAGCAGGCTGTCCATGCCGTCGAGGTACTTCAGCGGGACCGGGACGCCGATGACGGGCAGCGGGGTCACGGAGGCGAGCATGCCCGGCAGATGGGCGGCTCCCCCGGCTCCCGCGATGATCGCCTTGAGGCCGCGGCCGTCCGCCTGCTCGCCGTACGCGATCATCTCGCGCGGCATGCGGTGCGCGGAGACGACATCCACCTCGTAGGGGATCTCGAACTCGTCGAGAGCCTGGGCGGCGGCCTCCATGACGGGCCAGTCGGAGTCGGAACCCATGACAATGCCAACGACAGGGGACGTGCTCATTCGGTGATCGTTCCTCTGAGGTAGCCGGCTGCGTGACGGGCGCGCTCCAGCACGTCGTCCAGGTCGTCGCCGTAGGTGTTGACGTGGCCGACCTTGCGTCCGGGCTTCACGTCCTTGCCGTACATGTGGATCTTGAGCTTCGGGTCGCGGGCCATGCAGTGCAGGTACGCGGAGTACATGTCCGGGTAGTCGCCGCCCAGGACGTTGCACATGACCGTCCAGGGGGCGCGCGGGCGCGGGTCGCCGAGGGGGAGGTCGAGGACGGCGCGGACGTGGTTCGCGAACTGCGAGGTCACGGCCCCGTCCTGGGTCCAGTGGCCGGAGTTGTGCGGGCGCATCGCCAGTTCGTTGACGAGGATGCGGCCGTCTCGGGTCTCGAAGAGCTCCACCGCGAGGTGCCCGACGACGCCGAGCTCCTTCGCGATGCCGAGGGCCAGCTGTTCGGCGCGCAGGGCGAGATCCTCGTCGAGGCCGGGGGCGGGCGCGATCACCGTGTCGCACACGCCGTCGACCTGCTGGGACTCGACGACGGGATAGGCCACGGCCTGGCCGTGCGGAGAGCGGACGACATTGGCCGCGAGCTCCCGTACGAAGTCGACCTTCTCCTCCGCGAGGACGGGGACGCCGGCCTTGAAGGGCTCGGCCGCGTCCTCCAGGGACCGTACGAACCACACCCCCTTCCCGTCGTAGCCGCCGCGCACCGTCTTGAGGATCACGGGGAAACCGTCACTGCCGTCCGTGACACCCTCCGCCGCGAAGGCCGCCACGTCGGCGGGGTCCTTCACGAGGCGGTGGCGCGGGCAGGGAGCGCCGATCTGAGTGAGCTTCGCGCGCATCACACCCTTGTCCTGGGCGTGCACCAGCGCCTCGGGCCCGGGGCGCACGGGGATACCGTCCGCCTCCAGGGCCCGCAGGTGCTCCGTGGGCACGTGCTCGTGATCGAAGGTGATCACGTCACAGCCCCGCGCGAAGTCACGCAGCGTGTCCAGGTCGCGGTAGTCGCCTATGACGACATCGCTGACGACCTGCGCCGCGGAATCCTGAGGAGTGTCACTGAGGAGCTTGAACTTGATGCCGAGCGGGATGCCCGCCTCGTGTGTCATACGAGCGAGCTGCCCCCCGCCGACCATGCCGACTACCGGGAACGTCACACCCCCAGGGTATCGGCCGCCCCGCGGTGCCAGGATCAGGCGTCCCCAGGCGCCCGACCAGCCGCCTGGTTAGCATGACGGGGTCGATATATCGGAATCTACGGGGGCTGGGGCGAGCAGATGAACGGACCTGCCACTTGGCGTGCGCGGCTCGACCAGCTCGGCCGCGAGGTCGCCAAATTCGGTGCCGTGGGCGCGCTCGGAACCCTGGTGAACTTCGGCGTCTCCAACTTTCTGTGGCACACCACGAACCTTCAGGCAGTGCGGGCGAACATCATCGCCACGGTCATCGCCATCGCGTTCAACTACGTGGGGTTCCGCTACTTCACCTACCGTGACCGCGACAAGAGCGGCCGGACGCGGGAGCTCTCGCTGTTCCTGGCGTTCAGCGCGGTCGGTCTGGTGATCGAGAACGGCGTCCTGTACGTGGCGATCTACGGCTTCGGCTGGGACAGCTCGCTGCAGCGCAACGTCTTCAAGTTCGTCGGCATCGGCATCGCGACGCTGTTCCGGTTCTGGTCGTACCGCACGTGGGTCTTCAAGACCATGCCCGGCCGCGAGGCCGTCGCCCGCGCTGAATCGTTCCTGGATACCGGGGACGGGCGGGACGGGCGGGACGGGCGCGAGGACCGCCGCTCCGACATCCAGCGCACCCACCGCTGACCGGGGCCGCTCACAGGCCCTAGCGAACCGTCTCCGTCCCCTGACCCGGCGCCGGCTTCTTCAGCGGCGTACGCGACAGGAAAAGGCCGAACACCGGCGGGTTCGTCTGAAGCATCTCCAGGCGGCCCCCGTCCGCCTCGGCCAGGTCGCGGGCGACCGCGAGGCCGATGCCCGTCGAGTTGCGGCCGCTGATGGTCCGCTCGAAGATCCGCGCCCCCAGGTCCCCCGGCACCCCGGGCCCCTCGTCCGTGACCTCGACGACGGCCTGGTTGCCGGTGACGCGGGTGCGCAGCGCGACGGTGCCGCCGCCGTGCATGAGCGAGTTCTCGATCAGCGCGGCGAGCACCTGGGCGACGGCGCCCGGCGTGCCCACGGCCTTCAGATGCCGCTTGCCCGAGGAGACGATGGCGCGGCCCGCGCTGCGGTAGGCGGGGCGCCACTCCTCCAGCTGCTGCTTGATGACCTCGTCCAGATCGAAGGAGACCGCGGACCCCGTACGCGGGTCGCGCGAGTTGGTCAGCAGCCGCTCCACGACGTCCGTGAGCCGCTCGACCTGCGCGAGCGCGATCGTCGCCTCCTCCTTCACCGTGTCCAGGTCATCGGTGACGGTGATCTCCTCCAGGCGCATGGAGAGCGCCGTGAGGGGCGTACGGAGCTGGTGCGAGGCGTCGGCGGCCAGGCGCCGCTCGGCGGTCAGCATGCGGGCGATCCGCTCGGCGCTGGAGTCGAGGACGTCGGCGACCCGGTCCAGCTCGGCCACTCCGTAGCGGCGGTGGCGCGGGCGGGGGTCGCCCGAGCCGAGGCGTTCCGCGGTGGAGGCGAGGTCGGTGAGGGGGGACGTGAGCCGGTTGGCCTGGCGTACGGCGAGCAGGACCGCGGCGATGACGGCGAGCAGCGCCACCCCGGCGATGATCAGCAGCGTGCGGCCGACCTCGCGGGTGACGGAGGAGCGGGGCTCCTCGACGGTGACCGTCTCCCCCTTCTCGCCCTTGGCGGTGCCCTGGATGACGTCCCCTCGGGGGCGCTCACCGATCTCGATGGGGGCGCGCCCCGGCAGCTCGATCCTGGCGTACCGGTCGGGGCCGACCTGGTTCTCCAGGATCGCGCCGCTGACCTGTTCGTCGCCGAGGAGCCGGCTGTCGACGATGCTGACGAGCCGGACCGCCTCGGAGTCCACCCGCTCCTGGGCGCTGTTGGTGATCGTGCGGGTCTCGACGATGACGAGCGAGACCCCGAAGACAGCGATCACGACGAGCACGACGGCGAGCGTGGAGTTGATCAGACGGCGGCGCATAGCTGTACCAGTACGTCAGCTCTTCTCGAAACGGAAGCCGACGCCGCGCACCGTGGCGATGTAGCGCGGGTTGGCGGCGTCGTCGCCGAGCTTCTTGCGCAGCCAGGAGATGTGCATGTCGAGGGTCTTCGTCGACGACCACCACGTGGTGTCCCAGACCTCGCGCATCAGCTGGTCGCGGGTGACGACCCGGCCGGCGTCGCGCACCAGGACCCGCAGCAGGTCGAACTCCTTGGCGGTGAGCTGGAGTTCCTCGTCGCCCATCCACGCGCGGTGCGACTCGACGTCGATGCGCACCCCGTGCGTGGCGGGCGGCTGCTGGGGCTCGGCGGCGCCGCGCCGCAGCAGGGCCCGTACGCGGGCGAGCAGTTCGGCGAGGCGGAACGGCTTGGTGACGTAGTCGTCGGCGCCGGCGTCCAGGCCGACGACGGTGTCCACCTCGTCGGCGCGGGCGGTCAGGATGAGGACGGGCACCGTGTGCCCCTCGGCGCGCATCCGCCGGGCGACCTCCAGGCCGTCCATGCCGGGCAGCCCCAGGTCGAGTACGACGAGGTCGATGCTGCCCTGAAGTCCCGCGTCGAGCGCGGTCGGGCCGTCCTCACGCACTTCGACCTCGTAACCCTCCCTGCGCAGGGCGCGGGCCAGTGGCTCCGAGATGGACGCGTCGTCCTCGGCGAGCAGTACACGGGTCATGCAGTGATGGTAGTCCGCGCGGCACGGCGGCCGGGAGGTGATCCGGCAGGGCCGTGACCTGGCCGGGCGGGCCTGCGGCTGTGGGATGAGATCCTGGGGGACGCCTTCGAATCCGCGCGAACGGTTCCGTCAGGACCTGTGATCCATCTCTCAAGTCCTTCCATATGCCGCACTGTCGTGTCGTATGGTGACTGAACGCCTGATGCACTAAAGAAGGCCTTTGAGCGTACTGCGCTGCAAGGGTCTCTTTCATGTGTGCGCTGGTCACCGCCAGCGTTGAAGGAATGACCTGTGGGCCGGGCCCCGGACGCGAAGTCGCGTACGGGGCGTGGATCCCGGGACAGCCGTACCTGGTCTCCGTAAGCGTCTTCGTACGCGGAGGCGATCCCCTGTGGGCGTGGGGAGGAGGACGGTAGGTCCCGGTGCCGGCCACCCCCCTCACTGGCCGCGCGGTCACCCACGACCCGCGACCCGTACCAGCAAGGAACTTCCATGGCGACCAGCCTGACGAAGGAATCCACCGGAGCACCCTCCGGCGGTAAGACCTTCTTCGGCCACCCTCGCGGTCTGGCCACTCTGTTCATGACCGAGATGTGGGAGCGTTTCTCCTACTACGGCATGCGCGCCCTGCTTCCGCTTTACCTGGTGGCCCCCGAGGGGCTCGGCCTCGACGCCGGCACCGCGATCGCCATCTACTCCGTCTACGTCTCGACGGTGTACCTGCTCGCCATGCCCGGCGGCTGGTTCGGCGACCGTGTGTGGGGACCCCGCAAGACGACCGCGATCGCCGGTGCGGTGATCATGCTCGGTCACCTGCTGCTGGCCGTCCCGTCGAACGGCATCTTCTACGTCGGTCTGCTCTTCGTGGCCGTCGGTTCGGGTCTGCTGAAGTCCAACATCTCGACGATGGTCGGCCACCTCTACGACGGCCCGGACGACCCGCGCCGTGACGGCGGCTTCACCGTCTTCTACATGGGCATCAACCTCGGCGCGTTCGCCGCGCCGCTGGTCATCGGCACCGTCGGCCAGAACGTGAACTGGCACGTCGGCTTCGCGCTCGCCGCGGTCGGCATGGCGATCGGCCTCGGCCAGTTCCTGCTCGGCACGCGTCACCTGTCGGAGAAGTCGTCGGTCGTCCCGAAGCCGCTGGACGCCGCCGAGCGTGCCGCCACGCTGAAGAAGTCGATGATCTGGCTGCTCATCGCGGTCGTCTTCTACGGCATCGTCGTGGGCACCGGCACCTACACCTTGAACTGGGTGATGGTCCCGCTCATGCTGATCGGCCTGATCGTCCCGATCGTGGTCCTCGGCCGCATCAAGCGCGACAAGGAACTGACGAACGCCGAGCAGTCGAAGGTCTCCGGCTACATCTGGTTCTTCGTCGCCGCCGCCGTCTTCTGGATGATCTACGACCAGGGCGGCTCGACCCTGTCGATCTTCGCCGACAGCCACGCCAACACGAGCGTCTTCGGCTGGGACTTCCCGGTCTCCTGGTTCCAGTCCGTGAACCCGGTGATCATCATGGCGCTGGCCCCGGTCGCCGCCATGATCTGGCTGGCGCTGGCCCGCAAGGGCAAGGAGCCGAGCACGGTCACCAAGTTCTCGCTGGGTCTGGCCCTCATCGGTATCTCCTTCTTCGTCTTCCTGCTGCCGCTGACGGCCGCGGGCGACGGCAAGGTCAGCCCCTGGTGGCTCGTCCTGATCTACTTCGTCCAGACGGTCGGCGAGCTGACCCTCTCCCCGGTCGGCCTCTCGGTGACCACCAAGATGGCCCCGGCGAAGTACGGCTCCCAGATGATGGGTGTCTGGTTCCTCGCGGTGACGGCGGGCGACGCGGTGACGGGTCTGCTCTCCACCTACGGCGCCGACCTCAACGGCTCGGGCGTCGTGGCCCTGGAGGCCGCACTCGCGGTGATCGCGGGTGGCGCGGTCTTCATGTACCGCAAGAAGGTCAAGGAGCTCATGGGCGACGTGCACTAGTCGCTCCGCTCCGCCAGTACGTCTGAAGGGCCGCCGCACCGGATCCGGTGCGGCGGCCCTTCGGCGTTCGATCAGGCCCGGGCCACCGGTGCCTGCAATTCCGTCACCCAGTCGTCAACGTCCTCAGGACACTCCAGGCTGACCTCGCGGGGGTAACCGTTCGACCGGTAGCCGTTGGCATCGGTCCAGCGGGCCAGGGTCTGGGCGGTGGGGAGCACGGTGTCCATCGAACCGCGGTGCACGATGGTCGCCGCCCGGTCGAGGGACGGCAGGTCGAGGACACGGAAGACGCCGTCCTGAAGAGGGGCGGAGACCTGGACGGCGGCGTGCACGCTGATCCTGCCGCCGCCCTCCGGAGCGTCCTCGTAGTACGCGACTCCGGGGCCCGTGGGGGTGATACCCGCCGAGCCCAGGCACCGGAACAGCTCGTCGTAGAGCGGCCCGATGACCGGGCCGATGTCCTCGGGCTCGAAACTCGCGGCGGTCGCAGTCAGCTCCGCCACCCGGACTGCGGGGACGCTCTTGATGACAACGTCGTTCGTGGGCATGTGCCCCTCACTCTCGATCGCCCGGAGCCTCGCCTCGACCTGGACCAGCCGTGCCCCCGCGGCAGCCATCGCGGACTCCAGGTCCGCCCGCCGCAGCCGCAGCATGCCGCGCAGTTCCTCGGCACTGACCCTCTCGTCCACGATGTCCCGCACCTGCTGAAGGACGAATCCGAGGTCCTTGAGCGCGATGATCCGGTTGAGGCGGGCGAGCTGAGCAGCGGTGTAGTAGCGATAGCCGTTCGCAGGGTCGACGTGGGCCGGGCGCAGCAGGCCGGTCGCGTCGTAGTGACGCAGCATCCGGACCGAGACGCGGCCGTGCCGGGCGAAGTCTCCGATGGTGAACATGATGTCTCCGAGCTGACCGCCTGACACGGTGTGAGGGTCAAGAAGCTACTGGCCCGGGGAAGCCGACAAGGGCCCGGGGCGACGGTGCGCGCCCCGGGCCCGTTGGCTGAGCTCTTCGTTCAGCCCGCCCGGCCCCGCCGCGGCAGGAACGTGAACACGGCTCCGCCCAGCAGAATTACGGTCCCGGCCACCAGGCCGAGCGCTCGCAGCATGCCGTCGTTCGACGAGCCCGTTTCCGCGAGGCCGCCGGAGGTGTCCGAGCCGCCCGCCGAGCCCGAACCCGAGCCGCCCGCCGCGCCGCCGGGCTGGGCCGCCGTGTCGATCTCCAGCGAGACCTCCGTCTTCGACGGGGTGCACGTGGTCGTCGTACCGAGGGCCTTCACCGTGAGGACGCCGGGCGACAGGGTCGACTTGCCGTCGGCGCCCGGCTTGTAGGTGCCCGTCAGGTCGGGGATGTTGATGGGGTCACCGGACTTGATGGGCTCCTTGTTCGTGGGGCCCTCCACAGGGACGGTGCCCTTGTCGGCGCCGCCCAGCTTGACCTCCATCGACGGCTTGACCGAGTCCGCGGGGATGTCGGCCGGGCTGTCCATGACGGACTTCTTGAACTGGACCGTGAGGCCGTAGTTCCCGCCGTCCTTCTTGGCGTTGATCTGCACCGGTGAGGTGGCGTCCTTGTCGCCGATGGGCGTCTTGCACTTGTAGGGGATCTGGACTTCCTTGCCGGTGAAGTCGCTCTTGCCTCCCCCGCCGCTGCCGCCGGTGCCGGAGCCGCCGCTGTCACTGCCGCCGGAACCGGAGCCGCCGGTGCCGCCGCCCGGCAGGCCCGTGGGGAGCGCGGTGGGCAGGCCGGTGGGCACGCCCGTCGGAAGCGCCGTGGGCAGGCCGCCCGTCGTCGCGCCGCCTGTACCGCTCCCGCCGCTGACCTTGATGGTCGCGCCGGGCTTCACCGTCTCCTTGGGCGAGCACTTGGTGTCCGTCGAGATCGGCTTGCTGACGTTGATGTTGTACGCGTCCGGGGTCAGCGTCACCTCGCCGGGCGCCGTCAGCTTGATCTTGCCCTTCATGTCGGAGAGCACCATCGGGCTGTTCTTCTTGATGGGCGGGTTGCTGCGCGGGCCCTCCACCGCCAGGTCCGCGGTCTGCGCGCCGGCCACCTTCACGGTGCCGGTCGGCTTGACGGTGTCCTTGTCCAGGTCGAGCACGTCGGGGTTGTTCGAGGCGGCCTGTGTCGTCTTCCAGACGACCTCCACCTCGTCCCCCACCTTCGCCTCGGCGGGCGCCGTGATCTCCACCTTGGTCGTGCCCTCCACGGGGGGCAGGCCGGAGATCGAGGGCGGGATGCACTCGGTCTTGTACGCGACCTCGGCGGCCTGTGCCGGTGCGGCGGCGAGCAGCAGGCCCGCACCGCCCAGCATCAGGGCGACGCCGGCCGCGCTCACTCTCCGTTGGGTGCTCACGTGTTTCCCTTCGTTGTCGGGCTGTTGTCTGACGGTGCGGAGAGCTGACCGGCCGGTGCGCCCGGATCGGTGTCCGGGGTGAACCAGGGCAGGGCCGTAGTGGTGGTACGCGTGCCGGCTTCCGTGGGGCCGTCCGGCTGTCGCGCCGTGCGCGGGTGGAAGCTGGGCCTGCGCGCGGCCAGTTCGGGAAAGCGCAGCACGCCCCGGTGCCGGCCCGCGCCGCCGGACCGCCGCGGCCGTACGCGGTCGACGACGGCCATCCCGATACGGAACACGGCGGCCGGTACGACGACGCACAGCAGGATCCAGAAGAGCGTCACGCCCCAGGGGCGGCCCACGCCCCACGGCTGCTCGGCGAGGACCTTGCCGCCGAACTTGAGGGAGACCAGGTAGTTGCCGTGCGCCCCCGAGGTGAGCTCGACGGGCAGCTTGATCTGCGCCTTCCTGCCGGGGGCGATCGTGCCGCGCCACTGCTGGTCCTCCCACTGCGGGGCGAACACGCCGTGGGAGGTGCCGACCTGGAAGACCGGGTCCTTGAGGGGGGCCGAGCCGACGTTGCCGACGGTGAAGACGAAGGTGCGCGACGCCGGGGCGCCGAACCAGGTCAGCACGCCGCTCGAACCGTCGAGCCGGGTGTCGGTGAGGACGGACAGCTTCCCGCCGCCCGACTGCGCGGGGAGCGCCTCGACCGGATGGCCCGCGACCTTGAGCACCGCGTCCGCCTGCGCCTTGTCGCCGGTGACGGTCGCCACGTGGACGACGCACGGGCAGGGCACGGGCGGCTCGGCGACCGGGAGCTTCTTGCTGAAGGTGCCCTTGTCCCCGGTGGTGACGGCGCGGCCGTCGGCGTTGGCGCAGGAGTTCGTGCCGCCGATGACTCCCCTGCCGGGTTCGGACTGGCCGCAGATGAGCATCATGAGCAGCGTCTTGGAACGCCATCCGGAGCCGCTGACGGTGATCGAACCGCCCGTGCCCGCCTGGGACTTGGACAGCGTGACGGCCGGCCCTTCCGCGGCGGAGGCGGCGGAGGCGGTCAGCTGTGGCACGGCGGCGAGGCCGAGCGCGGTGACCAGGACGAGCGCTGCCGCCCACAGCCGGGGCCCGCAGCGGTGGCGGCGGTTCATGACCAACTCCCTTGGATCTCTTGGACCTCTTGGCTCCCGTGGTTCCCGCTGTCCGCGCCGTTCGCATGCCGCCGTCGGCGTACGAGCCAGAAGGCCGCGCACCCGGCGGCCAGGATCACGGCGCACGTTGCCGCGACCGCCGCCCACGGCACGAACCGCTTCGTCGCCGTCGCCTCGTCGTGGGCGCCGCCCCCGGCCGTGACCGTGAGCCGCACCCGGACCGAGTCGAGGGCGGGGGCGTTCTTCCAGGGCTCGCTGAGGGTGACGCGGCGGCCGGGCAGCAGTTCGACCGGCAGCGTGCGCGGACGCCGGTCGAGCGCCCGGCCGAGCACGCCGTCGGCACGCACGGCCAGCCTCGGCGTCAGGACGGTGTTGCCGCGGTTGACGAGGTCGTACGAGATCCGGCCTCCGGTGACCCGCACCCGCTCGACGGTGAGCGCCGACAGGGTGGGGCCGCTGACCCGCAGATGGACGCTGACCCCGGTGTCGCGCCCGTTCGCGCTCGCCACGACGGCGCCGGGGTGGTCGCCGGGTGTGGCGTCGGCCGGGACGGTGACGGTGAAGGGCACCTCGGCGCGGGTGCGCGCCGGGATCTTCACCTCGCGCCGGGCGAAGGTGATCCACGCGCCCGTGTCGGTCGACTTCGCGCGCAGGGAGAGGGCGCCGGTGCCGGTGTTGTCGGCGTCGGCGCCGCGCAGCTTTACGGTCAGGGGGCGGCCGCCGGGGTTGGTGACGGCCACCGTGTCCTGGAGCACGGTGCCGGGCACCCCCTCCGCGTAGAAGTAGGGGCGCCCGTCCTGCGCGGGTCTGGTGCCGCCGCCGGCCGACGGGGCGACCGACCACGCGGGCGCCGTACCGGCCGCGGCCGCCGGGACCCCCGCGCCCGCGGTCAGCAGGACGGCGGCCCCGCACAGAGCGCGCAGGCGGGCGCGGGCCCGGGGACTGGACGGCATCGGCGGCTCCAGGTCATCGCGTACGGGTGTCGGACGGGCACGGCCGCCGAGGTCAGCGCGCCGCCTGGTTGCGCCGCGTCAGCCACAGCACGCCCGCCGCGCCCGCGAGCAGCACCGTGCCGCCGAGGGTGCCGAGCGCGATCGCGGAGTCCTCGGGTCCGGTCTGCGGCAGTTCGCCGCCGGACGGGCTCTGCGAGCCGCCCGAAGTGCCGCCGCCCCCGGCCGACTTGACGTCCAGGGTCAGTGACGGCTTCGGGCTGTTCGCGGGGGTGCACGTGGTCGTGGTGCCGAGCGCCTTGATGGTGAGGACACCCGCCGTGAAGGTGACCTTGCCGCTCTTCGCCGGCGTGTAGGTGCCCGACAGGTCACTGATCTTGATGGGGGTGTTGGCGGGGACCGCCTCCGCGTTCGGCGGCCCGGACACCGGCAGGGAGCCGGTCTCCGCGCCGCCCAGCTTGATGACGGCGCTGGGCTTCATCGCGCCCTTGCCGAGCTCGACCGGGCTGGACGAGACACCCTTCTGGAAGGACATGGTGATCTTGTAGCCGCTGCCGCTCTTCACGCCTTTGATGTCGATCGGGGAGACCGCACCCTTGTTCCCGATCGGCGTCTTGCACTGGTAGTTGACGTCCTGCACATCGGCGTGGGCTGCGGGGGCGGCCATCAGCACCCCGGAGCCGGCCAGGGCCGCGGCCAGCGCGAGCGCTGCCGTTCGCTTCTGGTACGTCCGGTACGACACCTCGAGTTCCCCTCATGCCGGGAGTTCCTGAGTTGCGCCAAGTTACTGACGGCACATCAGATTGGGCGCTCAAGGTACGCCGGGGACCTTGTCGAGGGAAGACATAAGTGCGCGCCGGATCCGACGGGATCCGGCGCGTGCGAAGAGACGTACGAACCCGGGGTAACCCCAGGCCCCCCAAGGGCTCCCGTCAGGCGGGCGCCCCGACTTCGGCCCACACGGTCTTGCCGGGCACACCTGCGGTCCTGACGACCCCCCAGTCCATGCACAGGCGCTGCACGATGAACATCCCGTGCCCGCCGGGCCGGCCGGCGCGGTGCGGCGTCCGGGGCGCGGGCTGCCCGGCCCCCCGGTCGGAGACCTCGATGCGCAGCACCTTGCTGTCGCAGGAGATGCGCAGCTCGTCGGGGCCCTCGGCGTGCAGGCAGGCGTTGGTGACCAGCTCGGAGACGACGAGCAGGACGTCCTCGGCGGCGGCCCGCCGGTCGGCGGTGTCCGCCGGCATCCAGCCCCACGCGTGCAGCGCCTCACGGGTGAAGTCACGGGCCAGGGGGACGATGCCGGCCGCCCCGACCAGGTTCAGCCTGCGGCTCTGGTGCCCGACTGCCCGCCCGACGTCGGCGGGGGGCAGACCTGGCGTGCCACCGGTTTCGCCGGCGGCTTCCGGCTCCGGGCCGCGGTCGCCCGGCGAGTAAGGCCGGGTGGTGCCCATCAGCACTTCACCTCACCGAGACTCTTGACGTGTGATGTGTGGAAACGAACCGCCGTGACGGCGAGGTCCGGCGTGGGACCCAGCATGTCTCCTGCCCGACCGATCCGTGAGAACACCCACTTGTTCGGCATGGCTGGTGTGACGCTGGTAACGCCTCGATCACGTAGAGACAACTGACGCGTAACTTCCGTGCTTCACCTGCGTACGCGCCCCGTCAGTCCTCGAGAGCCGCGCTCAGCGACTCATGGACGGTGAAGACGGCCTCCGCGCCGGTGATCTCGAAGACCCGGGCCACCACGGGCAGCATCCCGGCCAGATGGACTCCGCCACCGGCGGCTTCCGCCTTGAGGCGGGCGCCGAGCAGCACATTGAGCCCGGTCGAATCACAGAACTCAAGCCGTGAGCAGTCGATCACCAGCCGTGAGAATCCGGTGGTGAGACAGCTCTCAAGAGGTTCTCGCAATAGATCGGCGGTGTGGTGATCCAGCTCACCCACCGGAGTCACGACGGCGCTGGCGCCCTCTTCCCGCACCTCGACCAGAAGCCGGCCCCGATGCGCGCTGCCGACTGTCCCGCGGTCCATGACGTCTCTCTCTTCCGAGTCTTCCGACCGTCGTGGCTGTTGAATGACGCCCTCGAACACTACGCCTTTGCTACGCCCTCCGGTACCCGAACAACCCCTAGGAATCGGACATTTACACACATACCGCACTTGCGGGCGGAGCGTAAAAGCGGGTAGGCCTAGTAAGGACAGTTTCAACCACGGCCGGCTACGGAGGCGCCGCACACCGCAGTGCACGTATTGGCATCGGCAGCCATATGCCGAGAACGATGGAGGACATCATGTCACCCCGGCTCGACGAATCGCGTACTGACCAGGCGTCGACGTCGACACCCCCACCGGAACACGAGGCCTTCGACAACCTGGCCGGCCTGCCGGAGATCCCGCCTTTCGACGAGGTGGCTCCCCAGGACGCGCGGGCCCTGTCAAAAACGCTCTTCGAGCGGCTGGAGTCCCTCGAAGAGGGCACCCACGAGTATGCGTATGTCCGTAACACGCTGGTTGAACTCAATCTCGCCCTGGTGAAGTTCGCGGCGTCCCGGTTTCGCTCCCGCAGCGAGCCGATGGAGGACATCATCCAGGTCGGCACGATCGGCCTGATCAAGGCGATCGACCGCTTCGAGCTGAGCCGTGGCGTCGAGTTCCCCACGTTCGCCATGCCGACCATCGTCGGCGAGATAAAGCGCTTCTTCCGTGACACGTCCTGGTCGGTCCGCGTTCCGCGGCGGCTCCAGGAGCTTCGTCTCGACCTTGCCAAGGCGGGCGACGAACTCGCCCAGCAGTTCGACCGCGCACCGACGGTGGGCGAGCTCGCCGAGCGCCTGGGCATCACGAACGACGAGGTCGTCGAGGGCATGGCCGCCTCCAACGCCTACACGGCCAGCTCCCTGGACGCACAGCCCGAGGAGGACGACTCCGAGGGCGCGCTCGCGGACCGCATCGGGTACGAGGACCACGAGCTCGAGGGCATCGAGTACGTCGAGTCCCTAAAGCCCCTGATCGCCGAACTGCCCTCCCGGGACCGGAAGATCCTCTCCCTGCGCTTCGTCGCCAACATGACGCAGTCGGAGATCGGTGACGAGCTGGGCATCTCCCAGATGCACGTGTCCCGGCTGCTCTCACGCACGCTGGTGCGCCTGCGCAAGGGCCTCACGCTGGAGGAATAGCCCTCACGCCGCGGCCATGACTCCATCGCCTCCGCGCATGCAGCGCGGAGGCGATGTGTGTGTACGGAGGCGACGCGCGCGCGGCTCAGGCGGCGCGCACTCCGCGCCGCCAGACGGCCGACACCAGCGGCACGCCCGGCCGGTACGCCAGGTGCACATGGCTCGGCGCGTCGAGCAGGGCCAGGTCCGCGTACGCGCCCGGCGCCACGCGGCCGACGTCGTCGCGGCGCAGCGCCCGCGCGCCGCCCGCCGTCGCGGCCCAGATCGCCTCGTCCGGCGTCATCCCCATGTCCCGTACGGCCAGGGCGATGCAGAACGGCACCGAGGACGTGAAGGACGAGCCCGGGTTGCAGTCCGTGGACAGCGCCACGGTCGCGCCCGCGTCCAGGAGACGACGGGCGTCGGGCCACTCGGCGCGCGTCGAGAACTCGGCGCCGGGCAGCAGCGTGGCGACCGTCCCGCTGTTGGCGAGGGCGTCGACGTCCGCGTCCGTGAGGTGCGTGCAGTGGTCGGCGCTCGCCGCGTCGAGCTCGACGGCGAGCTGGACCCCGGGCCCGTAGCTGAGCTGGTTCGCGTGGACGCGGGGGTGCAGGCCGCGGGCCTTGCCGGCGTTGAGGATCGCGCGCGCCTGGTCGCCGTCGAAGGCGCCCTTCTCACAGAAGACGTCGACCCAGCGGGCGTGCGGGGCGCAGGCGTCCAGCATCTCGCCGGTGACGAGCGCGACGTAGGCGGCCGGGTCGTCCGCGTAGTCCGGCGACACGATGTGCGCGCCGAGGTAGGTGACCTCGTCGGTGTGCCGCGCCGCGACGCGCAGCGCCCTCGCCTCGTCCTCGACGGTCAGGCCGTAGCCCGACTTCGTCTCGAACGTCGTCGTGCCCTGGCGCAGCGCCTCGGCGAGGTAGTGGGTGAGGTTCGCCTCCAGCTCCGCGTCCGTCGCGGCGCGGGTGGCCGCGACCGTCGTACGGATGCCTCCGGCGGAGTAACTGCGGCCCGACATGCGGGCGTTGAACTCCTGGGTGCGGTCGCCCGCGAACACCAGGTGGGAGTGCGAGTCGACGAAGCCGGGGATGACGGCGCGGCCTTCGGCGTCGTGGGTGGCGTCGGCTGCCGGCGCCTTCGCCCGCGGCCCCACCCAGGCGATCCGGTCGTCCTCGATGACCACCGCCGCGTTCTCGATGAGCCCGAGGGGGCTGTCGCCGTGGGCCGGGTCATTGGTGACCAGGGAGCCGATGTTGGTGATGACGGTGGTGGTCATGGTTCCTCTCCGTGGGTGGGGAATCCTCAAACTCCCCCAGACTCCGTCCGGGGGCCCCCAACGGGCTGTTGTGTCGGCCCGTCCGGCGTTCGAGGACATTCGGGAAGGGGCGGGCTGGGGGAGGAAACAGCTTTACCCCCGCAGCGCCCCGATCGCCGCCGTCAGCGCCCCCGCGACATCCCCGACCAGCTCGTGCTGCCCGTCACGGACCACCTGGCGGCCCCCCACGACCGTGTGCCGGACATCCGCGGCCGACGCCGCGAACACCGCTGTCTCCGCCCCGAGGCGCGGCAGCGGGCCCGCCGTCCGTACGGAGTCCAGGGCCACCGTCGTGAGGTCGGCGAGGGCCCCGCGTTCGATCCGTCCGGCGTCGGTCCAGCCGAGCGCCGCGTGCCCGTCGGCCGTGGCGGCGCGCAGCAGGGCCGCCGCCGTCCAGTGGCCCCGGGTGCGCGTGCGCAGCCGCTCGTTCAGCTCCATCGCCCGCGCCTCTTCGAAGAGGTCGATGACGGCGTGGCTGTCCGAGCCCAGGGAGAGCGGTGAGCCCTCCTTCTGGAGGGCGACGGCGGGACCGATGCCGTCGGCCAGGTCGCGTTCCGTGGTGGGGCACATGCACGTGCCCGTCCGGGAACCGCCGAGCAGGGCGATGTCCTCGTCGGTGAGATGCGTGTTGTGGACGCCCGTGGTGTTCGGGCCGAGCACGCCGTGGTCCGCGAGGAGCCGGGTCGGCGTGCAGTCGTGCGCGGCCAGGCACGCCTCGTTCTCCGCGGTCTGCTCGGAGAGGTGGACGTGCAGGGGCGCACCGCGCGTGCCCGCCCACTCGGCGACCGTGCCGAGCTGGTCCGCGGGGACGGCCCGCACGGAGTGGATCGCCGCGCCGATGCGCGCGTGGTCGCGGTCCTTGAGGAGCGTGGCCCGCTCGGCCCACGCCTCGGTGGTGCCGTCGGAGAAGCGGAGCTGGTGGCGGTCCGGCTCCTTTCCGAAGCCCGACGAGACATACGCGGTGTCGAGGAGCGTGATGCGGATGCCGGCCTCTGCGGCGGCCGCGATCAGGGCCTCGCCCATCGCGTTGGGGTCGTCGTACGGGGTACCGCCCGGCGCGTGGTGCAGATAGTGGAACTCGCCGACGGTGGTGATCCCGGCGAGCGCCATCTCCGCGTACACCGCCCTGGCGAGCGCGTGATACGTGTCCGGAGTCAGCCGGTCGGCGACCGAGTACATGACCTCGCGCCACGTCCAGAACGTGCCCGAGCCCACCTGGACGGTGGAGCGCAGGGCGCGGTGGAAGGCGTGGCTGTGGGCGTTGGCCAGGCCGGGGACGGTCAGGCCGCGCAGCACGGTCGCGCCGGGGGGCGGGGTGTCGGCGCCGGTGCGCACGTCCGCGATGCGGCCGTCCTGCGACACCTCGACGACCACGCCCGGCTCGACCTCCGGGTCGAGCCAGGCATGTTCCAGCCAGTACGTCACCTGCACGCCAAACCCTCCAGTACGTCGGCGAGTGCGTTCACCCCGGCGAGGCAGTCGTCCTCCGCGGCGTGTTCGGCCGGGGAGTGCGAGACGCCCGTGGGGTTGCGCACGAACAGCATGGCGGTCGGCACGGAGTCCGCGAGGATTCCGGCGTCGTGTCCCGCGCCGGTGCCGAGCACGGGGACGGTGAGCTTGTCGTCGGTGCCGAGGATGCGACCGAGCTCGTCGCGCAGCGCGTGGTCGAACTCGACGACGGGCGTGAACGACTCGCGCACGGTCTCCAGGTCGATGCCGTGCGCGTCGGCGTACTCGCGGGCCGCCTTCTCGACGGCCGTGACGACCGTGTCGAGGGTCTGCTGGTCGGCGGCGCGGGAGTCGAGCCAGCCGCGGACCAGGGACGGGATGGCGTTGACGCCGTTCGGCTCGACGGAGATCTTGCCGAACGTGGCGACCGCGCCCGCGAGTTCCGCCTCGCGGCGGGCCGCGAGGACGGTCTGCGCGTACGACAGCATCGGGTCGCGGCGGTCCACGAGACGCGTGGTGCCCGCGTGGTTGGCCTCGCCGCGGAAGTCGAAGCGCCAGCGGCCGTGCGGCCAGATCGCGCTCGCGATGCCCACGGCGTCGCCCGACAGGTCAAGGGCGCGGCCCTGCTCCACGTGCAGCTCGACGAAGGCGCCGATGCGCGCGAGCCGCTCGGGGTCGGGGCCGATCGCCTCCGGGTCGTAGCCCGCCCGCTCCATGGCGCGCGGGAGGCTGACGCCGTCGCCGTCGCGCAGCTCGGCCGCACGGTCCGGCGTGAGCTTGCCCGCCGCGAGGCGGGAGCCGACGCAGGCCAGGCCGAACCGGGCCCCCTCCTCGTCACCGAAGTTGGTGAGGGCGAGGGGGCGGGTGAACTCCGCTCCCCTGCGGCGGAGTTCGTCGAGGGCGGCGAAGGACGACACGACCCCGAGAGGCCCGTCGAACGCGCCACCGTCCGGTACGGAGTCCAGGTGGGAGCCGGTGACGACGGCGTCCCCGGCGGCCGGGTCACCGAGCCAGGCCCACTGGTTTCCGTTGCGGTCGAGCTCGTAGGTCAGGCCTCGGGACTCGGCCTGCGCCTTGAACCACGCGCGGCAGTCGGCGTCCGCGCCGGTCCAGGCGTAGCGGCGGTAGCCGCCGCTCTCGTCGTTGCGGCCGATGGGCGCGAGGTCGCGCCACATCTCGCCGAAGGAAGGACTCGTCACGCGTCGTCACCCTCGCGCATCGGCACCCGCACCCCGCGCTCGGCCGCGACGTCGGCCGCGTGCTCGTAGCCCGCGTCGACGTGACGGATGACGCCCATGCCGGGGTCGTTGGTGAGGACGCGCTCGATCTTCTGCGCGGCCAGCTCGGTGCCGTCGGCGACGCACACCTGGCCGGCGTGGATGGAGCGGCCCATGCCGACGCCGCCGCCGTGGTGGATGGAGACCCAGGAGGCGCCGGAGGCGGTGTTGACCAGGGCGTTGAGCAGCGGCCAGTCGGCGATGGCGTCGGAGCCGTCCTTCATCGCCTCGGTCTCGCGGTACGGGGAGGCGACCGAGCCGGAGTCGAGGTGGTCGCGGCCGATGGCGACGGGGGCGGAGAGCTCGCCGGAGGCGACCATCTCGTTGAACTTCAGGCCGGCCAGGTGGCGTTCGCCGTAGCCGAGCCAGCAGATACGCGCCGGGAGACCCTCGAAGGCGATCCGCTCGCCGGCCATGTCGATCCAGCGGTGCAGGTGCTTGTTCTCCGGGAACAGCTCCTTGATCGCCTTGTCCGTCTTGGCGATGTCCTCCGGGTCGCCGGACAGGGCGGCCCAGCGGAACGGGCCGAGGCCCTCCTCGAACAGCGGGCGGATGTGGGCCGGGACGAAGCCGGGGAAGTCGAAGGCGCGCTCGCAGCCGGCCTTGCGGGCCTCGTCGCGGATGGAGTTGCCGTAGTCGAAGACCTCGGCGCCCTTGTCGAGGAAGCCGAGCATGGCCTCGACGTGGAGGCGCATCGAGTGGCGCGCCCTGTCGGTGAAGCCGGCCGGGTCGGCCTCGCGCTCCTTGTCCCAGTCCTCGACCGAGATGCCGACGGGCAGGTAGGCCAGCGGGTCGTGGGCGGAGGTCTGGTCGGTGACGATGTCGATCGGGGCCTCGCGGCGCAGCAGCTCCGGGAAGATCTCGGCGGCGTTGCCGACGACGCCGATGGACAGGCCGCGGCGCTCGTCGCGGGCCTGGACCGCGAGCTCCAGGGCGTGGTCCAGGTTGTCGGCCTTGACGTCCAGGTAGCGGGTGCCGATGCGGCGGTCGATGCGGGTCTCGTCGACGTCGACGCAGATCGCGACGCCCTCGTTCATCGTCACGGCGAGGGGCTGGGCGCCGCCCATGCCACCGACGCCGGCGGTGAGGGTGATCGTGCCGGCGAGAGTGCCGTTGAACTTCTTGCGGGCGACCGCGCCGAAGGTCTCGTACGTGCCCTGGACGATGCCCTGCGAGCCGATGTAGATCCACGAACCGGCCGTCATCTGGCCGTACATGGTGAGGCCCTCGGCCTCCAGCTTGCGGAACTCCTCCCAGTTGGCCCAGTCGCCCACGAGGTTGGAGTTGGCGAGCAGCACACGCGGCGCCCACTCGCTGGTGCGCATGACACCGACCGGCTTGCCGGACTGCACGAGGAGGGTCTCGTCCGACTTCAGCGTCTTGAGCGTGCGCACGATCGCGTCGTACGCCTCCCAGGACCGGGCCGCCTTGCCGGTGCCCCCGTAGACCACCAGCTTGTCGGGGTACTCGGCGACCTCCGCGTCGAGGTTGTTCATGAGCATCCGGAGGGCGCCCTCCTGCTGCCATCCCAGGGTGTTCAGTTCCGTGCCGCGCGGGGCTCGTACGGGGCGGGGTCCTGACATGGCTGCCTCCTAGAAACTGTTGCCGTAGTTATTCACATCCTGGCGTTCTGAATAGAGCTAGTCAATACATCTCATCGGCCGGTTGCCGCGCCGCCGCGCCGGACATAGGTGATTGCCTGGCCACAGAGGTCTTCAGGAGGTCCGGCGGGCAACGCTCCGGAGGCGCTGCCGGGGCCCTGACGGGGCTCCGAGGGGGCTCCGAGAGGGCCATGCGGAGAGGCTTCCTCCGAGTAGGGCGGCGCCTCGACTCCCGCGGTTATCAGGCCGGTTGGCGGATTTTAGTCGCTCCCTGCATGTTCCACTGGAAAATGCCAGAACCCTCACCTGGCCTCCGTACGTTGCGTAGCGTCGTGCACACGGCCGAACGTCACGTACGGGAGGAGTCCGGTGTGCCCGGAATCGACGAGTGCCTGCTGGAAGCCATGCGGCTGCCCGGTGCGCGGGGTGCCTCCGTGGTCGACTGGACCAGCGGACTCGCCCTCGGCACCGTCGGGGACTCGCCGAACGGGGACCACGAGGCGACCGCCGCGGAGGCCGCCGAGCTGGCCCGGATGACGGCCGAGCACCGTGCCTTCGCACCCGCAGACGGCGCCGACTGGTCCGCCGGCGAGCTGCCGGTCGAGGACGTCATCGTCACCAGCCGGGACGGCTATCACGTACTGCGCTTCGTGCGGACCACGTTCGACAGCAGCGTCTTCCTCCATCTCTGGCTCGACCGGGAACAGGGCAACCTGGCGCTGTCCCGCATCCGGCTCGGCGAGATGGCGGACCGGCTGGTGCTCGGGTGACCACGACGGCGGCGGCCAGGGCCGAGGGCCGCACCACGACACCGGCCGGAGTCTCCCCCATGCTGCGCCGCCTCGCCGAGGAACGGGCCACCGGCGCCCTGCTGCGCGACCGCGGCACGCTCTACCTCGCCGACGGACAGGTCGTGCACGCCGAGAGCCCCGCGACGCCGGGCATCGACGTCCTGCTCACCACCGGCGGCGCCCTGCACCCCGACGGCTGGTGGGAGGCCGTCGACGCGGCCGGGACACGGCAGCGGGTCGGCCGGTACCTCGTGGAGAGCGGCCGGCTCACCGACGGCGCGCTCGAACTGTGCCACCTGGGCGCCCTCTACGACGCCGCGTTCTTCGCACTCGCGCCCAGCGGCGCCCCGGCCCGCTTCCGCTACGGCGCCGCCCACTGGTTCGGCACCGTCCACCCTGTCTCCGTCGCGTCCGTGGAGGCCGAGACGCTGCGCCGGCGCGAGCTGCTGCACGGCATCTGGCCCGACGCCGCCGCCGACACCGCACTCCTCGAACGGGGCGGCGGCCACAGCCCCGCGGTCCCGCCGCGCCAGCGCGCCGTGCTCGCCCTGGTCGACGGGGCGCGCACCGCGGCCGACATCTCCCACGTCCTCGGCAGGCCCGCCTTCCACACCCTGGTGGATCTGCGCAGGCTCGCCGCCGCCGGCCTCGTACGGGCTGCGGCACCGCGTCCGCTGCCGCCCCCGGCCGCGCCCGCCTGGGCGGGCGCGGCGTCGACCGACCCCGATGTCGCCCTGTTACGCCGCCTCAGAGACGCGCTGGAGGCCCTGTGAGACGCGCGCTCCGCCAGCGTGCCGAGAGGAGACAGCTGATGACGGCCGAGGCCGAAGTCCTCGAAGAACTGCACCGGTTGAGAGCCCGCGTGCCCCGCCTCACGGGTGCGCTCGCGGCAGGTGTCGACGGGCTCGTCCTCGCCCACGACACCCCGGGCGTGGAGGCCGAGGGCATCGCCGCGCTCACCGCCGCCTCGCTCGGTGTGGCCCTGCGCATGGCCGACGCGACGGGGCGCGGTGATCTCCGCGAACTCCTCGTGCGCGGCACACACGGCTATGTGGCCACCTACGCGGCCGGCCCGTCCGCGGTCCTGACGCTGCTCGCGGATGACCAGGTCAGCGTCGGCCGCCTGCACCTGGAGGGCCGCCGCAGCGGGGCGCGTATCGGCGAACTCGTGGCGGACGTCCTGACACCCGTCGAACCGCCCACGCCCGACCGGCGCCAGCCCCGGCCGTCGACCCGGCAACAGCGGCTGCCCACCCGCCCCGTACCGCCCCAGTCCGCTTCCTGAACGAAACCACCGCACACGCGATCCCCCGAAAGGACCGACCATGGCCAACACCGAAGCCGCCCTCAAGGACGCCGTCACCTCGATCGAAGGCGCCGCCGCCGCCGCGCTCGTCGACTACACGAGCGGCATGGCGCTCGGCACCATCGGCGGCACCAAGGACTTCGACCTCGAAGTGGCCGCCGCCGGCAACACCGACGTCGTACGCGCCAAACTCCGCACCATGGAGCACCTCGGCCTCAAGGACGAGATCGAGGACATCCTGATCACGCTCGGCACCCAGTACCACCTGATCCGCCTGCTGTCGGGGCGCTCAGGAAACGGCCTCTTCCTCTACCTGGTCCTCGACAAGAGCCGCGCCAATCTGGCGATGGCACGCCACCAGCTGAAGAAGATCGAGGTCGAACTCGAGGTCTGAGCCTCCCGCCGCCCAGGGACGGCGCCGCGCCCCGCCGGGCGCGGCGCTCCCAGGCGGCGGCAGCGGGGCTCAGTCCTCCCAGTCCGACGTCTCGCGCTGCTTGCGCGTCGCCCCGAACCTCGGCATCCACCGCACCGCGTGCAGCGCGTTCACGCCGACGATGCCCGTCCAGGCGATCAGCAGGCCGGGGAGATCGGCGTTGACGACGGCGATCGCGGACAGCGGGATGGCGAGGACCAGGGAGACGACGCCGAAGCCGAAGCGCTCGCCCCAGCTGTCGCTGTCGCCGCGCGGGGAGCGCGCGCCGCGGGCGACGACCATCTGCTGCTCCGCCAGCTGCCGCCGCACACGGCGGTCCACGGCACCGTCGAGGCGCTGCTCGACCTTGTCCAGGAACGAGTCGACGAGCGCGGACTCGTACTCTTCGCCGAGTTCCCTGCGCGCGTGCAGGGTGGCGTCGAGTTCCTTCTTGAGTTCGGCGTCACGGGCTTCCATACCGGCCTACGGTACGGACCGAATCCCGCCGTGACAGTGGGGCTAGCCCCCCTCTTGTCCCTGGGCCGGGCCCTACTCCGCCGCCACCGGCTCCCGCAGCGTCCGCTCGGGGATGTGCGCCGTATTGCGCCGGGCCACGGCCCAGTACAGGACGGCCGGCACCACGAGGCCCACGATCCAGGAGACGTCGGCGCCGCCGAGCGGCTCGACGAGGGGGCCCGTGTAGAAGTGCGTGGCGAGGAACGGGAGCTGCGCGAGGAGCCCGACCGCGTAGACGGTGAGCGCGTCCCAGCGCCAGGCCCCGTAGCGCCCGTGCGGGTCGGAGAGGGCCGGGATGTCGTACCGCTCCTTGGAGATCAGGTAGTAGTCGACCAGGTTGATCGCCGACCAGGGCGTGAAGAACGTCAGCAGGAACAGCAGGAAGTCCTTGAAGGACGACAGGAAGCTGTCCTTGCCGATGAGCGCGACCGCCGTGCCCGCGATCATGATCAGTGCGATGTACACGGCCCTGGCGCGCTGCGAGAGGACCTTCTGGCCGCGGAAGCCGCTGACGCTCGTCACCATCGACATGAAGCCGCCGTACGTGTTGAGCACGTTGATGGTCAGCTTGCCGAGCGCGATCACGAAGTACAGGAACGAGGCGATGATCCCGGCGCCGCCGAGGCCGACCACGTAGCTGACCTGGTTGTCGAGGAACTTCGCGCCCGCCGTCGCCGCGACGAGGACGCCGAACGTCATCGACCACTGCGAGCCGATCGCCGACCCCGACAGCGTCCACCAGAACGTGGCCTTGGCCGACGTCCTGCGGGGCAGATAGCGCGAGTAGTCCGCGACGTACGGGCCGAAGGCGAGCTGCCAGGACGCGGAGAGCGAGATGGCGAGCAGGAACATCGGCGCGTCGAAGTGCGCGTCGTGCAGCAGCGCGGACAGGTCGACCCGGTCCAGGAGCCGGATGCCGAGGTAGACGAAGGCGACGGCGCACACGACGCTGGCGACCCGGCCGAGCGCGTGGATGACGCGGTAACCGACCGTCGCCATCGCCCCGGTGACCAGGGCGAACACGACGATGCCCGTGGTGTCGCCGGTGTGCGTGAGCTCGCCGACGGCCTGTCCGGCGAGCACGCTGCCGCTGGCGAAGAACCCGACGTACATCAGGATCACCAGGAGCAGCGGGACGACCGCACCGCGCACGCCGAACTGGGCGCGGGACTGGATCATCTGGGGCAGGCCGAGCCTGGGGCCCTGCGCCGAGTGCAGCGCCATGACGGCGCCGCCCAGCAGGTTGCCGACGACGAGACCGACGAGCGACCAGACCACGTCCCCGCCGAAGACGACGGCGAGCGCGCCCGTCACGACGGCGGTGATCTGGAGGTTCGCGCCGAGCCAGAGCGTGAACTGCGAGAACGCCGTGCCGTGACGTTCCTCGTCGGGGACTACGTCGATGGAGCGCCGCTCCACGAGTGCTTCGGCCATGATCCGACTCTCCTTCAGCCCTTGCTGATCCCGTGCTGACGCGCGTACGCGTTGGCGACGTCCTCGGGATCCTTCTTGTCCTTGTCCACCTGCCGGTTGAGCTCGGTGAGCTGCTCCGTCGTCAGTACGTTGCCCAGGCGCGCGAGCGCCTTGCGGACCGTCGAGTCGGCCTTGCGGTCGGCGACGAGCGGGACGACGTGCTGGCCGGGGACGAGATTCTTGGGGTCGGTGAGGACGACCCAGTGGTTGTCGACGATGTCCGTGTCGGTGGTGAAGAGGTTCGCCACGTCGACGTCGCCCTTCTTCAGGGCGCCCTTGACCAGCGGCCCCGACGAGTCGAGGGACTTGAACTCCTTGAACTCGACGCCGTACACGTCCTTCAGGCCGACCGCGCCCACCTGGCGCTTCTTCACCTCGGGTGCGGCGCCGATGACGAGCTTGCCGTTGTGCTTCGCCAGGTCGGCGAGCGAGGTCAGCTTGTACTTCTTCGCCGTCTCGGCGGTGACGACGAACGCGTCGGAGTCCTCCGCCAGGCCGTAGGGCAGGATCTGCAGGCCCTTGGGCAGGACGACGGCGAGGGCGTTCTGCATCTCGCCCTCCTCGGTGGCCGTCGACTTCGGGTCGAGGTAGTGCAGGAGGGCGCCCTGGTACTCGGGGAGCAGGTCGATGTCGCCGCCCTTGAGGGCGGGGATGAGGATCTCGCGGGTGCCGAGGTTGGGGCGGACCTTCGTCTTCACACCGGCCGCTTCGAGCGCTGCCGCGTACAGGTAGCCGAGCACCTGGTTCTCGGTGAAGTTGGCGGTGCCGATGGTGACGCCGTTCTTGCTGGAGCCGCCGCCCCCGCCGCCCGAGCCCTGGCCGTCGAGAGAGGTGATGCCGCCGCTGCACGCGGCGAGCGCGGGGACGGAGGCTGCGGCGAACAGGCCGCCGATGACAGTCCTGCGGTTCATCTTGCGTGCTCCTAGGCCGACTTGGCGGGGCGGTGGCGGAAGAGGGCGCGCTGCAGTGCCGAGAGCGCGAGGTCGAGTACGACGGCGACGACCGCCACGAGGACGGCACCGCCGAGCACCTGCACGAGGTCGCGCTGGGCGAGCCCGTCGAAGACGTAGCGGCCGAGACCGCCGAAGGAGACGTACGCGGCGATGGTCGCCGTCGCGACGACCTGGATCAGGGCGAGCCGCAGGCCGGTCATGATCAGCGGCATCGCGAGCGGCAGCTCCACCTGGAACAGGACCTGGTGGCCGCGCATGCCCTGGCCGCGCGCCGCGTCCTTGACCTCCGGGTCGACGGCGCTCATGCCCGCGTACGTGTTGGTGACGATCGACGGGACCGCGAGGGCCACGAGCGCGATGTAGACCGGCCACATGGACAGGCCGCTCGCCAGGAAGACGAGGACGACCAGGCCGACGGTCGGCAGCGCGCGGCCGAAGCTGGACAGGTTGATCGCGAGGAACGCGCCGCGCCCGGTGTGGCCGATGAGCAGGCCGAGCGGCAGCGCGATGACGGCCGCGATGAGCGTGGCGAGCAGCGAGTACTGGAGGTGCTCGGCGAGGCGGTGCCCGATGCCGTCGGAGCCCGCCCACTGGTCGCCGTCGACCAGCCACGCGCCGAGGTTCTTGAAGAGTTCGTACATCTCAGGCACTCCTCCGGCGGCGGGTCCAGGGGGTCAGCACGTACTGCACGGCGACGAGGACCGCGTCCGCGGCGAGCGCGAGGAGCAGGGTCAGCACGACGCCGGCGATGACCGGGGTCGGGAAGTTGCGCTGGAACCCGTCGGTGAACAGCTGGCCGAGCCCGCCGTCGCCGATGTACGTCGCCACGGAGACCAGGGAGATCGCCATGACGGTCGCGATCCGCACCCCGGCCATGATCACCGGCAGGGCGAGGGGTAGTTCGACGGTGAGCAGGGTGCGCAGCGGGCGCGTCCCCATGGCCTTCGCGGCCTCCTTGGTCTTCGCCGGCACCGAGTCGAGGCCCTCGACGGTGTTCCGCAGGAGCACCACGAGCGTGTAGATCGTCAGGCCGATGACCGTGGTGGTGCGGGTGAGGCCGGAGACCGGGAGCAGCAGGACGAACACCGCGATCGACGGGATCGTGAACAGGACGTTCGAGAACCCGAGCAGGAAGCCGCGCAGCGGCTTGACGCGATGGGCGACGACGGCCAGCGGCAGCGAGATGACCAGGCCCAGCAGGACGGCGAAGAGCGCTGCCTGGAGGTGCGAGAGCGTGAGCGTGGTGAGGTCGGAGGTGTGCTCCGATATCCAGGACCAGTCGATGGTCATGAGGCACTCACCGCACCGGCGGCTATGTGGGCGAGGCCCGCGCGGTCGTGGATCTCGTCGCGGGACGTGACGCCGGTCAGGACACCGTCCGCGTCGACCCGGGCCACGAGGCCGCCGGGCGCCGCGATCGACTCGTTCAGCGCCGACAGGAGCGAGTCCGTGTCCCGCAGCGGGCGCACCGGCACCTCGGCGGAGGTGCCCTCGTCGCGCCACAGCAGCGGCTTGCGGGCCGCGTCGAGGACCAGTTCCCAGCCGGTGCCCTCGGGGGCCGGCCCCTGGCCGACGTCCGCGAGCGTGGTCAGGGACAGCAGCTTCAGGCCGCGCTCGGCGCCCAGGAAGTCGGCGACGAAGTCGTCCGCGGGGCGGGCGAGCAGCTCGGCGGGCGGCGCGCACTGGACGAGGTGACCGCCCGTGCGGAAGACGGCTATCCGGTCGCCGAGCCGTACGGCCTCGTCGATGTCGTGCGTGACGAAGACGATGGTCTTGTTCAGCTCCTGCTGGAGGCGCAGGAGCTCGTCCTGGAGCTGCGTGCGCACGACCGGGTCGACCGCGCCGAACGGCTCGTCCATGAGCAGCACCGGCGGGTCGGCGGCGAGCGCGCGGGCCACGCCGACACGCTGCTGCTGGCCGCCGGAGAGCTGGTGCGGGTAGCGCTTGCCGGCCTCGGTGGTGAGGCCGACGGTCTCCAGGAGCTCGGCCGCCCTCGCCCGCGCCTTGCGCCGGCCCCAGCCGAGCAGGAGCGGCACCGTCGCGATGTTGTCGAGGACGGTGCGGTGCGGGAAGAGGCCGGACTGCTGGATGACGTACCCGATGGAGCGGCGCAGCTCGGCCGCGTCCTGCTCCAGTACGTCACGGCCGCCGACGCGGATCGTGCCGGAGGTCGGGTCGACCATCCGGTTGATCATCCGCAGACTGGTCGTCTTGCCGCAACCGGAAGACCCGACGAAGACGGTCACGCCCCCTTCCGGCATGTCGAGCGTCAGGTCGTGCACTGCCGTCGTGCCGTTCGGGAAGCGTTTGTGGACCGTATCGAACTGGATCATGAGGAGTCCCCTTGCCCGGGCTGCATATCGTCATGCAGAGTTCTCTGTATCTGAATAAGTTGTCAATGCCCCGGCGCACATCGCCAGGTAAATCGCTGGTTAACGCGGCCGGGGAACGAGACAAGACGTCCGTTTGAGGAGGGTTTGGCGCATCATGTCGTCTCACATCGCGGACAGCGCGGGTAAGCCCCGACTGACGGCCACCCCGGGCCCCACGCCCATCGTCGTGCTCGACGGACACGGTCTCCCCGTGCCCGACGTCGTACGCCTGGCCGACTCCGCCGCCAGGCCCGTGCCCGGCACCGACGCCATGAAGCGCGTCGAGGAGTCCTGGAACGCCGCCCGCGAGATCGCCGCCTGGGGCCGCGTCTACGGCCGATCCACCGGCGTCGGCGCCAACCGGAACGAGGACGTGCCCACCGAGGCCGCCGCCGACCACGGCCTGCGCCTGCTCCGCAGCCACGCCGGCGCCATCGGCGACGAGCTGCCCGCACGGCAGGTCCGCGCCATGCTAGCCGTCCGCGCCAACCAGCTCCTCGCCGGCGGCGCGGGGCTGCGCCCCACCGTCGTCACGGCGCTGTGTGAAGCCCTGGAGACCGGTGCCTACCCCGTCGTCAACGAATTCGGCTCCGTCGGCACCGGTGACATCGCCGCCCTCGCCCAGATGGGCCTCGCCCTCGCCGGCGAGCACCCCTGGCGCGGCGACGGCGCCCCCGAGGCCCAGCCCCTCGACAACAACGACGCCCTCGCCCTCATCAGCAGCAACGCCCTCACCCTCGGCCAGTCAGCCCTCGCACTCCACGAACTGCGCGACCTGATCTCCGCCACCCAGCTCGTCGCCGCGCTCTCCCTGCTGGCCGTCGACGGCTCCTACGAGGCGTACGCCCTGCCCGTCCACGAGGCCCGCCACCACCGCGGCTCGTACGCCGTCGCCGCCCGCATGCGCGCGATCCTCGGCGCCCCCGAACGCCCGACCCCGCCGCTGGGCCGCATCCAGGACCCGTACGGCTTCCGCTGCGTCCCCCAGATCCACGGCCCCGCCCAGGACGCCGCCGACGCCCTCGAAGACGTACTCACCGTCGAGATCAACGCCGCCGCCGAGAACCCCCTCATCTCCCCCCAGGACATGTCCGCCTACCACCACGGTGGCTTCTACATGGCCCAACTCGCCCTGGCACTCGACCACTTCAGGCTCGCCATCACCCAGGTCGCCCGGCTCTCCACCTCGCGCCTGTCCACCCTGAACGAACCGGCCTACACCCGCCTGCGCCCCTTCCTCGCCGACGGCGAACCCGCCTCCTCGGGCGTGATGATCCTCGAATACGCGGCCGGAGCGGCCCTCGGCGACCTGCGCGCCTTCGCCGCCCCCGCGTCACTCGGCCACGCGGTCCTCTCCCGCGGCGTCGAGGAACAGGCCAGCTTCGCGTCGCTCGCCGCCCGCCAGACCCTGCGCGTCTGCGACGCCTACCGTCTCGTCGTGGGCTGCGAACTCGTCGCCGCCGTACGGGCGTTGCGCCAGCGCGACATGCGTCCCGACCCCGAACTCCCGGTCGGCCGCGCCTTCGCGCTCGCGGATACGGTCCTCGACCAGGACGCCACCGACCGCCCCCTGACGGAAGATGTCACCCGGGCCGCGGCGGGACTCCTGGACAGCTTCACCCGCATCGCCGACGGAACAGACGGACCGGCCGCCACCGCGACAGCCGGATCAGACCGCCCTGGGGGGACGGAATGAACGACAGCCCTGCCGCACGACTGCAACAGCTCTTCGAGGTCCACCGCCTGACACCCACTCAGCGACGCATCGCCCACTGCATGGTGCGCCGCGCCGCCGACGTCCCGTTCCTCTCCTCCGTGGAACTCGCCGAACTCGCGGGAGTCAGCCAGCCCTCCGTCACCCGCTTCGCCGTGGCACTCGGCTTCGACGGCTACCCCGCCCTGCGCAAACACCTGCGCGAGGTCGCCCCCGCCGAACCCGCCTCCCCCGCCTCGGCCAACGAGTACCAGCAGGCCGTCGAGGCCGAGATCGAGAACCTGCGCCACCTCGCCCAGCTCCTCGCCGACCCCGCCCCGATCGAACGCGCGGGCCGTCTCCTCGCCGCCTCCCGCCCGCTCCTCGTCCTCGGCCTGCGCGCCGCCGCCTCCCAGGCGTACGGGTTCTCGTACTTCGCGGCGAAGGTCCACCCCGACGTACGGCTCCTCGACGAGAGCGGCACGATGCTCGCCGACCGCGTCGACGCCGCGGTCCGCGCCGGAGCCACCGCGCTCCTCTGCTTCGCGCTCCCCCGCCACCCCAAGGAAGTCGTCGACGCGCTCGCCTACGCCAAGTCGGCCGGTCTCACCGTGATCACCGTCGCCGACTCGGCCTTCGCCCCCGTCGCCAAGCACTCGGACCTGCTCCTGCCCGCCGCGGTCGGCGAGGGCCTCGCCTTCGACACGGCGTGCTCACCGATGCTGCTGGGCCGCGTACTCCTGGAAGCGATGTGCGACAACCTGCCCGAGGCGCAGGCCCGCCTGGAGGAATTCGACGTGCGCGCCGCGGAACGGGGCCTGTTCGTCGAATAGAAGAGGGGTCACAGGAGTGATGCGCGGGGACCGCCGCACCCCCGTGAACGGGGGGCGGGACGACGGCGGTCCCCGCGAAGGACACGGCACCGGGTCAGGACCGGGTCACCGCGTCCGCAGGCGTCCATGGAGGTCCGGGAGCCGCTCCGGAGGTCCTTGACGCCGCTACAGTGCCGGCCTGGGCGGGGAGCCGCTCCCACCCCTGCCGACACCCACCAATGTGCCGGACCCGTGTTAAGCGGGTGCTGCGCGCACGTGTCGCGCTCGTACCGATTGCACGAACCCGCTCCCGTTGCCTCCCGCTACTTCCCGCCGCTGTTCGCGAGGAAGGACAGCAGGTCCTGACGGCTGACCACACCCTTGGGCTTGCCCTCCACCAGGACGATCGCGGCGTCCGCGGAGCCGAGCACGGACATCAGGTCCTCCACCGGCTCGCCCGAGCCGACCTGCGGCAGCGGGGCCGACATGTGCTTCTCCAGCGGGTCGCCGAGCGAGGCGCGCTGTGTGAACAGGGCGTCGAGCAGCTCCCGTTCGACGACGGACCCGATGACCTCGGCCGCCATCACGTCCGGGTGGCCGGCGCCCGGCTTCACGATGGGCATCTGCGAGACGCCGTACTCGCGCAGCACCTCGATCGCCTCGCCGACGGTCTCCTCCGGGTGCATGTGGACGAGTGACGGCAGCGCGCCGCCCTCCTTGTGCTGGAGCACGTCGCCCACGCGCGCGCTCGTGCCCGTGTCGGCGAGGAAGCCGTAGTCGGCCATCCACTCATCATTGAAGATCTTGCTGAGGTAGCCGCGGCCGCTGTCCGGGAGGAGGACCACCACCACGTCCTCCGGGCCGAGGCGTTCCGCAACGCGCAGGGCCGCCACTACCGCCATGCCGCAGGAGCCGCCCACGAGGAGGCCCTCCTCCTTGGCCAGGCGGCGGGTCATCTGGAAGGAGTCCTTGTCGGAGACCGCGACGATCTCGTCCGCGACCGTGCGGTCGTACGCCGTCGGCCAGAAGTCCTCGCCCACGCCCTCCACGAGGTACGGGCGGCCGGAGCCGCCGGAGTACACCGAGCCCTCCGGGTCGGCGCCGATGACCTGTACGCGGCCCTCGCTCGCGTCCTTCAGATAGCGGCCGGTGCCGGAGATCGTGCCGCCCGTGCCGACGCCCGCCACGAAGTGCGTGATCCTGCCCTCCGTCTGCTCCCACAGCTCGGGGCCGGTGGAGTGATAGTGCGAGAGGGGGTTGTTGGGGTTGCTGTACTGGTCCGGCTTCCAGGCGCCGGGCGTCTCACGCACGAGCCGGTCGGAGACGTTGTAGTACGAGTCCGGGTGCTCCGGGTCCACGGCCGTCGGGCAGACGACGACCTCCGCGCCGTACGCCCGCAGCACGTTGATCTTGTCTGTGGAGACCTTGTCGGGGCACACGAAGATGCACTTGTACCCCTTCTGCTGGGCCACGATGGCCAGGCCGACGCCCGTGTTGCCGCTGGTCGGCTCCACGATCGTGCCGCCGGGCTTGAGCGCGCCGCTCTCCTCCGCCGCCTCGATCATGCGCACGGCGATGCGGTCCTTCACCGAACCGCCGGGGTTGAAGTACTCGACCTTGGCCAGGACGGTTGCCTGAATGCCTTCGGTCACGTTGTTGAGCCTCACGAGCGGGGTGTTGCCGACGAGGCTGATCATCGAGTCGTGGAATTGCACCGTTGTCTCCGGGCTGCGATGGATCTGTGAGGGATCCGCGATGTGATGTGCGGTCAGCGTAAGCCGAGTGCCGCCCCTTCACCGCCTGTTGCGATTGGCCGACCGTACTTACGGGGCAATGACTGGATGTACGGCTGAAAAGGACTACGCAGAGGCAGGTGGCTGCGACGTATGTCGAGGGCGAGGGTGGCACGGCGGATCGCCGCGGGCGCGGCGTACGGCGGCGGCGGTATCGGTCTGGTCGGCGCGGCCGCGGTCGGTCTGGTGATCGCGGAGGTCCAGCTGGCGAAGCGGCAGGTGGGCAACCACAACAGGGGCGGCGTGCAGGTCCCGTCCGCGAACGGTCTTTACGGGAGGGGGTTCGCCGAGCGTACGGCCACGGAGGTGGCGGAGACGGAGCCGCTGCGGTTCGCGATGCTGGGTGACTCGACGGCGGCGGGGCAGGGCGTGCACCGGGCCCGGCAGACCCCGGGCGCGCTGCTCGCCTCGGGGCTCGCGGCGGTGGCCGAGCGGCCGGTGGAGCTGCGCAACGTGGCGCTGCCGGGCGCCAGGTCCGACGATCTGGACCGTCAGGTCGCGGTGATCCTCTCGGATCCGGACTGGGTGCCCGACGTGTGCGTCGTGATGATCGGCGCGAACGACGTGACGCACCGGATGCCGGCCACCCGCTCGGTGCGCCATCTGTCGGCGGCGGTGCGCAGGCTGCGTACGGCGGGGGCGGAGGTGGTCGTGGGGACGTGCCCGGATCTGGGCACGATCGAGCCGGTGAACCAGCCGCTGCGGTATCTGGCCCGGCGGGCCTCGCGGCAGCTGGCGGCGGCGCAGACGATCGGCACGGTGGAGCAGGGCGGGCGCACGGTGTCGCTGGGCGACCTGCTCGGCCCGGAGTTCCAGGCGAACCCGCGGGAGCTGTTCGGTCCCGACAACTTCCACCCGTCGGCGGAGGGGTACGCGACGGCGGCGATGGCGGTGCTGCCGACGCTGTGCGCGTCGCTGGGGCTGTGGCCGGAGGAAGAGCGTCCGGACGTGTCGCGGCGCGAGGGCTTCCTGCCGGTGGCCAGGGCGGCGGCCCAGGCGGCGGAAGAGGGCGGCACGGAGGTGACGGCAGCGATGCCGACGGGTCCGAGGGGGCCGTGGGCTCTGCTCAAGCGGCGTAGGCGCCGGCGCCTGACGACGCAGGACCCGACACCACTGAACATCTAGGGCCTGGCTCCCCCGAGCCAGGCTCCCCCTACCCCGGGGGAGCCCTGAGCAAGCGCTTAGAAAAATGCGGTGGGAGTCACACGCGCACACCGGTGACCCAGACAGTACGTACAGGTAACTTCCCAGCTGGTAGGCGAATAGCTCGTACGCGTAGACCCTCTTGGAGCCGTGATGCCCGAAGCCGTGATCGTCTCGACCGCCCGCTCCCCCATCGGCCGCGCCTTCAAGGGGTCCCTCAAGGACCTGCGCCCGGACGATCTGACCGCCACGATCATCCAGGCCGCGCTGGCCAAGGTCCCCGAGCTCGACCCCCGGGACATCGACGACCTGATGCTCGGCTGCGGTCTGCCCGGCGGCGAGCAGGGCAACAACCTGGGCCGCATCGTGGCCGTGCAGATGGGCATGGACCACCTGCCCGGATGTACGGTCACCCGCTACTGCTCGTCGTCGCTGCAGACCAGCCGCATGGCGCTGCACGCGATCAAGGCCGGTGAGGGTGACGTCTTCATCTCGGCCGGTGTCGAGATGGTGTCGCGCTTCGTGAAGGGCAACTCGGACTCGCTGCCGGACACGCACAACCCGCTGTTCGCCGAGGCCGAGGCCCGTACGGCCGCCGTCGCCGAGTCCGAGGGCGCGAGCTGGCACGACCCGCGCGAGGACGGCCTCGTTCCCGACGCGTACATCGCGATGGGCCAGACCGCCGAGAACCTGGCCCGGGTCAAGGGCGTCACGCGCGCGGACATGGACGCGTTCGGTGTGCGTTCGCAGAACCTGGCCGAGCAGGCCATCAAGAACGGCTTCTGGGAGCGGGAGATCACCCCGGTCACCACCCCCGACGGCACGGTCGTCTCGCAGGACGACGGTCCGCGCGCGGGTGTCACCCTGGAGGGCGTCTCGGGCCTGAAGCCGGTGTTCCGCCCCGACGGCATGGTCACGGCGGCGAACTGCTGCCCGCTCAACGACGGCGCCGCGGCCCTTGTGATCATGTCCGACACGAAGGCCCGCGAGCTCGGCCTGACGCCGCTCGCCCGCATCGTCTCCACCGGCGTCTCGGGCCTGTCCCCCGAGATCATGGGCCTCGGCCCGGTCGAGGCGTCGAAGCAGGCCCTGAAGCGCGCCGGGCTCGGCATCGGCGACATCGACCTGGTCGAGATCAACGAGGCGTTCGCCGCGCAGGTCATCCCCTCCGCGCGTGACCTCGGCATCGACGAGGACAAGCTGAACATCAACGGTGGCGCGATCGCCGTGGGCCACCCCTTCGGCATGACGGGCGCCCGCATCACCGGCACCCTGATCAACAGCCTCCAGTTCCACGACAAGCAGTTCGGCCTGGAGACCATGTGCGTCGGCGGCGGCCAGGGCATGGCGATGGTCATCGAGCGCCTCAGCTGACCCACCGGTCGGGTTGCGCCTCTGCTGAATCGTGATCCAATCTCCCCCAGGATGTGACGTATCTCCTGGGGGAGACGGTTTTTGCAGGTCAGCGGGGCCCTCAGGGCATAACCCCCCTAAACACCCGCCCAAAAGAACTGTCCAATTCGTGACGTAATGCACTGACAGCGGGATGGTCCAGGCTTCAAGCTGATGTAGGAAGTCGGGGGTCGACTTGAAACCGGGAGTACGTCAGTGAGCGCCATGCCTCTTGCTCTGCTCATCGCCACGGCCGCCGCCACGGCCGTGGGCGCCGCTGCCCTGCACACCGTCCACGGACTGCGCAGGCAGATCACCGAACTGCGGGACGAGCTCGCCCATGACCGCGCCATCGGCGCCGGTCGTGGCGTGCCCGCCGCGCGCACCACGCCCGACACCGAGGAGATACGCGCGGCCGTCGCCGACGCCCTCGCCGAGGAGCGGGAGCGCGAGCTCGCCGAAGCGCGGGCCTTCTGGGCCGCGCAGGAGGCACGGGACGCCTCCGACGCACCGTCCATGCTCGGTGGCGCGCTGGGACTCGGTGACGATCTGTTCATGCCGCGCCAGGCCGATTTCGCGGGCCTGGAGCCGGGTCTCGCGGCGGGCCTGGAGCCCGTGGTGGAGCCGGCCGACGCGGGCGCGGACGAGTTCGCGGGGGAATCCGCGGAGCTCGCGGCCGCCCGTCGCCGTCACCCCTCGCACCCCGACTTCGTGCCGGTGCAGTCGCCCGTCTCGGGCGGGAGCAGCGACCACGAGCGGACGGTGGCCTGTCTGGAGGAGCTGGCCGACGCCCGCACCGCGCTCGCCGATGTGCGCCCGGGGCCGCTCGGCACGCTCGACGTGTACGTCTTCGTGGACGGCACGACGCTCTGCATGACGCCCGGGCACCGCGAGACCGCGGAGCAGCTGGCCGCGGCGCTGCGCGAGGGCGAGTCCCCCGTGCTGCTGGGCGGCTCGGGTGTCTCGGGCGCGTACGCGCTCACGTTCGCCTGCGGCCGCGACAACGTCTACATCCTGGCCGACCGGGTCATCGCCTCCGTCTGAGCGCCCCCGCTCTGCCTCCCGCTCCACACATCGAAGAACGCGCCGGGCCGGCTCACACCCCGGCGCGTTTTTGTGCCTCCTCGACGAGCGTGAGCGCCTGGGTCAGCTGGGCCGTGTCCTCCAGGACGACGGCCAGGTCGCGTGCGGCGACGGTGATCTGGTCGGACCCGGCGAACATCCCGGCGTCCGGCATCTCCCGTACGGGTCCCTCGGGGTCCTCCAGGCGCTGCGCCCATGCGGACAGTTCCCTGGCGAGGGCGAGCGCCTCCGCGGCGGCCCCCCGCTGGAGCCTGCTCTGCGGCGCGGCGCGCAGCCGGTCGGCGAATCGGTCCACTGCGTCCGTCAACGGCGTCGTATCGAGCATGCCGCGACCCTATGCGCCTTCCCTCGACTGTTGCCAACAACCGAACGCTCAGGCACGGTGGCCTGAAGGACCGGCTACATCGCAACGCGTCCGGAGGCGCCGATGTCCCAAGTGTTCTCGCAGGAGACCCACCAGAATCTGCTGGCTCGCATCCCCCACTGCACCGGTCGTGAGATCTCCGACTGGCTGCGCACCGTCGAGGAAGGCCCCTGCTTCCTCCGCTTCGAAGACAAGGTCAGCTGGCTGCGCGGGGAGCACGACCTCGCGTACGGCCATGCCAAGGCGATCATCCACGAGTACGACCTGCGGCGGGCCGCCCGCCGCCTGGGCTGAGCATTCCACCCCCGACCCGACCGTCCCCACGACAGCCGCACCCATGAAAGGGCCCGCACACCGTCGGTGCGCGGGCCCTTCTGGGTACTACTGCCGGCCAGGTACTGGTGCCGGCTGGGTACTACTTACTGCCGGCTGATCAGTCGTTGCCCTGCAGGATCGCGATGAGGCGCAGGAACTCGAGGTAGATCCAGACCAGCGTCATCGTGAGGCCGAAGGCCGCGAGCCAGGCCTCCTCGCGCGGGGCGCCGTACGCGATGCCGTCCTCGACCTGCTTGAAGTCGAGAGCGAGGAAGCATGCGCCGAGCAGCACGCCGATGACGCCGAAGAGGATGCCGAGGCCGCCGCTGCGGAAGCCGAGGCCGTCACCGCCGCCGAAGACGGAGAACAGCAGGTTCACCGCCATGAGCAGGATGAAGCCCATGGCCGCGGCCATCACGAAGCCGTAGAACCGGCGGTTGACGCGGATCCAGCCCGCCTTGTACGCGACGAGGACGGCCACGAAGACCGCCATCGTGCCGAGCACGGCCTGCATGGCCGCGCCGCTCGCGATGCGGTTGTCGACGATGCTCGACAGGACGCCGAGGAAGACACCCTCGAGGCCCGCGTACGTGAGGATCAGCGCCGGGGACGCCTTGCGCTTGAACGCCTGGACGAAGCCGAGCACCATCGCGATGAGGCCTGCGCCGATCGCGATGCCGTACGACTTGTTGATGTGCGCGTCGTCGACCGGCAGCAGCGCCCAGGCGAGCGCGGCCGTCACGACGAGGACGCCGAGTGTGGTGGCGGTGCGCATGACGACGTCGTCCATCGTCATGCGACCGGTGGCGGCTGGGGCCTGCGGCGGAGCGCCGTACTGCAGGTCCTGCTGGGCGTAGGGGTTCTGGGCGTACGGGTTGTTGCCGGCGTAGGGGTTCTGCTGGGTGCCGACTGCGGGTCCCCCGGCCTGCGGCTGCGCGTTGAAGCCCGCATAGCCGTTGTCGCGGCTGAACCCCCGTCGCGAGAAGACCGGGTTACTGCTCCTCATCTCACTCCTCCATGGCCACCCTGCGCGGCCTTGCGCTCAAGGGTAATAGGCAGGCAAAGATCCCAGCCTAGTGCTCAGGGAGGATCTTTCCCATCCTGTTACCCGCAACGTCCGGGGCATGCCCGGTGTTCCTCCGAACGAGCGGCACCAGGGAGATGGCGACGGCGCCGAGGACCGCGGCCACGGCGAAGGTGGTGAAGCCGAGGCTCGCGTTGCCTCCGGCGACGACCGCGCCGCCCAGCCAGGGTCCGACGACGGCTCCGGTGCGGCCCACGCCGGTGATCCAGCCGAGGCCGGTGGCGCGCTGGCCGGGCGTGTACACGGAAGGGGCAGCCGCGTAGACCATGACCTGGGCGGAGAACAGCCAGACGCCGGTGACGAAGACCAGGGCGTACGCGACGCCGAGCGGCAGGTGGGCGCGGAGCAGGAAGGCGCCGCAGGCGGTCAGGACGAACCAGAGCGCGGACACCCTGGCCGCGCCGAACCGGTCGGCCGCGCGGCCCGCGACGAGCATGCCGACGATGCCGCCCGCGTTGATCACCATGAGGAAGGTGACCGACGAGGAGAGCGAGTAGCCGGAGGCGCGCATCAGCTCGGGGAGCCAGGTGGAGACGCCGTAGACGAGGAGCAGGCCGGCGAAGGAGGCGACCCACAGGAGCGGGGTCGCGGCGCGGGTGCCGGGTGCGAAGAGCGACGCGACGGCGGCGAAGCGGCCCTTGGCGCCGGCGGCGGGGGCCTCGGCGCGGGTCGGCTCGGGCAGCCCGTAGCGGGCGGCGACGGCGTTCGCGTCGGCGGTGCGCCCCTTGGCGAACAGGACGGCCGGGGACTCGGGCAGCCACTTCAGGACGAGGGGGACGGCGACGACGGCCGGGATGACGCCGGCCCAGAAGACGACGCGCCAGCCGTGGTCGGGGCCGAGCGCGAGGCCGAGGCCCGTCGCGGCCATGCCGCCCGCGTGGTACGAGGTCATCATCAGGCCGGTGGCGAGGGCGGCCCTGCGGGGCGGGGCGAACTCGGCGACGATCGCGAGCCCGATCGGCATCAGGCCGCCGAGGCCGAGCCCGGCGAGGAAGCGGCCCCCGCCGAACACGGCGGCGCTCGGGGCGAGCGCGCACACGGCGGAGCCTGCGGAGAAGAGGACGACGGAGCCGGTGACCATCGGCTTGCGGCCGAGCCAGTCGGTCAGCGTGCCGCAGCCGAGCGCGCCGATCAGCATGCCGAACGTGGTCCAGGAGCCGATCGTGCCGGCGGTGGACGCGGTGAAGCCGAAGCCCTTGTCGTCGAGGAGGTGCGGCATGACGGCGCCGTAGATGTTGACGTCCATGCCGTCGAAGAAGACGACGAGCCAGCACAGGGCGATGACGGGGGCGACGGCCCTGAAGGTGCGGGGCGGGGAGGGTATGGCGGTGCCGTGGGAGGTGTCGGGGGACATGAGCACTCACTTCGTCGTGCGTACGCGGGGGACGGGTGTACGGCGGTTCGTGGGCGGTGCGGTGGTGCGGTGGTGCGGGCTCAGTCGAGGGGGAAGCCCGTGTAGCCCTCGGCGAGGTCGGTCCCGGCGGCGGGCGAGGCCGTGATCCGGTCGAGGTGGGCGCGCTGGATGCGGTCGTCGAAGGGCGTCGAGCCGGGGGCGCGGTGCAGCATCGTCGTCATCGCGTACGAGAACCGCTCGGCCTGCCAGACACGGCGCAGGCAGGTCTGCGAGTAGGCGTCGAGGCGCTCGGTGGAGCCGGTCTTCTGGCGGTGGGCCAGGGCGCGGGCGAAGGTGACGACGTCGCCGACGGCGAGGTTGAGGCCCTTGGCGCCGGTCGGCGGGACGATGTGGGCGGCGTCCCCGGCGAGGAAGAGCCGTCCGTGGCGCATCGGCTCGTGGACGTAACTCCTCATCGGCGTGACGGACTTGGAGGTGATGGTGCCGCGCTCCAGCTTCCAGCCGTCGTCGGTCTCCAGGCGGCGGTCGAGTTCGTCCCAGATCTCCTCGTCGCTCCAGTCGTGGGCGTTCGTCGCCTCGGGGACCTGGAGGTACGCGCGCGTGACGGACGGGGAGCGCATGGACAGGAGGGCGAAGCCGCGGTCGTGGCGGGCGTAGACCAACTCGTCGTGGGACGGGGCGACATCGGCGAGGATGCCGAGCCAGCCGAAGGGGTACGTGCGCTCGAAGACCTGGGAGACGTCGGCGGGTACGGCCTTGCGGCCCACGCCCCACGAGCCGTCGCAGGCGACGACGTAGTCGCAGTCGAGGACGTCCTCGCGGCCCTCGTGGCGATAGCGGATCCGCGGGTGCTCGCTCTCGGCGTCCTCGACGGCCAGCGCCTCCGCCTCGAAGAGCAGCGGGCCTCCCTCGGCGAGCTGGAGGGCGATGAGGTCCTTGCACACCTCGGTCTGGGCGTAGACCATCACGGACCTGCCGCCGGTCAGGGCGGGGAAGTCGACGCGGTGGCGGCGCCGGTCGAAGCGCAGCTCGATGCCGTCGTGCGGGAGGCCCTCGCGGTCCATGCGCTCCGCCGCGCCCGCCGCGCGCAGTACGTCGACGGTGCCCTGCTCCAGGATCCCGGCGCGCTGGCGCTGTTCGACGTACGCGCGGTCGCGGCCCTCCAGGACGACGGAGTCGATTCCGGCGTTGTGCAGGAGCCGGGCGAGGAGCAGTCCGGCGGGGCCCGCTCCGATGATGCCGACGGTGGTGCGCATGGGTACCTTCTTTTTCGTTCAGCCTTGTTCGCGTGGTGAACTTTCGTTCATAATGTGCTCAGCGGAGTCTCCGCCCGGCTCGACACGCTGTCAACGGTCCGGGCGGAGAAAACGGAGAATGCGAGGGCTTCCGGGGGGCACAAAAAGACGCCGCGGCGATCGGATGCGATCGGCACGCGGCGAAGGGAAACGGCTCGGTCGGGAGCGGCAGGGAAAGTGGGAGGTGCCCGGAACCGGACTTGAACCGGTACGCCCGCGAAGGGGCAGCGAGGTTTAAGCTCGCCGTGTCTGCATTCCACCATCCGGGCAGGCCGTGGGCTCCGCAACGAGGTTCCGAGCCTATCGGGACAGATCCCCCGAACAGCGGAACGTCCCCTCGATGTTGTCTTATTTTATTGAGGTCTGAGGGTGCATCAGACCACGGTAGCCGCCATCCGCACATGCCGCAGGCCCTTCCACACCCCTCGGCGCCCTCACCCCCGTCACCGTGGATTGACGGGATTTCACCTCCCGCGGTGATCTTCGCTCTCAGGGTCCCGGGTCATCCCCAGGTATGACCCGGGCGGCCCCGGTCCCCCCGAAGTCGCCCCCAGGAACCGGAACAGCGGCTGACTTCACGCGCCGAGACGGCCACGACGATGGAGAGGTCCCTCCAACGGGACCCCGTCCCCACCCGTCGTCCGACAGGAGCACCCTTCCGTGACCACCACCCCCATCGCCCACAAGGCCACCGCAGTGGCCGCGCGCGCCACGGATCTGTCCAAGGTCTACGGACAGGGCGAGACCCAGGTGGTCGCCCTCGACCGGGTCTCCGTCGACTTCCGCCAGGCCGAGTTCACCGCGATCATGGGCCCCTCCGGGTCCGGCAAGTCGACCCTGATGCACTGCGTCGCCGGCCTCGACAACTTCTCGTCGGGCTCCGTGCGCATCGGCGACACCGAGCTGGGGTCCCTCAAGGACAAGCAGCTCACCAAGCTCCGCCGGGACAAGATCGGCTTCATCTTCCAGGCGTTCAACCTGCTGCCCACCCTGACGGCCCTGGAGAACATCACGCTCCCCATGGACATCGCGGGCCGCAAGGCGGACAAGCAGTGGCTGGAGAACGTGATCGCGATGGTGGGCCTGTCCGACCGGCTCGGCCACCGGCCCTCGGAGCTCTCCGGCGGTCAGCAGCAGCGCGTGGCCGTGGCCCGTGCGCTGGCCTCCCGGCCCGAGATCATCTTCGGTGACGAGCCGACCGGAAACCTCGACTCGCGCTCCGGCGCCGAGGTCCTCGGCTTCCTGCGCAACTCCGTGCGGGAGCTGGGCCAGACCGTCGTCATGGTCACCCACGACCCGGTCGCCGCCGCCTACGCGGACCGCGTGATCTTCCTCGCCGACGGCCGCGTCGTCGACGAGGTGTACGCCCCGACGGCCGACTCGGTCCTGGACCGGATGCCGCGTTCTTCTGGGGGGTCGCCCCAGACCCCCGGCTTCGACGCCAAGGGCCGCACCAGCTGACGCCCGCCCGCACAGCCACCGCCCCGCCGCCTCGACGCTTCGTCGCCGTACCCCTGGACTGAGAAACCCATGTTCCGTACCGCCTTGCGCAATGTGTTCGCGCACAAGGCCAGGCTCCTGATGACCGTGCTCGCCGTCATGCTCGGCGTCGCCTTCGTCTCCGGCACCCTGGTCTTCACCAACACCATCTCCGACGCCTTCCAGAAGAGCTCCGCCAAGGGCTTCGACCAGGTCGACGTCGCCGTCACGCCCAAGAGCGCCGAGTCGAAGGGCGACAAGCTCGCCAAGGACCCGAAGCTCACGCAGGCGACCCTCGACCGGGCCGCGAAGACGCCGGGCGCCGCGTCCGCCATCGGCGTCGTCGGCGGCTTCGCGGCCGTCGCCGACAAGGACGGCAAGCTCGTCGGCAACGGCTTCTCCACCCAGGGCGCCAACTACTGGGGCTCCCCCAAGAACACAGACCCGCGCTACCCCCTCAAGAGCGGCAGGGCGCCCAGCGGCAAGGGCGAGGTGGCGCTCGACTCGCAGACCGCGAAGCGCGCCGGCTACAAGGTCGGCGACACCGTACGGATGTCCATCGACGGGCCCGTCCTGACGCCCACCGTCACCGGCATCTTCACCACCGAGGACGGCAACGTCGCGGCCGGCGGCAGCCTCGCCCTGTTCGACACGGCGACCGCACAGCAGCTCCTGCACAAGCAGGGCTCGTACGACGAGATCGACGTCAAGGCCGCCGCGGGCACCAGCCAGGCCGCCCTGCGGAGCGCGCTCGACAAGGCCCTGCTGAAGGACCGGGCCGAGACCACGACCGGCAAGCAGCTCGCCGACGACCAGGCCGAGCAGATCTCCTCCAGCATGAGCTCGATGAAGTCGAGCCTGCTGGTCTTCGCCGGGATCGCGCTCTTCGTCGGCGTCTTCATCATCGCCAACACGTTCACGATGCTCGTCGCCCAGCGCACCAAGGAACTCGCGCTCATGCGGGCCGTCGGCGCCTCGCGCAGGCAGGTCACGCGCTCCGTCCTCGCGGAGGCGTTCGTCGTCGGCGCGGTCGCGGCCGTCACCGGTCTGGCGGCGGGCATCGGCATCGGCGCCGGGATGCGCTCCCTGATGGGCGCGACCGACGCGCAGATCCCCGACGGGCCGCTCGTGGTCTCGCCCGGCACGATCGCCACGTCCCTCGTCGTCGGCGTCGTCATCACGATGCTGGCCGCGTGGCTGCCCGGCCGCCGCGCCGCGAAGATCCCGCCGGTCGCGGCGATGAGCAGCGTGCACGCCACGGCGACCACCCGCTCCCTCGTCGTACGGAACACGATCGGCGCGCTGTTCGCGGCGGCCGGCATCGCCTCCTCCCTCTACGCGACGACGATGAGCGACGGCACCTCGGCGCAGGCCCCCCTTGGCCTCGGCGCGGCCCTCCTCGTGATCGGCGTCTTCGTCCTCACCCCGCTGTTCTCGCGCCCGCTGATCGCGGCCGCGGGGCCGGTCCTGCGCGTCTTCGGGATCTCCGGGAAGCTGGCCCGCCAGAACGCCGTCCGCAACCCGCGCCGCACCGCCGCGACCGCCTCCGCCCTGATGATCGGCCTCACGCTGATCACCGGCCTGACCGTCATCGCGGGCAGCGCCCAGCAGGCCATCGACAAGATGGCGTCGTCCGCCCTCAAGGCCGACTACGTCGTCTCCATGGCGAACAGGAACTCCCTGTCCCCCGAGGTCGCCGGCAAGCTCGCCGGGGTCGACGGCGTCACCGCCACCAGTGGCCTGGGCAACGCGCCCTCGCGCATCGACGGGAAGACCGAGTTCCTGACCGGCGTCAACGGCGCGACGATCGGCTCGCTGACCGACCTCGAGGTCGACAGCGGCACCTTCCGGATCGGCGGCCGTGACGTCGTCGTGGACGACGAGACCGCGAAGGACCACGGCTGGCGCGCCGGCTCGACGTTCACCACGAACTTCGAGGACGGCAAGAAGCAGCGGCTGACCGTCGCCGGGGTCTACGAGGGCAACGAGATGATGCGCGGCATCATGCTGGACTCCGCCGTCCTGACCCCGCACGTCACGGACCCGTCCGACATGCAGGTCATGGTGAAGACCGACGGCGGCGCGTCCGCCGCGGCAAAGGACCGCATCGAGAAGGCGCTCGGCGACAACCCGGCGATCCTCGTCCAGGACAAGCAGGACATCTCCAACGAGATCTCGAAGATGTTCACGCTGATGCTGAACATGCTCTACGGCCTGCTCGCCATGGCGGTCGTCGTCGCCGTCCTCGGCGTCATCAACACCCTCGCCATGTCCGTCTTCGAGCGCTCGCAGGAGATCGGCATGCTGCGCGCGATCGGCCTCGACCGCAAGGGCATCAAGCGCATGGTGCGCCTGGAGTCCCTGGTGATCTCGCTGTTCGGCGGTGTGCTCGGCGTCGGCCTCGGCGTGTTCTTCGGCTGGGCGGCAGGCAGGCTCCTGGCGCTGACCCTGTCGACGTACGAGCTGGTCCTGCCCTGGGGCCGGATCGGGATCTTCCTCGCGCTGGCCGCCCTCGTCGGCATCCTGGCGGCCCTGTGGCCGGCGCGCCGCGCGGCCCGGCTGAACATGCTCGCGGCCATCAAGTCGGAGTAGCGGTACGACGGATGGGGCGCACCGGCCGAGTGCCGGTGCGCCCCATCCGTGTGTCCGGGCCGTCAGTTCCAGGTACGCGCGCGCAGGGGCATACCCGGATCGCCCGACAGGGGCGTCTTCACGGCGAGGATCTGGTTCACCCCGATCTTGTTGCGCTCGAAGCTCAGCGCGCACGCGGCCATGTAGAGGCGCCAGATGCGGGCCCGGCCGGGGCTCGTGAACTTCACGGCCGCGGGCCAGCCGGCCTCCAGGTTGGCCACCCAGCGGCGCAGCGTGAGCGCGTAGTGCTCCCGGATCGCCTCCAGGTCCCGGACCTCGAAGCCGGCCTGCTCCAGGAGCCCGGTGGTCGTGCCGACCGGCGCGAGCTCCCCGTCCGGGAAGACGTACGCGTCGATGAACTCGTCGACCTCGTACGCCGACTCGTCCTTCTGGGGGCGCCGGCCGATCTGGTGGTTGAGGAGCCTGCCGCCCGGCTTGAGGAGGGCATAGAGCGCCTCGGCGTACTCGAGGTACCGCGCGGAGCCGACGTGTTCGGCCATGCCGATGGACGAGATCGCGTCGAACGGGCCGTCGCGCACGTCGCGGTAGTCCTGGACCCGGATCTCCACCCGGTCGGTGAGCCCCTCCTCGGCCACCCGCTTACGGGCGTACGCGGCCTGCTCCTGCGAGAGGGTGACGCCGACGACGCTGACGCCGTACTCGCGGGCCGCGTGGATGGCCATGGAGCCCCAGCCGCAGCCGACGTCGAGCAGGCGCTGACCGGGCGCGAGGCCGAGCTTGCGGGAGATGAGTTCGAGCTTGTCGCGCTGGGCGTCCTCGAGCGTGCCGTCCGGCGAGTCCCAGTACGCGCACGAGTAGACCATCGAGGGGCCGAGCACCATCTCGTAGAAGTCGTTGCCGACGTCGTAGTGGTGGCTGATGGCCCGTCGGTCGCTGCCCTTGGTGTGCAGATGGAGGCGGCCTCGCCTGCGCATCTCCTCGGCGGGCGGGGCGGGCGGCAGGAAGGGCCCGGCGAGCTTGACCAGCTCGGCGACGGCGGATCTGACCCGAGGCTCCTTCAGGGCCTCGGCGAGGCCCCTGCTGTCCTCCTCGGGGCGTTCCCAGATGAGTCCGGCCATCCGGTCGAGGGCTTCGTACAGATCGCCCTCCACATCCAGGTCACCGGCCACCCAGGCGCGGGCCAGGCCGAGTTCTCCCGGCTTCCACAACAGGCGGCGCAGGGCGCGGCGGTTGCGTACGACGAGAGTGGGTCCGGCGGGCGGCCCGGCCTCCGAACCGTCCCAGGCGCGAAGCCTGACGGGCAGCGGTGTTCCGAGCAGTTGTTCGGCGAGGTTCTTCAGCCGCTGTGCGGCGTCCTGCATGGCGCACACCTCCGTGATGGGAGACGATCCCGGAATCGTCCAACACCACGTAAACACCAACGGGGCGCTCTCGCAGTCCCGTTACTGCGTTACGGATCGGCAAAATACATGTAGCGAGCATGTATATCGGCGCGCCGGGGCGGCGGCCGCGTCGGTTTCCCTGCCGTCCCGGGCGGCTCCGGGAACGCCGAAGGGGCGCTCGCACCACGGATGGCGAGCGCCCCTTCAGGGGTGGTACGGGACCGGGGTCAGGAGGCCTTGGCCTTCTCCTCGACCTTCGGAGCCTCGGCGACGGCCGGGGCCGGCGCCGGCTTGGCGGCCTCGTAGAACTCCTCGCGGGGAGACTCGAGGGCACCGAGCGCGGTGATGTCGCGCTTCTGGAACATGTTGAGCGTCCACTCGGCGATGACGCGCGTCTTGCGGTTCCAGGTCGGCATGGCGAGCCCGTGGTAGCCACGGTGCATGTACCAGGCGAGACGGCCCTTGAGCTTGATCTTCATCTTGCCCATGACGATCATCGCGACGCCCTTGTGCAGGCCGAGACCCGCCACCGCGCCCTTGTTGCTGTGGCTGTACTCCTTCTGCGGGAAGCCCCGCATGCCGGAGACCACGTTGTCGCCGAGGACCTTGGCCTGGCGCATGGCGTGCTGGGCGTTCGGCGGGCACCAGGCGCGCTCGGCCGGCGTGCCGTTCTTGATGGCCACCAGGTCCGGGACCTGGGCGTTGTCGCCCGCGGCCCAGATGTAGTCGCTGCCCTGGACCTGGAGGGTGGCCTGGGTGTCCACGTGGCCGCGCGGGCCGAGCGGGAGACCGAAGCGCGCGAGGGCCGGGTTCGGCTTGACGCCGGCGGTCCACACGACGGTGTTGGAGTCGACCTCGAGGCCGTTGCTGAGCACGACGTGACCGTCGACGCAGGAGGGCATCGTGGTCTTCAGGTAGATCTCGATACCGCGGGACTCCAGGTGCTTCTTGCCGTACTGGCCGAGCTCGGGCCCGACCTCGGGCAGCACCTTGTCGGCGGCGTCGACGAGCACGAAGCGCATGTCCTCGCGCTTCACGTTCTTGTAGAACTTGGCCGCGTCGCGGGCCAGGTCCTCGACCTCACCGATCGTCTCGGCGCCCGCGAAGCCACCGCCGACGAACACGAAGGTGAGCGCCTTGCGGCGGATCTCCTCGTCGTTCGTGGACTCGGCCTTGTCGAGCTGCTCGAGCACGTGGTTGCGCAGGCCGATGGCCTCCTCGACGCCCTTCATGCCGATGCCGACCTCGGCGAGGCCCGGCGTCGGGAAGGTGCGGGAGACCGCGCCGAGCGCGATCACCAGGTAGTCGAAGGGAACCTCGTACGCCTCGCCGACGAGCGGGGCGACCGTGGCGACCTTGCGGTCCTGGTCGATGGTGGTGACCCGGCCGGTGAGAATCTCGGCTCCGGGCACAGCGCGTCGCAGCGGGACGACGACGTTGCGCGGCGAGATGCTGCCGGCTGCGGTTTCGGGGAGGAAGGGCTGGTAAGTCATGTACGAGCGCGGGTCCACGACCGTGACGGTCGCTTCCGCATAACGCATCTTCTTGAGAATGCGTCGTGCTGCGTACAGGCCTACGTACCCACCGCCTACTACGAGGATCCTGGGACGCTCCGTGGTGCTCATGCCATCGAGTATCCACCCGTCAGGAGGGGGTCGCTCGTGCGCCCCTTCACAAGCTCGGGTAGCACCTCTGCTACACTGCGCCGCCCACGTGACGGAGGTCATGGTGCTCGCGGGGAACCACGGTATATCGCTGGTCGTTACACACCCCTCTTGAGCTGCCGCTCCGGGCATTCGGCGGGGGTGGACCACTCACCCGGTTCACCTGCCCGCAACAAGCGTGGAACACGCGGCGCGATGTCCGCCAGGGCGCAGCGGACCCCTCCGGAGGGCCTTACGGCCCAGAACCTCGCCCAAGAGTGCCGAATTCCTTGTGAAGAACTTCACGAACTTTCCCGAGGGCGTGTCGCCGGAACCCCCCACACCCCCCTTCATGGCGCCCGGATGACCCCTGGGCCGCTCAAACGAAGGCGGCCGTGGGGCCTGGCACCGATCGAAAGGGGCCACGGAAGGGGTCGCAAGAGGAGCCGGGGGAGCACTTACGCGACTCGCGCACCTAACATGGTGTACACGGAGATGCGTACACTTGGTCCATGACCGACCACACAGTGACCGTCAGGGAAGCACGCGCGCACCTCGCGGAACACATCAACCAGGCCGAGGAAGGCAATCCGACGGTCATCACGCGCAACGGCACCCCGGTCGCCGCAGTCGTGCCGATCACCGACTTCGAAGCACTGGAGGAGGCGGCCGACGTGCTGCTGGCCCGGGAGGCGGAAGCGGTCCTGGCCGACGGCGGGCCCACCGTCTCGATGGCCGAGCTGCTGGCGGATCTGTTCAGCGAGCGTGGTGAAGGCGCCGCGTGAAGTACGCGTTCCGTTTCACCACGGCAGCACAGCGGCAGCTACGGGCCATCAGTCGGCTGGACGCCATGCGCATCCTGACCGCGCTGACCGCGCTCGGCGACGATCCGTACCGCGAGGACGCCGACGTCAAGAAACTCACCGGCCCGTCCGGGCTCTACCGGCTCCGGGTCGGCAGTTACCGGGTCGCCTACCAGATCAACGACGGTGAACTCGTCATTCTCGTCGTCAAGGTGGGCGACCGCCGGGACGTCTACCGCAACCCCTGAGCGCCCTCGGTCTGCTATGTGCTCGGGAGAGCTGTGAAACACCGCACCGCCGCCACCGCCCTTAAGGGATGACTCGATGACGGTTCAGACGTAGGGACTTGTCGAGCTGTACAGGGTCTCCGGGCTGTCGGGGACGAAGGTGTACTGCCTGGCGTCGGGTTGGCGGTGGCGGCCGGACTGGCTCACGTCGTGTGCCGGGGCCTTCGGCATCAGTCGTCCTTCGGCGGCAAGCGTCTGTGCTCGCACGAGCAGGTCCTTCGAGTTCAGGCCGAGTTCTTCCGCAACGGTCTGAAGGTCCAGGCCGGATTGCCAGCTCCACTGCAATACGGAGTCCATCCCGGCCGTCCAGGTCACCGCGACACCCGAAGTCCCGCTCTCCACCACAGGTGGATGGGCAGGCGACACGGCTTCCGGGCGCGGATGGGGCACATGGGCTTGCACAGCTTTGATGTGAGGCTCCCCTTCGAGATCCGGGACAGGCGAAGGCGACTGCGGAATCGCCTCGGCAGGAGGGCTGACCGGCGGAGCCGGCTGTGCGGACGTTTCTGCAGGAGGGTTGAGCAACTGGTCAGCAAGGGTACGGGCGTCCCCCTTGCCGACCGTACGGCGTGCGACGCGTACCTCGCGTTCGTTCAAACCCATCAGGTCGGCTACGGCTGCGTCGCTGCCGACAGTCACGGCAAACGCGGCCAGTGCCCTCGTCCGGCTGGCCATCGCCTCGTCCATCACCCCCTGCGCCTCCCGCACCCGATCATCAGTGCTGCAGAACGCCTCGGCCAGCAGCGTGTTGCGTTCCCATAGTTCACGTGGCTCCACGCAGGCATCAACGCTTCTTCGCCGTCCGCGACACCCCATCGCGGCCGCACCACCCGAAGGGCCCATCACAGCCATGGACGGCAGCTGATCACAACAACCGATCCTCAGCACCCAAGTGGGGCCACATCACCTTGGTACAGGGGCGTGAATCAAACCGCCTCCCGCCCCCTCCAGCCTGTCCATGGAGCCACATCAGATCCGTGCAGTGGAACCGATCCCAAGAGCGACACCGCCAGCACCGCGACCAGATCCGGAACGGGAAGCGAGAGCGCCCCCACCGGCACCCCCTCGGCCCCGGCCGCACCTGCGGCCCCCGCAGCACCGGCCACGCCGATGGCCGCGCCGCAGGGCGAGGACACCGCCACCACCATCGCGCGGCTCACCGCCGAACTCACCGGCGCGCGCCGAGTCAGTCGCCCTTTCGGCCCGCTTCGATGTCTTCTGCCAATTTGTAGGCGATGCCGTCGAGGATGTCGTGCTCGCTCACCACGACCTCCTTGGCGCCGATCCACTCCATGATCAGGCGCAGCACCAGGGCGCCGGAGGCGATGACGTCGACACGGCCCGGGTGGATGACCGGGTTCAGGGAGCGCTGGTCGTGCGTGGACGTCACCAGCCAGTCCGTGAGCTCGGCGACCCGCTCGTAGGAGATACGGGAGTGGTGGATGGCCACCGAGTCGTACTCGTTCAGGCCGAGCGCGAGGGCGGCGACCGTCGTCACGGAGCCGGCGAGGCCGACGAGCGTGCGGGCCGCGGTCAGGGGGACGGTCTGCGTCACGAGGTCGAGGGCCGCGACGATGTCCTCGCGGATCCGCTCGATCTGCGCGGGCGTCGGCGGGTCGGTGACCGTGCCGTCCGCCCCCACGAGGTGGCGCTCCGTCATACGGACGCACCCGATGTCGACGGAGCGCGCGGCCATGACCGTGTCCTCGCCGACGACGAACTCCGTCGAGCCGCCGCCGATGTCCACGACCAGGTAGGGCTTGTCGAGGTCGGCCCGGCCCGTCAGCTCCTTCGTCGCGCCGGTGAAGGAGAACTCGGCCTCCTGGTCACCGGTGATGACCTCGGGCTCGACGCCCAGGATGTCCATGACCCCGCGCACGAAGTCGTCCCGGTTCTCGGCGTCGCGGGACGCGGACGTGGCCACGAACCGGATCTTCTCGGCGCCGTGCGCCTTGATGACCTCGGCGTACTCGCGGCAGGCCGCGAAGGTGCGCTCCAGCGCCTCGGGCGCGAGGCGTCCCGTGCGGTCCACGCCCTGCCCGAGCCGCACGATCGTCATGCGGCGGTCCAGCTCGACGAGTTCGCCCGTCACGGGGTCGGCGTCGGCGACGAGCAGGCGGATCGAGTTCGTGCCGCAGTCGACGGCGGCGACGCGGGTCACTCGCTCTCCTCGGGCGCGGCCGACACGCACGGGCCCTTCGCCCACCACTCGGGCAGCATCGCGATGGCCTCGTCGCCGAGCGGGTTCACGCCCGGGCCCGCGGCCAGCGAGTGGCCGACCAGGACGTGCAGGCACTTCACCCGGTCCGGCATGCCGCCCGCGCTCGGGAAGCCCTCGAGGACCTCGATGGCGTCGCGGCGCGCGATGTAGTCCTCGTGCGCCTTGCGGTACGCGTCCGCGAGCTCGGGGTCCGTCTGAAGGCGCTCCGTCATCTCCTTCATGACGCCGTTCGCCTCCAGGGTGCCGATCGCGGACGCGGCGCGCGGGCACGTGAGGTAGTACGTCGTCGGGAAGGGCGTGCCGTCCTCGAGGCGCGGGGCCGTCTCGACCACGTCCGGGTTGCCGCACGGGCAGCGGTGGGCGATGGCCCGCAGGCCGCGCGGCGGGCGGCCGAGCTGCTCCTTGAACGCCTGGATGTCGGCGTCCGTGGGCGTGGTCGGCTCGGTCTGGGGCGGGGGCGTGTCCATGCCTGGGGGCTTTCCTTCAGTGAACTTCGGTGGGGGTACTACGGGTTCGGGCTTGGGGTCGGAGCTTGGGGCTTCGGCTTCGGGCTTCGGCTTCGGGCATTGGTGAGGCGGGTCAGTTGTCGGGGCGGTCGGCCTTGTCGACGCCGTCCCAGACGTTCGAGTACCAGGGCCGGCCCGCCGCGCCCTGCTCGGGGCGGGTGCGCTTCGCCGCGTCGGGGTCGCGCGCGATGTAGCCGGTCTCGCCCGGCATCACCAGGTGGAGCCGTTCGCGGATCCGCTGCTCCGCGTACGAGTCGTCCTGCCAGCGTGCCTTCTCGTCGCGCAGCCTGTCGACCCTGCTCTGGGCCTCCTGCTGCTGGCGCCGGAGGTCGGCGATCTCCCCGCGCTGGGAGACGTACTGCCTTATGGGGTAGGCGAGCGCGACGACCAGCGTGCACAGGACGAGGGCCAGGAGTGCCGCGCGGCCGGTGAGGCGGGAGCGGCGGGCCTGGCGTCTGGTCTGGGAGCGGTAGACGCGCTCGGCGGTCTGCTCGCCGAGCAGACGCAGCCGGGTCGCGGTGGAGAACCGTTCACGGTCCCTGTCCCGGACTCTCCCGGCCATCTTCGCGCCTCCCCTTTACGTGCGTACGTCCCCGCACACGGTACGGGACCGGGTGCGGGGACGTACGTACGACGCTTCTACCGAAGCCTGTGTGGCTCAGCCCTTGAAACAAGGGACCGCCGAGCGCAGGGCGTCAGCCCTTGAAGCGGGGAAACGCAGAGCGCAGGGCGTCAGCCCTTGAAGCGGGGAAACGCGCTGCGGCCGGCGTAGACCGCGGCGTCGTCGAGGATCTCCTCGATGCGCAGGAGCTGGTTGTACTTGGCGACGCGGTCCGAGCGGGCCGGGGCGCCGGTCTTGATCTGGCCGCAGTTCACCGCGACGGCGAGGTCGGCGATGGTGACGTCCTCGGTCTCGCCGGAGCGGTGGGACATCATGCACTTGAAGCCGTTGCGCTGGGCCATCTCGACGGCGTCCAGGGTCTCGGTCAGCGAACCGATCTGGTTGACCTTGACGAGCAGGGCGTTGGCGGAGCCCTCCTCGATGCCGCGGGCGAGGCGCTCGGGGTTGGTGACGAAGAGGTCGTCGCCGACGATCTGGACCTTGTCGCCCAGCTTCTCGGTGATGACGTTCCAGCCGGCCCAGTCGTCCTCGTACAGCGGGTCCTCGATGGAGACCAGCGGGTACGCGGAGACGAGCTCCTCGTAGTACTCGGTCATCTCGGCGGCCGAGCGGGACTTGCCCTCGAACTCGTACTTGCCGTCCTTGTAGAACTCGGACGCGGCGACGTCGAGGGCGAGCGCGATCTGCTCGCCGGGGACGTAACCGGCCTGCTTGATGGCCTCGATGATGAGGTCGAGCGCGGCGCGGTTGGACTCCAGGTTCGGGGCGAAGCCGCCCTCGTCGCCGAGGCCGGTGGACAGGCCCTTGGTCTTCAGCACCTTCTTGAGGGTGTGGTAGACCTCGGCGCCCCAGCGAAGGGCCTCGGAGAAGGACTCCGCGCCGATCGGCGCGATCATGAACTCCTGGATGTCGACGTTGGAGTCGGCGTGCGACCCACCGTTGAGGATGTTCATCATCGGGACGGGCAGCAGGTGCGCGTTCGGGCCGCCGAGGTAGCGGAACAGCGGCAGGTCGCTGGCCTCGGAGGCGGCGTGCGCGACGGCGAGGGAGACGCCGAGAATGGCGTTGGCGCCGAGCGAGCCCTTGTTGTCGGTGGCGTCCAGGTCGAACATCGCCTGGTCGATCAGGCGCTGCTCGGTGGCGTCGTAGCCGACGAGCTCCGGGCCGATCTGCTCGATGACGGCGAGGACGGCCTTCTCGACACCCTTGCCCTGGTAGCGGTTCGGGTCACCGTCGCGGAGTTCGATGGCCTCGAACGCGCCGGTGGACGCACCGGACGGGACAGCGGCACGACCGGTGCTGCCGTCGTCGAGGCCGACCTCGACCTCGACCGTGGGGTTGCCTCGGGAGTCCAGGATTTCCCGGGCTACGACGACGTCGATGGACGGCACGAGCATCTCCTTCTGGGATGTGACGCAACTACGCCGGGCCGCATGGTCCGGCAACACGTGAGCCTATCCGGCTCCAGGCACCGGCCAGCCGACCGACCGGCCCGTGGACAAAACCGAGAGCGAATTGTTTCCGAACGGAACAAAGAATCCCGGCCGGCAACGGACGAAAGCCCAGGACCCCTCACGCGCCAGAGCCCCGCCCCGGGCGCGACGGGGGAATGCGCACCCGGGGCGGGGAGTCCTTGGGGAAACCTGGCGTGGTACCGGCCGTCCGCCGAAGGCCGGTACCCGAGCGGCCTGGGGGCTGCTGCTCCTCTGTTGCTTACTTGAGGTGGAGCTGCTGGCCCGGGTAGATCAGGTCGGCGTCCTCGACGATGTCCTTGTTCAGCTTGAAGAGCTTCGCCCAGCCGCCCTTGGTGTGGTGCGCCTCGGCGATGGTGCTGAGGGTGTCGCCGGCCTTCACCTTGTACTCGCCGTCACCCTTCTTGACCTTCTTGCCGGCCGGGGTCTCGACGGTCTTCTTCGACTCCTGCTTCGCGGCAGGCGTCGTGCGCTCCTGGCTGCGGGTGGTCGGCTGCTCGGCCTTGCGCTCCGGCTGCGGGGCGGCGGCCGGGGCGGAGCCGGTCGAGGCGGCGGACAGGCCCACGCCGCAGCTCGGCCAGGCACCCTTGCCCTGGCTGGCCAGGACCTTCTCGGCGACGGCTATCTGCTGCGCCTTGGAGGCCTTGTCGGCGGTGGAGGCGTACGCGGTGCCGCCGTACGCGGCCCACGTGGACGAGGAGAACTGGAGGCCGCCGTAGTAGCCGTTGCCCGTGTTGATCGACCAGTTGCCGCCGGCCTCGCACTGCGCGACCGCGTCCCACTCGGAGGCGGTGGCGGCGGAGGCGCCGGTGGCACCCATCAGCGGGACGGCGACAGCGGCACCGGCGACACCGGCGAGCGTGGCGACGCGGACAGACCGCTGAATGGCAGTCGGGCGGCGGTGCTTGCCCTTGCTGGAAAACAGCATCGAGAGATCCCCTCACCGACGCCTACGAGGTGAGCTGTCGGGTTCGGGCCGGATGAGTGCCCGGTCGCACGTCCTGCGTGCGACTTCACCCCAAGCCGGTCGTTCGGCCGTCTCTCAACGGCCGGGGCCGGCACTTACCTTGGGTCCCCCGCTCCTGCCTACGGCGCTTACGCGACGACTGTTCCCGTACGGACATTGGCAGGATTCGGCGTGACATCCGACGGGGCCCGCTGTGGCGAGCGGTGATGACCGTAAGCAGCGGATCGCCGGAATTTCAAAGACGATCAGGGCCTTTGAGACCCATCTCTCACTCTCGCCAAAGCAGACATTCAGCCCGAACTGCCGCTACTTTTCGCCCGATTCGAGCCCAAGATCCAGACTCTGACCAGGAAGGATGAGGTCCGGGTCGGCACCCACCGTCTTCTTGTTCTCGGCATACAGAGCGGCCCATCCGCCGTCCACGTCATGGGTGTCGGCGATGTCCCAGAGGTTGTCGCCGGCACGCACGGTATAGGAGCCTTCATCCGCATTAGCGCCCTTGCGCCCGTTTTCACCACCGCGCGAGGCGTGGCGGCCCGAGCTGTCGTCGGCGCGCGAGGAGCCCGTGGCATCGTCCTCGGCGGCGTCGCCGCGATGCCGGCCGGAGGCGGGCGCCGTGGTGGAGTCCGAGCTGCCGGAGGCCTCCGACGAGGGCGCGCCGGGGGTCGAAGTCGAGCCGTCCCGGCCGGACTTGTCGCCCTTGGAGTCATCCGCGGTGTTACCTGCGGTATCACCCGAGCCGTCGTGATTCATCTCTCGGGAGTCGTCCTTCGCGCCCGAGGACGCGGAGTCCGCCGGCTCGTCGCTCGCGTCGTCCTTCGCGGTGTCGCCGTTCGCCGCGTCGTCGCTGCCGGAGTCGCCGGCGGACGCGGACGGGGTCGGCAGGGCCGCCCCGGGATCGACCTTGGCCGCCGCGTCGTCCGCCGTGAGCCCCGAGGTGACCGAGCAGACCGGCCACGCCCTCGGGCCCTGGTCGGCGAGGACCTTCTCGGCGACGGCGATCTGCTGCGAGCGGCTGGCCTGGTCGGCGCGCGGCGCGAAGTCGAGGCCGCCGTAGTTCTCCCAGGTCTCCTGGGAGAACTGGAGCCCGCCGTAGTACCCGTTGCCCGGATCGGCGCTCCAGGAGCCGCCGCTCTCGCACTCGGCGAGCTTGTCCCACGTGGCCGTCGATGCGGCGCTCGCGCTGGTCGCGCCGAGCAGAGGGATCGCGATGGCGGAGCCGGCCACTCCCGCGGCGACGATGAGCGCGGGAGCCTGGCGGGGGCGACGGTGACGACCGTTCCCGGTGAGCATGGAGGCGCCTTTCGGTGGCTCGGGGAATGCTGCGGCGGGTGGTGCCGCGATGACTGGTGAACGTAGCGGGAGTCGAACGCTTGTCACAAGTCGATGCAGCAGAGATCACGTGAAAGTCACAGTCTTGACGATCCGTCAGTTACGGGGCTTTGTCCGGGCCCTCCTGATGCGGCGTGAACTCGACCGGAAGTGTGCGCAATCCCCGCATGATGAGCCCGCCGCGCCAGCGCAAATCGGTAGGTTCTCCCGCGAGTCGCAGGTCCGGAAGGCGCGTCAGAAGCGTCGCGAGAGCGGTCTGCCCCTCCAGGCGCGCGAGGGGCGCGCCGAGGCAGTAGTGGATGCCGTGCCCGTATCCGAGGTGCTGATTGTCACGCCGGGACAGGTCGAGGGTGTCCGGCTCCTCGAAGCGCGCCGGGTCGCGGTCTGCGGCGGCGAGCACGACGAGGACGGGGTCGCCGACGGAGATGTCCTGTCCGCCGACGGTCAGCGGCTCGGTCGCGAAGCGCCAGGTGGCGAGCTCCACCGGGCCGTCGTAACGCAGGAGTTCCTCGATGCCGGTCTCGAGGAGGCCCGATTCTCCCTTTCCCAGGGAGAGTTGCAGGCGCTCGCGCTGCTCGGGGTGGGTGAGCAGGGCGTATGTGCCGTTGCCGATGAGGTTGATGGTGGTTTCAAAACCGGCGAACAGGAGGATGAAGGCCATCGCGGCGGCCTCGTTCTCCGTCAGGTGCTCGCCGTGGTCGGAGGCGCGGATGAGGCCGGAGATCAGGTCGTCGCCGGGCTCGTCGCGCTTGCGGTGGATGAGCTCGACGAGATAGTTCCGGATCTTCTTCACGGAGCGGGCGACCCCGCCGCGCGGGCCGCCCCCGTGGCGGATCATCATGCCCGCCCAGTCCCGCAGGTCGTCCTGGTCCTCGCGCGGGACGCCGAGCAGGTCGCAGATCGCGTAGATGGGGAGCGGGAAGGCGAAGTCGTGGATGAGGTCCGCCTCGCCCTTGGCGGCGAACTCGTCGATGAGCCGGTCGGTCAACTCCTGTACCCGGGGCGCGAATTCGGCCACCCGGCGCGGGGTGAACGCCTTCGAGACGAGGCGGCGCAGCCGGGTGTGGTCCGGCGGGTCGATATTGAGCAGATGCGTCATCAGCTCGGCCTTGCGCTCGCCCGGAATCCCGGTCTTGCCCTTGGCGTGGGCGGGCTCGTCGTGGTGCGCCGGGTTCTTGGACAGGCGCTGGTCGGCCAGTGCCTGCTTCGCGTCCGCGTACCGCGTGACCAGCCAGGCCTCGACGCCACTGGGGAGCGTGGTGCGGTGAACGGGCGAGTGCTCGCGCAGCCAGGCGTAGGCCGGGTACGGATCGGTGGCGAACTCCCAGGTGAAGAGTTCGGGAGCGGTGCGCTGCGCGGGCTTTTCGGTCACGCGTCGACGGTATCCGGCGCGGGGCGGCCCTTTGGCCGGACCCCGCCGCCGACAGGCCCTAGGGCCTGTCTTCACATTCCCGTCGTCCGCCCGAAGGGCGGGCCCCGCGGCGTCTGGTGCGTGCAGTTGCAAGGCGGAGGAGGGCGTCGACGCGGAGCGTCGGCAACCGACGACAACGCCGCAGATGCGCGTGCCAGACGCCGCGGGGCAGGCGGGAATGTGAAGACAGGCCCTAGGCCAGCCCCTCCGCCGCGCGGATCGCGTCTCGGTACGCCCGGGCCGCCGCCCGCAGCGCTGCTTCCGGGTCGACTCCGTCGGACTCGGCTCGCAGGGCCAGGGCGAGCAGTTCGTAGCCGACGCCGTCGCCGCCCGGCGCCGGCACGTCGAGGCCGGCCGTGCGGACCCGGGACCCCAGCTTCGCCGCGAGTGCGAGGCCGGGCTGGCCGACCGGCACCCCGTCCGTGACGGACTCGCGCTGCTTCTCCACGGCCTTCGTGCGCAGCCAGTGCTCCTTCACGTCCTCGGGCGTGAGCGCCGTGTCGTCGCCGAAGACGTGCGGGTGGCGGTGGATGAGCTTCTCGACGATGCCGCCGGCGACGTCGTCCACGGAGAACGCCTCGTCCCCTTCCTCGCCGGAGGCCTCCTCGGCGATCCGGGCGTGGAAGACGACCTGGAGGAGCACGTCCCCGAGCTCCTCGCGCAGTTCGTCCCGGTCGCCGTCCTCGATCGCCTCGACGAGTTCGTACGCCTCCTCGATCGCGTACTTCGCGAGGCCCTTGTGGGTCTGCTGCGAGGACCACGGGCACTCGCGGCGGATGCGGTCCATGACCTGGACCAGGTCGAGGAGGCGGGCGCCCGGCAGGTCGTAGGAGGCCGGGAGCAGTTCCAGGTCGGGCATCGCGACGCGGCCCGACCCGGCGAGCGCGGCGAGGCCGTCGGTCAGGCGCCGGTCTCCCTCGGCGGTGGCGACGACCACGACGGTGCGGCCCCCGGCGCAGGCGTCGACGAGCTCACCGGCACTCGGCGCGGCCTCCCGCACCTCGATGCCTGCCTCCCGCAGATACGGCAGCTGCGGGTGCGCGGCGTCGGCGCACAGCACCTCGTCGGCGGCGTGCAGGAGCTGCCAGGCCGACCACGACAGCAGGCCGGGCGCGACACGGTGGCTGGTGGTGAGCAGGACGATGCGGCCGGTCGGGGCGGCGGCGGGTGCGTTCTCGGCGTTCACGCCTCGAACGTAACCCAGGCCGCCCGCCGCACGCCGGGCGAGAGTCCCTACGCCGTCTGCTGACCCGTCTTCGGGGACGTGACCTCGCGCACCCAGGGCGTCTTCGCGTCGGCGCGGCCATGGCTCTTGGCGATGTCCCAGGTGCCGTAGCGCGGGTTCAGGTCGACGTTCAGCTCCTTGGAGGCCTGGTCGAGCGCCTTCCAGAAGGGGGCCTGGTCGGTCTCGGACTGGGACTGCATGTTCGCGCCGACCTTCTGGGCAAGGCCCATCACCTCGAGGTCGGTGCGGGCGCTGTCCCTGATGCGCTCGGGCGCGATGCTGTACTGCTGGAGCAGGGCGAGCTCGAGCTGCCGGACGCCGCCGGCCTGCTGCGCCATCGCGGCTTCCCGTTCCTGGACCTGCCTGCGGGACACCGTGACGCCCGCGTCGGCGGCCGCGCGGTGCAGGACGCGGTCGAAGACCATGGAGTGCAGCGTGTTCCGGGTGAGGCTGCCGGACTTGGCGATGGCCTGCTCGTACTGCTGGTCGTCCTTGGTGGCGGCCTGCTGGGCGTCGCGCACCTCGTTCACCCGGTTCTGCAGCTGGGAGACGGTGATGCGGTCCCTCCCCACGACGGCCGCGGCGCCGGGATGCGCCTCGTTGCCGCAGGCGGTGAGGAGCGGGATCGCGGCTACGGCGGCGGTGGAGAGGACGAGCGCGGTGCGGCGGCTGTTGCTGCTCTTGCGGCGGTGCAAGGTGGGCCTCCCTGCGACGAGTTTGTGCGTCGGTGCACAAAGTCCGGCGGTGATCGATGTTAGGCAGTGGCCGTGCTCTCGGCCACCTATTCGACCCAACGATTCGCCAGGAGTTGAGGCACTCCCCCGCGCCCGGCCCGCCCCGGCTCAGCCCCGGACCTGCCCCAGCCACTGCAAGGTGCGGCGGATTTCGGCCGGGAACGGGTGGCCAGGGCCGTGCAGGCGCTCCGCGTCGTGCAGGAGGCGTACGAGGGTGTCGTGCGCGGCGGCCCGGTCGCCGAGGGCGAGGAGCAAGTGGCCGATGCGGCGCCTGACTTCGAGGGGCAGCGTGATGTCCGTCGTCGCGTACTGGTTCTCGTAGTACGGGAGCAGCGCCCGGTATTCGGCGAGTGCGGCGGCCGGTTCACCGAGCTGTTCCAGGCACTGCGCGGCCTCGTAGCGGAACTGGAGGGACTGCGGGTCGGCCTGGCCCGCCTCGGTGGCGCGCTCGTCGGCGAGGCGGCGCAGCTCGGGCAGGGCGCGGCGGTACTGGCCGTCGTCCATGAGCGTGGCGGCGTACTGCTTGCGCAGCGTGCGGACGACCGGTGAGTGCTCGCCGTGCTGGGCCGCGGCGGCGGGCAGGATCGCGCCGAGGATGTCGACGGCCTGGGTGATGCGGCCCTCGCCGAGGAGGCGCTTGACCTCGTCGACGGCGCCCGCGACGTCCGGCTTGTCGGTGTGGGGGGTGGGCGCGGCGGGCTGCGGGGCGGGGGTGCGGGCGCGGTCGGGCCAGGGGGCGTGCGGGCGCAGGAAGGGGCGGGTCGGGTCGAGGGGGCCACCGCTGGGCACGCCGCGCGCGGGCAGCAGTGGGAGCAGGGCCTCGTACGTCTCCTGGGCGGAGGCCGGCCGGTGCTGCGGGTCCTTGGCGAGCAGGCGCAGGACGAGGGCCTCCAGGGGTTCGGGGACCTCGGGGCGCAGCCGGCGGACGGGCAGGGGCGGCTCGTAGAGGTGGCGGTGCAGGACGCCGAGTGCGGTGGAGCCCGCGAACGGGACGTCTCCGCTGAGGAGTTCGTGCAGCAGCACCCCGAGCGCGTACAGGTCCGTGTAGGGGCCCACCGCGCCGCCCATGGCCTGTTCGGGCGCCATGTAGGCGGGGCTGCCGATGGGGGAGCCGGTGTGGGTGAGGCGGGTGGTGTCGGTGTCGAGCACGGAGGCGACGCCGAGGTCGAGGACGGTGACGGTGCCGTCCTGCTTGACCATCACGTTCCGCGGCTTGAGGTCGCGGTGCACGATCGGCACGGCGTGCACCGCGCACAGGACGGCGCACAGCTGGGCCGCGACGGAGACCGCCCACTGCCACGGGTAGGGGTCGTGCTCGGCGAGGTGGTCGGAGAGGTCGGCCCCGTCGACGTACTGCATGACGAGGTAGAGGTCCTCGCCCTGGGTGCCCGCGTCGTGGACGGTGACCAGGCCGGGGTGGTCGACCTGGGCCGTGACGCGGCACTCGCGCACGAAGCGGCGGCGCAGCTCGTCGGCCTCCTGGCCGGCGACGCGGTCGGGGCGCAGCAGCTTCACGGCGACGCGCCGGTCGAGCCGCTGGTCGTACGCCGTCCAGACCTGGCCCATGCCGCCCTGGCCGATGAGGGTGGACAGCTCGTAGCGCCCGGCGACGAGCTGTCCACCGGACGCGTTCAGGGGCTGGGTCACCGTCCGCCTTCCTGCTTTCGCAGGTAGTCGCTGAGTTCGTCGAGCTCCGCGCGGACCTGGTCGATGCGGTGGGGCGGCGGCGCCTGGGGCACGGGCGTCGGTGCGGGGCCCGCGGTCTGGGTGGGCTGGGCGTGCACGGATATCTCGTGCGGCGGCGCAGGCGTGTACTGCTGCGGGTAGCCGTAGGCGGGAGGCATGGTGCGGGGCGGCTGCTGGGGCACGTACGCGCTGAACGCGACACGCTGCTTGCGGTCGAAGCGGATGTCCGCGATCAGGTAGTAGATGACCACCCCCGCGAGCATCACCAGCTGGACGGACATGCCGGCGTTGCCCCGCCAGGTCGTGAACTCCTCCTTGCCGGGGTCGGTGGCGAGCACGGCGAAGATGGCGATCTGCAGCGCGACGCCCGAGCCGAACACGGTCCAGTCGGTCCTGCTGCGCGTCGTCAGGGCGAGCCTCAGCAGTGCGGTCCAGGCGAGGAAGCCGACGCTCAGCACGGTCAACGCCACGAAGAGCACGCGCAGGCCGATCTGCGCGGCCTGCGAGGGAAACTGAGGCGGTGGCGGCGCGTAGCCGTGGCCGTGCATGGCTGCTCCTGCTGCTCCTGCTGACGGGTCCTTGGTATGTCGAGCGTATAGGCCGACTCCGACAACCCGCGCCGGGTTGTACGGAACCGTTGTCGTACGGATGTCAAACGCGTCACTCGGGGCCGAGCGTGCCGTCCGTCAGTCCGTCGTGCAGCCCCCGCACGAGCTGTTCGCCGAGGCGCGCGGCCTGGCGCAGGGCGTCCTCGAACTCGGCGAGGGCGCGGAAGCGTTCGCCGTAGCGGTGCTGGTCGGCGAGCGGCAGGCGCGGCAGTTGGAGGCGGCGCACGTCCAGGCGCGTGGCGGTGGACGCGTAGCTGCTGGCCTGCCGGTTGTTGGCGGTGCCGCGCAGGAACCCGGCGAGGAACCAGGGGTCGAGGGCTGCCCGGTCGGGGCGCAGCAGGGTCAGGCCGCGGCCGAGTGCGGCGCCCGCGGTGGCCTCGTCGACGACGCGGACGACCGCGCCGCCGCCGGCCAGGGGCACGACGACGTCGCCCGCCTCGACGAGTACGGGCTCCTCGTCCCCGCCCTGGGGTGAGCCGGAGGGTTCGGTTCCGGCGAGGACGTCGTGGTCGGTGAGGACGGGCACGCGCGCGGCGCCGCCGGTGGCGGGACCCGATGCCGCCGCGGTCGCCGTGGTGGTCCGGAGCAACAGGGCGCCCGCGCGGGCGAGTTCACCGACCGTCGTCTGGGGCCATCGGGCCGGGGACTGCGCGGCGGGCGGGGTGTCGGGGGCGCGGTCGGCGGTGAGGCGCAGGGTGTCGCCGAGGCGGGTGCGGACCGCGGCGAGCTCCTCGGCGCCGCCGCCCGCGGCCGGGGGCGGCAGCCGCCGCGCGGGCGCGAGGTCGACCTCGTCGTCGAGCAGCTCGATCACCGGCACGGAGCGGGCGATGCCGGGCAGTTCCTCGAGGGTGCCCTCGCGGTCGAAGGGGCGCCAGGCGTCGAGCACGGCCTGCTGGACCTGCTCCCACGGCTGCTTGTCGCGTCCGTCGCCGGAGCCGGCCGGGCCGCCGCCGGTCGTCTCCACGAGGAGGAGTTCGGGCGCGGGCGGCGCGCCGGCGCCGGGCCGGCGCAGCACCCACAGGTGGAGCGGGATGTTGTTGGGCGGAACGGCGCCCGCGGGCAGGGCGATCACGGCGCGCAGGGCGCCGCGGCGCAGGAGGTCGGCGCGGATGCGGCGGCCCGAGCGGCGGGACGCGGCGGCGGGCGGCATGAGCAGGACGGCGGTGCCGCCGTCACGCAGGCGGGCGAGCGCGTGCTGGATCCAGGCGAGTTCGGACTCGGTGCGGGCCGGGAAGCCGTACTCCCAGCGGGCGTCGTAGGCGAGTTCGTCGTGGCCCCAGTTGCGTTCGTTGAACGGCGGGTGGGCGAGGACGGCGTCGGCGCGGACGTCGGGGAACGCGTCGGCGCGCAGGGTGTCGCCGGCGGCCGTGCGCACGGCGCCGTCGGCGGCGGCGGGGGTGCCCAGTGCGAGGCGCAGCGCGGTGAGGGCGGCGAGGTCGGGGGCGCTGTCCTGGCCGTAGAGGCGCTGGTCCGGCTCGGGCGCGAGGTCGCGTACGGCGTTCAGCAGGGCGCCGGTGCCGCAGGCCGGGTCGAGGACGGTGCGGGCGGAGCCGGCGAGGGCGGCCATGAGCCGGGCGGGACCCGCGGGCGTGAGCGTGTACTGGCGCGGGTTGGCGTCGAGATGACGGCCGAGCAGGAACTCGTACGTCTGACGGGCGCCCAGTTCCGCGGCGAGTTCGGCGGCGCCGCGCAGCAGCGGGACCGAGGGCAGGAGCCCCGTGTCGGGCAGGCGCACCGCGCGCTCGTCGCGGGGGCCGAAGCGCGGGGTCAGGACGTCGTCGAGGGCGGCCGGGAGGCGCTGGGCGAGGTGTTCGTCGGAGACCGCGGCGAGTTCGAGCCAGTCGGTGGGCCGGTCGTGCACGAGGAGCAGGGCGCAGCCGGTGTGCAGGAGCGCGACGCCGGGGCCCGCGGGGTGTCCGGCGAGCTGCTGCCAGACGCGTTCACGCAGCGGGACCTCGGCGAGCTTTCCTTGCTCGCGCAGCCAGTTCTCGACGTCGGTGAGGGCGAAGGAGGGGCTGGTCTCGGTGCCGCCGACGGGCTTGGGGAAGTCGGGGTGGCGGCGGCGCCAATTGCTGACGGCGGCGCGGCCGACCCCCGCGAGCCGGGCGATCCCGGCCGCGGTCACTTCAGTGGCGTTGTCCTGCACCCGGCGTGCTCCCCTCGGCTCCCCCACATGACTGTGGCGCCGAGCATACCCGCGAACGCGTAAGCACCCCATTCACGAGCGTGTACACACTCGACTTCGTGAATCGCGTTGACTCGGTTCACAAGCTCTGCTCTTATTGACCCATCGAAACGAGCGGTCGTCGCAATCGGGGGCCGCCTTCTGTGGGGGGATCAGCCATGGGCATGAAGACCAAGGTCGCGCTGGGTGCGGTCGTCGGAATCGTCGTCATCGGCGTCGTATCGGCGAACTCGGGTGACGGCGACAGCGGCAACGGGGGGAACGGCGGCGGTACCTCCGCCGCCGCCGACAAGAACGCGGGCGACAAGGCCGGCAAGGCCGATGACGCCGCCAAGTCCGACGCCGGCGACAAGGGCGCGTCGAAGGCCTCGCAGGCCGAGCAGTTCAAGGCCTTCGTGGCGAAGAACGGCACGCCCAAGGAGAAGGACGCCGTCGCCCACGTCCTCAAGGTCCAGGGCGCCGACCAGCAGAACGACATCCTCGACAGCGCCGACGTCTACACCGACTTCACCGGCGGCCTGGCGGGCGAGGGCTCCGGCCCCTCCAAGCTGATCGCCTCCGCGTTCGCGGACTGGAAAGACAGCAAGAACGGCCTGGTCACGGTCTACGACGCCGACGGCGAGATCATCACCAACGGCAACTTCTGACGGCCGTACACCACCGCTCCGCCTCCACCCTCTCAACCACTCCCCCGGGGAACTCCCATGCGCCGCAGCACACTTGCCGCCCTCTGCCTCACCGTCGTCACGGCCGCCGTCTCGCTCACCGCGTGCGGGCCCGGCGGCCCCGGTAACGCCGCGGGGCCGGGCGACAAGCCCAAGGCCCCCTTCGCCGACCTGTCAGGACCGCAGATCGCCAACAAGGCCATGAAGGCCACCCGCGGCGCCTCGTCCCTCACCATCAAGGGCAACGCGGCCGACGGGGACGGCGGGCAGATCACCCTCGACGTCGCCCTCGACAAGAGGGGCGAGTGCGCCGGCTCGATGGGCATGAACGGACAGGGCAAGGTCGACCTGATCAAGACGGGCCCGACCGTGTACCTCAAGTCCGACGAGGCGTTCCTGCGCGCCCAGAGCAAGGGCGAGTCCAAGGCGGACACCGACGCCGTCGTGAAGATGCTCGCGGGCCGCTGGATGAAGTCGAAGGCGGACAGCCCCGACGCCAAGGACATGGCGGACTTCTGCGACCTCGACTCGATGCTCGCCGAGTTCAGGAGCAATGACACCCTCGCCCGCAAGGGCAGGGCGACGACGGTCGACGGCACGCCCGCGTTCACGGTCACCGAGACCGACGGCAAGGACGACTACACGCTCTACGTCGCGACCGAGGGCAAGCCGTACGTGCTCAAGCTCGTCACCAAGTCCGCCAAGGAGCCGGCCTCGCTCACGTTCTCGGACTACGACAAGCCGGTCGAGGCCGCGCCGCCGGCCGACAAGGACGTCGTCGACCTGGACAAGATGGGCGGCTGACCGGGCCTGAAGGCTCAGCGCGCGTGGAAGCGCTCCGGCGCCGACGTCGGATTGCCGCCCGTGGGCAGAGCCTGGTCCGGGCAGCCGGACAGCACACGCTTCATGGCGTCCCGCTCACCGGCCGTCACCCACAGCCCGTACTTCTTCTTCACGGCGACCTGCCCGGCGACATACGTGCACCGGTACCCCTTGCGGGGCGGCAGCCAGGTCGCCGTGTCGCCCTCGCCCTTGCTGCGGTTGGGGCCCGCGTCGACCGCGAGGAGGTTGAGCGGGTCGTTGGCCAGGGCGATGCGCTTGCTCGGGTCCCACGTCTGGGCGCCCTTCTGCCAGGCGTCGGAGAGGGCCACCAGATGGTCGATGTCGACCTGGCTGCGGCCGCGCGCGAACGCGATCTCCTTGCCGGTGTACGGGTCGGAGGCGAGCGTCCCCGACACGACCGTGCAGCGCCCGTCGCGGAACCTCACCCCCGTCAGGTCCCGCTTGAGTATGTCGTCCCGGGTGTCGCAACCGTTCGAATCGGTGTCGGCCCAGGCGCTGCCGAAGCGGCCCCGGTCGTAACCGGTCTTGGGCGCCCGCCCCTTGACGGTCAGCGAGTTCACGGCGTCGAGCGCACCGCCCGCCTTGTACTCGGGCCCCGAACCCGACCCGCCCTGCTTCTCCACGGTGCAGCCGGTGGCGGCGGCCACGGTCACCAGTACGGCGGCGACGGCCCGCCCAGCGCCTCGCATCACGACGCTCCCCCCTGCTAGTCCGGTTTCGGTGTCACCGTATCGGGTGAGTGCCCGCGTTACCGGGGCGCACCGGGGCGCGCGGAAGCAGCCACACCGCCCGGGACGGGCCCCGGGCCCGTCCCGCGAGACTCTACGAACCGAGGATCGACGTCAGGAACTCCCCGACCCAGCCCAGGAGTTCGCGTCCGACGAGCGGCTTGCCGCCCACCTTCGCGGTCTTCGGGCGCGGGACGAGCACCTGGTGCGCGGCCGCCTTGATGACCGTGCCCGGGTAGAGGCGCTTGAGGCGCAGCTCCTGCGACTCCCTCAGCTCCACGGGGGCGAAGCGGATGTTGTTGCCCTGGAGGACGATCTCGGCGACGCCGCACGCCCGCGCGAACATGCGCAGGCCGGCGACGAGCAGCAGGTTCTCGACCGGCTCGGGCAGCTTGCCGTAGCGGTCGGTGAGCTCCTCGCGGACCGCCTTGACGTCCGCTTCCGTGTTCACGGAGGCGATGGCGCGGTAGGCCTGCAGCCTGAGCCGCTCACCCGGCGCGTAGTCGTGCGGGACGTGCGCGTCGACCGGGAGCTCGATCTTGACGTCCAGGGGCGGCTCCTCCTCGACGCCGCCCTCGACGGCGGCCCGGTAGTCGGCCACCGCCTCGCCGACCATGCGGATGTAGAGGTCGAAGCCGACGCCCGCGATGTGTCCCGACTGCTCGCCGCCGAGCAGGTTGCCCGCTCCGCGGATCTCCAGGTCCTTCATCGCCACGTACATGCCCGCGCCCATCTCCGTGTGCTGGGCGATGGTGGCGAGACGCTCGTGCGCGGTCTCGGTGAGCGGCTTCTCCGGCGGGTACAGGAAGTACGCGTAACCGCGCTCGCGGCCCCGGCCGACGCGGCCGCGCAGCTGGTGGAGCTGGCTGAGGCCGAAGTTGTCGCCGCGCTCGACGATGAGGGTGTTCGCGTTCGAGATGTCGATGCCCGACTCGACGATCGTCGTCGAGACGAGGACGTCGAACTTCTTCTCCCAGAAGTCCACGACCACCTGTTCCAGGGCCTGTTCGGACATCTGGCCGTGGGCCGTCGCGATGCGCGCCTCGGGGATGATGTCGCGCAGGCGGGCCGCCGCGCGGTCGATGGACTCGACGCGGTTGTGGATGTAGAAGACCTGGCCCTCGCGCAGCAGTTCACGGCGCACGGCCGCGCCGATCTGCTTCTCCTCGTACGGGCCCACGAAGGTGAGCACCGGGTGGCGCTCCTCGGGCGGCGTGGTGATCGTCGACATCTCGCGGATGCCGGTGACGGCCATTTCGAGCGTACGGGGGATGGGGGTCGCGGACATCGTGAGGACGTCGACGTTCGCGCGGAGCTTCTTCAGCTGCTCCTTGTGCTCGACGCCGAAGCGCTGTTCCTCGTCGACGATGACGAGGCCGAGGTCCTTGAACTTCGTCTCGGAGGAGAACAGGCGGTGCGTGCCGATGACGATGTCGACCGCCCCGTCGCGCAGGCCCTCCAGGGTGGCCTTCGACTCGGTCTCCGTCTGGAAGCGCGACAGCGCCCGTACGTTGACGGGGAACTGCGAGTAGCGCTCGGAGAACGTCCCGAAATGCTGCTGGACGAGGAGGGTCGTGGGCACGAGGACCGCGACCTGCTTGCCGTCCTGGACGGCCTTGAAGGCCGCGCGAACAGCGATCTCTGTTTTGCCGTAGCCGACGTCGCCGCAGATCAGGCGGTCCATCGGGACCGTCTTCTCCATGTCCTCCTTGACCTCGGCGATGGTCGTGAGCTGGTCGGGGGTCTCCACGTACGGGAAGGCGTCCTCCAGCTCGCGCTGCCAGGGCGTGTCCGGGCCGAAGGAGTGGCCGGGCGCCGCCATGCGCGCCGAGTACAGCTTGATCAGGTCCGCGGCGATCTCCTTGACCGCCTTCTTCGCGCGGGCCTTCGTCTTCGTCCAGTCCGCGCCGCCCAGGCGATGGAGCGTCGGGGCCTCGCCGCCGACGTACTTGGTGATCTGCTCCAGCTGGTCGGTGGGGATGTAGAGGCGGTCGCCGGGCTGGCCGCGCTTGGCGGGGGCGTATTCGACGACGAGGTACTCGCGGGTCGCGCCCTGGACCGTGCGCTGGACCATCTCGATGTAGCGGCCCACGCCGTGCTGCTCGTGGACGATGTAGTCGCCGGACTCGAGGGTGAGCGGGTCGATCGTCTTGCGGCGGCGGGCCGGCATGCGCTGGCCGTCCTTGCCCGCCGCCTTCTGGCCGGTCAGGTCCGTCTCGGTGAGGACCGCCAGCTTCAGGGCCGGGTCCACGAAGCCGTAGTCGATGGAGCCGCAGGAGACCTGCACGACGGCCGGGGTGAGCTCGGTGAGGTCCTGGTCGAGGCGGGCCGGGACGCCTTCGCCGCCGAGCACCTCGACGGTGCGGGCCGCGGGTCCGTGCCCCTCGGTGACGTAGACGGTGCGCCAGCCGTCGGACAGCCAGCCCTTGGTGTCGGCGAGCGCCCGCGCGGTGTCGCCGCGGTACGTCTCGGGGGCGTGCATGCCGAGCTTCAGGGTGTCCGAGCCGAGCGCCTCGTCGGCGGCGAACGGGGAGACGGACCACCACATCATGTCCAGCTCGCGGGCCCGGTCGCGGACGTCGGCGATGGACCGCAGGGACGCCGCGTCCACGTCGATGGGGGCCTCGCCGCCGCCGGCCGTGGCCGCCCACGACGCCTGGAGGAACTCCTGCGACGTGGCCACCAGGTCGGCCGCCCGCGTGCGCACCCGCTCCGGGTCGCACACCACGGCCATGGAGCCCTCGGGCAGCACGTCGAGCAGCAGCTCCATGTCGTCGACGAGAACCGGCGCGAGGGACTCCATGCCCTCGACGGCGATGCCCTCGGCGATCTTGCCGAGGAGTTCGCCCAGCTCGGGGTGTTCCTCTGCGAGGGCGGCGGCCCGCTCGCGCACCTGGTCGGTGAGCAGCAGCTCGCGGCAGGGCGGCGCCCACAGGCCGTGCTCGGCGACTTCGAGGGAGCGCTGGTCGGCGACCTTGAAGTAGCGGATCTCCTCGACGTCGTCGCCCCAGAACTCGACGCGCAGGGGGTGTTCCTCGGTCGGCGGGAAGACGTCGAGGATGCCGCCGCGCACGGCGAACTCGCCGCGCTTCTCGACCAGTTCGACCCGGGCGTAGGCGGCCGCGGCGAGCGCCTCGACGATCTCGTTCAGATCGGCGCTCTGACCGGTCCTCAGCGCCACGGGCTCCAGGTCGCCGAGCCCCTTGACCTGCGGCTGGAGCACGGACCTGACGGGGGCGACGACGACGGAGACCGGTCCGGTCTCGGGGTCGTCGGTGCGGGGGTGCGCGAGGCGGCGCAGGACGGCGAGCCGGCGGCCCACGGTGTCGGAGCGCGGCGAGAGCCGCTCGTGCGGGAGCGTCTCCCACGAGGGGTACTCGACGACGCCGTCCGGCGGCAGCAGCGAGCGCACGGCCGCGGCCAGGTCCTCGGCCTCCCGCCCGGTGGCGGTCACGGCCAGCACGGTCCGCCCGGTCCGCCGCGCGAGCGCGGCCACCGCGAAGGGCCGCGCGGCGGGCGGGCCGACGAGGTCGACGTGGGGGCGGTGCCCGTCGGTGGCGGCCTTCACCGCTTCGGCGAGCGCCGGGTCTCGGCTTACGGCGTCCAGCAGACCGTGCAGGCTCATGAAGGGCTTCCATCCCGGGGAGTGGGCAACGCGAACCGCCCGACACGTCGAACGGGCCGGGGGCCTTCCAGACTACGACGCGCCACCGACACCCGCGTGCGGATCATTCGCGGATCACATGCATGGTCCCCAGGACGCACGGCGGCCCCGGAGTGTCCGGGAAGGACACACCGGGGCCGCCGTCCCCTTTCCCCACATTCCCCCGTTCGCATCGCCCCGCGCGGCTACTCCGTCGCGATCGCGTTCAGTACGTTCATCCGGCCCGCCCGGAACGCCGGTACCAGGGCGGCGAACAGGCCCACGAAGGCCGAGCCGATGAAGACGCCGATGATCGTCGGCCAGGGGATCTCCAGGACGTTCAAACCCTCCAGGGCGAGGAGCTTCTGGGCGGTCGCGCCCCAGCCCATGCCCAGGCCGAGGCCGATGAGCGCGCCGAAGAGGGCGATGACCACCGACTCCAGGCGGATCATGCGGCGCAGCTGCCGGCGCGAGAGGCCGATGGCCCGCATCAGGCCGATCTCCCGGGTGCGCTCCACCACGGAGAGGGCCAGCGTGTTCACGACGCCCAGGACCGCCACGATGATCGCGAGGGCCAGGAGCCCGTAGATCATGTTGAGGAGCTGGCCGATCTGGTCCTTCAGGGTCTTCTTGTAGTCGGTCTGGTCCTTGACGTGGACCGTCGGGTCGGACGCGACCGACGCCTTCAGCGCCTTGTACGCCTGGTCGGCCTTGCCGGAGTCCGCCTTGGCGAACATCATCCCGTTGAGCGGCAGCCGGTCGGCGGGGATGTACTGCTTCGCGGTCGCGAGGTTGATGTACATCGCGCCCTTGTCGAACGTCGTGTCGTCCGAGGTGATCGCCGCGATCCTCAGGTCGGCGCTGCGGCCGTGCTCGAAGGCGACGTGCAGGGTGTCGCCGACCTCGAGGCGGTTCTTCTCGGCGAACTCCGAGCCGACCGACATCGCGTTCTTCCCGTACGCCGCCGACAGCTCACCGGCGGTCGTCTCGCGCCGCAGGTCCTGGGCGTACGTGGGCGTGGCGGCGACGAGCTCCTCGTCCTCCTCGGTGCCGCCCGGCGTGGTCAGCTTCGTCTTGACGTACTTGACCTCCGTGACGTGGGAGACGTACCCCGACTCACCCGCCTTCTTCAGGGCCTCGGCGGCCTGCGGCTTCAGCCCGTTCTGTCCCTCGACGATGAAGTCGGCGCCGACGGACTTGTCGAGCTCGCTGGTGGCCGAGGCGACCATCGAGGAGCCGACGACGGACAGGCAGGCGACGAGCGCGAGGCCGATCATCAGGGCCGCGCCGGTGGCGCCGGTGCGGCGCGGGTTGCGCAGCGCGTTGCGCTCGGCCATGCGGCCGACGGAGCCGAACATCCGCAGGAGTACGGCGCTGATGACGCGCACCACACCGCCCGCCAGGAGCGGTCCGATGACGACGAACCCGATGAGGGTGGCGACGACGCCGACGCCGAGCCACAGGGAGCCCTCGCTCGCCTTGGCGGCCTGCGTGGCCGTGTAGAGCGCGAAGCCGCCGCCGCCCGTGAGGACGAGACCGATCAGGGCGCGGACCACGCCCGCCTTGACGTCGGCGGGGGTGCCGGCGTCCCTGAGGGCCGCCATCGGGGAGACCTTGCCCGCGCGGCGGGCCGGAACGTACGCGGCGAAGACGGTGACGACGATGCCGAGGAGCAGCCCGACGACGGGGGTCGTCCACTGGACGGTCAGGTCGTCGGTGGACAGGTCCATGCCCGCCGCGGACATCATCTTCATCAGGCCGACGGCGAGTCCGACGCCCGCGCCGACGCCGATGACCGACCCGAAGACGCCGAGCAGCAGCGCCTCGACGAGAACCGAGCGGTTGACCTGCTTGCGGCTCGACCCGATGGCGCGCATCAGGCCGATCTCGCGGGTCCGCTGGGCGACCAGCATCGAGAAGGTGTTGATGATCAGGAAGATGCCGACGAGGAAGGCGATCCCGGCGAAGCCGAGCATGGCGTACTTGATGACGTCCATGAAGGAGCCGACGTCCTTGCGGTTGGCGTCCGCGGCTTCCTTCTGCGTCTGGAACTTGTACGGGCCGTCGAGGGACGCCGCGACGTTCTTCTTGAGCACCGTGTCGCTGACGCCGGTGGCGGCGACGACGTTGATCTGGGTGAACCGGCCGCTCTGGCCGATGAGTTCGCGCTGGGCGGTGGCGGTGTCGAAGTAGACGACGGCCGCGCCCGGGTTGGTCACCTTGAAGGAGGCGATGCCGACGATCTTCGCCCTGAAGTCACCGGTGGCGGTGATGGTGCGCAGCTCGTCGCCCATCTTCAGGTGGTGCTTGTCCGCGGTGTCGGAGTCGACCATGACCTCGGTGGGCCCGCGCGGGGCGTGGCCGGAGGTGATGTCCATGGAACGCAGGTCGTTGTGCGTCCAGTTGCCCGCGATGGTGGGGGCGCCGTTCTCGGAGCCCATGTTCTTGTTGTCCGCGTTCACGACGGTCACGTTCATCGAACTGACCGCGCCCTCGGCCGACTTGACGCCCTCGGCCCGCTTGACCTGCGTGAGGGTGGAGGCCGGCATCGACTCGGGGCGCCCGGTGTCGCTGCCCTCGCTCTTGGCGGCCTTCGGGCTGACCGTCACGTCGGACGACGTCGCCGCGAACAGCTTGTCGAACGTCGTGTTCATCGTGTCGGTGAAGACGAGCGTGCCGCACACGAACGCCACCGACAGCAGGACCGCCACGGCCGACAGGGCCATGCGCCCCTTGTGCGCGAAGAAGTTGCGCAGGGAGGTCTTCATCACGGTGTTCGCACTCATGACGTGCGCCCCCGCGCGTCGAAGTCCTTCATGCGGTCGAGGACGGCGTCCGCGGTGGGGCGGAGCATCTCGTCGACGATGCGGCCGTCCGCGAGGTAGAGCACCCGGTCCGCGTACGAGGCGGCGACCGGGTCGTGGGTGACCATCACGATGGTCTGGCCGAGCTCGTCGACGGACTGCCGCAGGAAGCCGAGCACTTCGGCGCCGGCACGGGAGTCCAGGTTTCCGGTCGGCTCGTCACCGAAGATGATCTCCGGCCGGGCGGCGAGCGCGCGGGCCACGGCGACGCGCTGCTGCTGGCCGCCGGAGAGCTCGGTGGGCCGGTGCTTGAGGCGCTCGGCCAGGCCCACGGTCCGCACGACGCGGTCCAGCCACTCCTTGTCCGCCCTGCGGCCCGCGATGTCCATGGGGAGCGTGATGTTCTCGAGCGCGTTCAGCGTCGGCAGCAGGTTGAACGCCTGGAAGATGAATCCGATCCGGTCCCGGCGCAGCCGCGTGAGCTTCTTGTCCTTGAGGCCGGTGATCTCGGTCTCGTCCAGGTAGATCTGCCCGGACGTGACGTTGTCGAGGCCGGCGAGGCAGTGCATCAGCGTGGACTTGCCGGACCCCGAGGGGCCCATGATCGCGGTGAACTGGCCGCGGGCGATGTCCACATCGACGTGGTCGAGCGCGACGACGCGGGTCTCACCCGAGCCGTAGGCCTTGACGACCTGGCGCGCCCGTGCGGCGACGGCCGTCTGCCCTCCAGTGCCCCCGGTCCTGGGAATGGTCACAGCCGTTGTCACGGTAAGTCTCCTAAGTCGGTCATGCGGAATGTCAGGTGTGTGCGACGCGCTTCAGTCTGGTGGCGAGGGGTGCCCCGGCGCCCTGGTGTAGGTCACCGTCTTTCCCGGGGGAAAACCCCACCCCTTGACGGTAGGAAGAACCCCCCGCTCCCCTCGTCCTCCGGGGGGACGAACCGTCCCCTGTCCGTAGTACGGAGGTCCCCCTAGGGGGAGTCCACCCAACGGTGGAGCGCCTCTAGGGGTTCGCTCCACCTTCCTGCGCAGTCACGCTCCACCCTCCCGCCGCGGCAGGGTCAAGTGAGATGGTGTCGGGGGCGGGATAGATGCAGGGGGAAGGAATCCGGTGGGCAGCGCGACATCGCAGGCGGGCATGCAGGCGGGTACAGGGAAGGACCGGCGCCGGGGCGCGGTCGTCGCCGCGCTGATGCTCTCCATGGCACTGGCGGCACTCGACTCCACCATCGTCTCGACGGCGGTCCCGCAGATCGTCGGCGACCTCGGCGGCTTCTCCGTCTTCTCCTGGCTCTTCTCGGGCTATCTGCTCGCCGTCACGGTCACGCTGCCGGTCTACGGGAAGCTGTCGGACACCTTCGGCCGCAAACCCGTCCTCATCGGCGGGAGCATCCTCTTCCTCATCGGCTCGGTCCTGTGCGCGGGCTCCTGGAACATGGGCGCGCTCATCGCCTTCCGCGTCGTCCAGGGCCTGGGCGGCGGCGCCATCCAGGGAACGGTCCAGACCCTGGCCGCCGACCTCTACCCGCTCAGGGAACGCCCCCGCATCCAGGCCCGGCTGTCGACGGTCTGGGCGACCTCGGCCGTCGCGGGCCCCGCGCTCGGCGGGCTCCTCGCCTCGTACGCGGGCTGGCGCTGGATCTTCCTCATCAACCTCCCGATCGGCGCGCTCGCCCTCTGGCTCGTCGCACGCCATCTCCACGAACCCGTACGGGAGAAGGGGCCGCGCGCCCGCATCGACTGGGCCGGGGCGCTCGCCGTGTTCGCGTGCGGCGGGGTGCTCCTGACCGCGCTCGTCCAGGGCGGCGTCGCCTGGGACTGGCTCTCCGCGCCGTCGATCGCCCTGTTCGGTACGGGAGTTGCGCTGGTCGGCGCCGTCGTCGCCGTCGAGCGGCGCGCCGCCGAACCGATCATCCCCGGCTGGGTCTGGCGCCGGCCCACCATCGCGGCCGTCAATCTCGCGCTCGGCGCACTCGGCCTCCTGATGGTCGCGCCCACCGTGTTCGTGCCCACCTACGCGCAGGCCGTCCTCGGACTCGCGCCCATGGCCGCCGGGTTCGTGCTCTCCGTGATGACGCTGAGCTGGCCCGTCTCCGCGGCCCTCAGCCAGCACGTGTACGGCAGGATCGGCTTCCGCAACACGGCCGTCGTCGGCATGGCGGCCGCGCTCCTCGTCCTGCTCGCGTTCCCGCTGCTCCCCTACCCCGGGGCCGCCTGGCAGCCCTCGCTGGTCATGCTGCTCCTCGGCGCGGCGCTCGGCCTCTTCCAACTGCCCCTGATCGTCGGGGTCCAGTCGACCGTCGGGTGGGCCGAGCGCGGCACGACGACCGCGTCCGTCCTGTTCTGCCGGCAGATAGGCCAGACGATCGGCGCCGCGCTGTTCGGCGCCGTCGCCAACACCGTGCTCGCCGGGCGCCTCGGCGGCGCCGGCTCCCTCGACTCCGTGGCCAAGGCCCTTGAGGACCCCGCCTCGGTGGCCGACCCGGACCGGCTGCGGCGCGCCGTCGCGGCGGCCGTCGACTCGGTCTACGTGGGTGCGGCCTGCGCCGCCGCGCTCGCTCTGGTCGTCCTGCTGTGCCTCGCGCCGCGCCGTTTCCCGGTGATCGACCAGGACGGCGAACGGGGCGGCGAGCGGGCAGCCGAGGGGACCGGTGAGGCGCCACCAGGGGCCGTCGGCAACTCAGCCGGCTCACAAGATGGGCCTCAGCATCCCTCACCCCTGTCACAACGAACCGACTGAACAGTTCGCGCGAACCGTCGCGGAAAGCGCCTACCTACGAGTAACGTTCCGGCTCCCCCCTCGCTCCCTGCGTCCGCAATCCCCGGCGGACCCAAGCCGCGCAAGGAGAACCGGGATGTCCGACACACCGCACCGCTCATATTCCGACCACCAGAACGAGCCATGGCAGGGCCCCTTCCCCACGGGCCGGAGCCAGTACGGGAACCAGTACCCGGGCGAGCACCAGCAGTCGTACCCCCAACCGCCGCCGCACCCCCGACAGCAGCCCGACCCCGCCCTCACCTACCCCTGGGCGCCCCCTCCCCCACCGCCCGCGCCCACGCACCGGCTCCCCCGCCACCCCGCGCTCGGCCACCACAGTGACCTGCGGCTCCTGCGCAGCGCCTACCGCTGGCAGCGCCGCGTCGCCACGCTCACCGCCCTCGGCTACTTCACCCTCTTCCTCGTCCTGTCGGCGTTCGCGCCCTCCCTCATGACGGGCACGCTCCCCGGCGGCTTCTCCACCGGCCTCCTCCTCGGCCTGTGCCAGCTCCCGGTGACCGCGCTCGCGCTGTGGCTGTACGCGTACACCGCCCGCCGCCGCGTCGACCCGCTCGCCCACAGGCTGCGCAGACAAGCGGAGCTGGACCAGCGTCCGGCTCCCACAACGCCCGGGGGGACCTTCCGATGACGGACTTCAGCAGCTCGGCCCAGGGCATGTCACTGGTCGCCTTCACCGCGGTCGCCACCATCACGCTGCTCCTGTGCGTGATGACCGGCCCCGACCGCGACAACCTCGACGAGTTCTACACCGGCTTCGGCTCCCTCACCCCGATGCGCAACGGCCTCGCCATCGCGGGCGACTACATCTCCGCGGGGACCGTCCTCGGCACCGGCGGCATCATCGCGCTCACCGGCTACGACGGGATCGTCCTCGCCCTGAGCACGTCCCTGTCCCTGATGCTCCTGATGTTCCTGCTGGCCGAACCGCTGCGCAACGCGGGCCGGTTCACCATGGGCGACGTGATCGCCCGCCGCCTGCCCGGACGCGCCGTACGCATCACCGCGTGCGCCACCACCCTCGCGGCACTGCTCCCGCTGATGCTCGTCCAGCTTGCGGGCTCGGGCGACCTGCTGGCATTCGTCCTCGGCTTCACCAGCGAGGGGTTCAAGACGGGCTGCGTCATCGCGCTCGGCGCCCTGATGATCAGCTACGCGGCGATCGGCGGCATGAAGGGCACCGCCCTCATCCAGATCATGAAGACCGTGATGCTGCTCGGCTCCGGCCTCGCCGTCGCCCTCCTCATCCTGTACCGCTTCGACTGGAACCCGGGCGCCCTCGCCTCACAGGCCGCGCAGGCCAGCGGCGTGGGAGACGCCTTCCTGCACTCCGGCCTCCAGTTCGCCGGCACCGCCAACCCCCGCCTGGACATGATCAGTTCGGAACTGACCGTCGTCCTCGGCGGCGCGTGCCTGCCCCACGTCACGATGCGCATGTACACGGCACGCAGCGCCCGTGAGGTGCGCCGCTCGATGTCCTGGGCGGTGTCGGCGGTCGGCCTCTTCGTACTGATCATCGCGGTCATCGGGTTCGGCGCGACGGCGTTCCTCGGCCGGGCCGCCGTCGCGGCGGCCGACCCGCAGGGCAACACCGCGTATCTGCTCGGGGCGCGGGCCGCGTTCGGCGCGGACCCCTCCACGGTGGAGACGCTGGTGTTCACCACGGTCACCACGGCGCTCTTCCTCACACTGCTCGCCTCGGTCGCCGGAATGATCCTGGCCTGCGCCAACTCCCTCGCGCACGACGTCTTCGCGCACCGCAAGGCGCCGCTCACCCCCCGCAGGGAGATGACGCTGGCCCGGGTCTCGGCGCTGTCCGTCGGTGTGCCCGCGATCCTCCTGGCCACGCTCGTCCAGCACCACAACCTCCAGCCGCTGGTCACGCTGTCGTTCTGCCTGGGCGCCTCGGCGCTCGCGCCCGCGCTCGTCTACAGCCTGTTCTGGCGCCGCTACACGCGTACGGGCCTGCTGTGGACGCTGCTCGGCGGCACGGCGTCCTGCCTCGTCCTGATGACGGGCACCAACCTGGTGTCGGGCTCGCCTACCTCGGCGTTCCCGGGCCAGGACTTCAACTGGTTCCCCTTCACCACGACCGGCATCGCCTCGATCCCGCTCGGCTTCCTCTTCGGCTGGCTCGGCACGGTGGTCTCCGGCCGCCGCACAGCCGATGACCAGCGCCGCCAGTACGAGGCGGTGGAGGCGTGGATCCTGGCGGGCGTCACGCGTCAGGCGCCGCGGAGGGAGGACGCGTAGGACGCGACACGGGCCGCGCCGCCCGCCTCCTGCGGCGTCTCATGAGCGGGGTGGCCGGTTTACGACGTCCCGCTCACGGCGTCCCGTCGGCGAGGAGCCGGCCCGCTCAGGGCGTCCCGTCGCGGCGGGCGTGGCTCATGACCGCAGCGCCTACGGCCCCTCGCCGGCCGGGTTCCGGCCCGTGAGGGAGGCCAGGGTGGTGCGGACGTGGTCCATGTGGGCGCGGACCTCGTCCCACTTCTCGCCGTGCTGGCGCAGCACCCGCTCCGTCTCGCGGCCCACGCCCTCCTCGTGCAGGGCCGCCTCCGCGAGGAGCTCCGCGGCGCGGGCCTCGGCGTCCTCCTGGCCGTGCCTGGCCGACTCCTCCGTCTCGGCGAACGCCCGCCGCGCCCCGGAAAGACGGCCCTCGGCCCGCGCCAGGCGCTCCGCGTCGCGCGCGTCCGCCGCGGCCTCCTGCCCGGCGAGCTCCCGTTCGGCCTCGTCCCGCCGCTCGGCGTGGTCCTTCTCCTGACCGGCGAGGGTCGCCCGGGTCCGCTCCCGCACCTCGTCCAGCGCCGCGAGCGCTTCCTCGCGCCACGCCTTCGCCTCGTCAAGTGCGGCGGCGCGGACCCCGTCGGCCGTGGCCCGGTCGGCGCTCAGCCGCTCGTCGGCCCACCGCTCGGCCTCGGCCAGTACGGCGTCGGCCGCGGCGCGGGCCGCCTCGCGCGTCTCCCGCGCACCGGCCTCGGCGTCCGCCGTGATCCGCCGGACGGAATCGGCGGCAGCCGCCCGTACCCCGTCCGCCTCCTCCTCGGCGAGGGCGAGGATCTCGCGGGCGCGGTCGCCGAGGGACTCGTACGTCTGGGGGGCGAGCTGGGTCACGGCCAGGCGCAGCCGCTGTGCCTCGGCCTCCAGCTCCTCGACCCGGTCGGCCAGGAGGGCGGCGCGCTCGCGGGCGTCGTCGCGGGCTCCGGACAGCTCGGCGGCCAGCGCGTCCACCGGCCCGGGACGGTAGCCGCGGCCCCGTCCCGTGACGAAGCCATGGGGCGACACCGACGTACCGCTGCTCATCCTTGATTCCCCTCTTAGCCGCTTCGGCTCTCCTACCCAGCACTCGATCGAGCCGAAGCGCTCAAAACAAGACACTCCACCCAACCCACTCGACAAGGATGCGCCAAATGGTGCCGAAAGTCGGAATCGGGAGCCCGGGGAGCGAGGCAGCTCACACCCCGGCCCGTCCGCGAAAGACGCACAGAGAACACACAGAGGACGCACAGAGACAGAGGGACCCACGAAGAAAGAGGAGAGGCGCGCGACCGATACGGCCGCGCGCCTCTCCCCGACTTCGCTTCTACCTACGGGCTACAGCAGGCCGTCCCACATCTGCTCGAGCAGCACCGACCACCAGCCCTCCGGCGACGCGAGCGCCGCCGGGTCGACGGCGGCCAGCTGCGCCTGGAAGTCGACGGTCCAGCGGCCCGCCTGCTCCTGGTTGAGCCCGAACCGCAGCGGCCACATCCGGCCGAGCACCGCGAGGCTGCGCGCGAACTCGGGCAGACCCGTGTTCACGAACTGCGGCGGCACCGGCGCACCGCCGGGACCCGCCTCCACCGGCACGGCCACGATGTTCGCCGTGCCGTACTGGACGCAGATCGCCCGCCCGAAGTCACTGCCCATCACGAGGTACGAACCGGCGTCCGCCGCGGGCTGCACCCCCCGCTCCTGCGCCAGCTCGGCGAGCGTCGGCACCGGACGGCCCGGCTGAGCCTGCGCCCAGAAGAACGGCCCGAAGTCGGCGGGCAGCCCCGCCACGACAAGGGTGTGCGCCACGAGGTCCGGCACGCCCTGACGGGAAACGGCCCGCTGGTCGAACCGGAACACCCCCGGACCGAACGCAGCGGCCAGCTCCTGGCCGACCGCCTCCGGCGGAACCGGCGGCATCGGCTGCGCGGGCGGCAGCGGCGCACGCACCGGCGCGAGCCGCGCCGGACCGTCCGCCACCTGGTGCAACTCGCCCTGGTGCGCGATCAGTTGCTGCATGCCCTGCTGGCGCGACGCGTGGTCCCTGCCGTACGGGGCGATGGACGTGATCCTCGCCTGCGGCCACTGCTCACGGATCATGCGGGCGCAGTACGCGCCCGGCAGCTCGCAGGACTCCAGCTCCGTGTGCAGCTCCAGAACCTGGTCCGGCGGGACGTTCATGCCGCGCAGCTCATGGAAGATCTGCCACTCCGGATGCGGCGTACCGGGCGCCGAGCGGCGGATCAGCTGCTGCTCGGAGCCGTCGGGCGCGCGGTAGCGCAGCACGGCCTGGTAGCCGGGCCCGACGGTCGGCTGACCGGTGGGCTGCGGATACCCGTACGAGGCCGGGGGCGGACCACCCGGAACCTGCTGCCCGGGCATGGGCGGCGGCATCGGCATCCCGCCCGGCGCCTGCGGCGGCGCGGGAGGAGGCATGCCGGGCCCGACCTGACCAGGACCGGCCAGCATCGTCGCGGCGTGATGAACACCGCCACCGGGAGCACCGGGCGCACCAGGCGCACCGGGCACGCCGGGCGCCGTCGGCGGGGGCGGCGTGCCGGGACCGCCCGGACCCGGCTGGGCCAGCATGGTCGCGGCATGGTGCACACCACCGGGCGGCGTACCCCCAGGGGCGCCGGGCGGGCCGGGAGGCTGCGGCGCACCGGGAGTTCCGGGGGCACCGGGCGGCTTGGGAGCCCCCGGAGTGCCGGGCGCGCCGGGCGGCTTGGGTGCGCCGGGACCGCCCATGCTCGGGTCGGCCAGCATCGTCGCGGCGTGGTGCACACCGCCGGGCGGCGTACCACCCGGAGCGGGCGGGGCCTCGGGCCCGTCGGGACCGAGCTGCGAAACGAGCTGCGTCGGAACGTAGCCGCCCGCCGGGGTACCCGGAGCGCCGGGCCCCGAGGGCCGCGCGCCGGGAGTGCCCGGGGCACCGGGCGGCGGCGGAGTCGTCGCGCCACCACCGCGCGCACCGCGGGGCGGACCCTGCGCCTTGCTGGTCGCGGCGTCGGCGATGTCGCCGGCCCCGGGCGCGAGCGGCCGCCCGGCCGCGTCCTGCCCGGCCGCCGGCGGCGGAGTCTGCCGCGCACCGGGACCCTGCGGATAGCCGTACGCGTCAGGAGCACCCGGTGGCGGAGTCTGCTGCGGATAGCCGTAGTTCGGCGGGGCACCGGGCGGCGGAGTCTGCTGCGCACCGGAACCCTGCGGGTATCCGTACGTGGGCGGCGGAGTCTGCCCGCCCTGCGAACTCCCCTGCGCCTGCGCCACGTTGGGCGCGGGCGGCGCGCCCGGACCCTGCGGATAGCCGTAGTCCGGCGCGGCACCGGGCGGCGGAGTCTGCTGCGCACCCGAACCCTGCGGGTAGCCGTACGTGGGCGGCGGAGTCTGCTGCGCACCCGAACCCTGCGGGTATCCGTACGCGTCAGGAGCACCCGGCGCCGGGGTGCCCGGAGCGACGGGAGCCGGCCCGTCGAGCGCCGGGGCCACCGCCGTGCGCGGGAGCTGGCTGCCGCCCGACATCAGCGCCGTCCTGGCCTCAGGAGCGGCGGCCGGCGCAGGCACGTCACCCTCGTCCACCAGCGGCGGCGCGAACACCGTCGCCGGAGGCGCGACCGAACGGTCCTCCTCCTCGCCCGCGTTCGTGTCCGTACCGGCCCACGGAGTCGCCCCGGAAGGCGCCGCGGGCGAAGCGGGCCACGGCGTCGCGCCACTGCCCGCGTCGGCGGCCACCGGCGCCGGGGCAGCCGGCCCAGAACCCGAACCGGAGACAGCACCAACGCCCGCACCAGCACCAGCCCCGGAAGACGAGCCAGACCCGCCGGCCGAAGACGCATCCCCCCGCCGATCCGGAATACCCAGCTTGTCCGCCGCCTCCTGGAGCCACTCCGGAGGGCTCAACAGGAACGACGTCTGATTCAGATCCACCCGCTCCGGCGGCGCGTCCACCGGCTCCGGCGAAGCCTCCGGCAGCCCGTACTCCTCCTCGTACCGCCGGATCACCTCACCCACCGGCAGCCCCGGCCACAGCGAAGCGTCCCCGCTGTCACGCGCGATGACCAGCCGCTGACGCCCGCCGTCGGACACCGGACCGCCCTCGCGGTCCTCCGCCCACACCACGAACCCCAGCTCGAACTCCCGCACCCGCACCTCACGGTGCTGATAGCCGGGCACATCCCCGTTGATCCACTCCTCGGCGCGCTCCTGCGCCTGCGCGAACGTCACCATCGGACACTCACCCCTCGTCCGGGACAGCCGAAGCAGCCGGCACGGCAGCGCCAGAGGCGTCCACCGCGCTCGCGAAACCGCCGTCCACCATCAGGTTCGCCACCGTCTCCAGCTCCGGCGGATTACCCGCGAGCCGGGCCAGGAACGCGTCGAAGTCATCACCGCACGGCAGCAGCAGACGCTCCACCCGCTCGGCGACCGACCACCCGGCCGTGTCCCCGCTGTCCCGCGCGTCGTCATACGCGCAGAACCACACCGAACCCGCCCGGTCACCCTTGACCTTCACGGCGAGAATCCCGCCCTGCACGAACCCGACACCCAGATAGTCCTTGGTCAGGTGATCACGCAGGCACTTGTTCACGTACACCAGATCGTTGACCGCGGCCTCGTCCCGCACCGTGAAGAACGGCTGGTCCACCAGAAGCCCCAACTCGGCGTCCAGCGCCGCCCCCACCGGAGCACACCCGCCCGCCGCCTTCAAAAACGCTCGGTACGCACCCGGCAACCGGTACCCCAGATCCTCCTCGGCACCCAGGACCTGATGCTCCGTCACCGCCACCGACGACTTCGGCAACCCGAAATGCGCCGGCCGCGTCTCCTGCAACGGACGCGTCCCCCGCTTGCCGTGATCCACCGCAGCCGTCGCGAGACCACCGTGATGCCGCAGCAGCGCCTTCACCTCGACCGGCACCAACTCCATGCGACGACTGCCCGGCACGTGATGCCACGTCCAGCCGTGCGGCGTCGCCACCGGCACGATCGTGTCCCACAAGTCATGCCCGGCCGCGGCCAACGCCGCGTTCGCCGACACATAGTCCGTCAACCGCAGCTCATCGACCCCGAACCCCTCCGGGGGCTCGGCGATCTCCGCCGCCGCACGCGCGTAGGCCGAAAAATCCGGATAGCCGTTCCCGTCGATCCGTACGCCCCTGGGATGGCGCGCAGCACGGACCGGGTCCGGGAAGTGCACGACCTGCCCGGCGTAGGCCGCGTTCGGCGGCGCGGCTTGCTGCCCGAGCCGACCTGTCGTCATGGCGGTTGCCCCCTGCGGCACTGTTATGGATCGCGGATAGCGACAGCCTATGCGGTTGTACGACACCGGTCACCGGCCCTCCGGTTCCATGACCAGCAGTCACCCCACCGTGACGATGAGCCCACGCTCCCGCGTGTCGCCGCGCCCCAGCTTCCGCACCACCGGCCCCATTTGGCAGTCTGTGCACGCAACCCGGGGGATTGCAGGAGGGGAAGCACCACATGCAGAGCAGCACCGCACCGTCATCCGACACCGCCGTCGTACCGGCCCAGGAGCCCGACACCGGGCACCCGCCCACCGCCGACGGCGACCCACGCGTCGGCTGGAGCAGCGCCGAGGACGCGCCCGCCCCGGCCCTGCGCCAGCGCCGCGACGGCATCCTGCCCACCGTCGCCGCCGCCCTCTCCGTCCGCGGCACCACACTGACCAGCACCGCCGCCCGCGGCGAACACGCCCCCGCCCTGCACCCGCTCGTCCAGGACTTCCTCGACACCCTCACCAGCGCCCAGCGCGACCGCTTCACCGGACGCTGCGCCGAAACGATCCTCATCTCCCGCCACCTCACGGCCGCCGACGAGGAACGCTCCAAACGCGCCCGCCGCAAACCCATGACCAACGGCGAAGCCCGCAAAACCCTCAAACACGCCAAACTCACCACCCGCCGCATCCGCGAGGACGGCGACCCCCTGCACGGCGGCTTCGCCCGCCCCTGCCGCGCCTGCGCCGCGCTCACCGCCCACTTCGGCGTCCACGTCGTCGACCCGGCCACGGACACCACCGGCTGACCCGCACACCAGAACACCCCCGCACCACCGCAGGCAGCAGCAGAACAGGACGAGGCCACCCCACATGACCGCCGACCGCACCCGCTTCACCGCACCCGTCGACGCCACACTGCGCGCCGCCGGCTGGCAGCCCGGCCGCTGGGACATCAAACAGGCCGAATTCTGGGCCGACGCCCTGCGCACCCACGTATCCCCCGCAGGCCACCGCCACACCGTCTTCCCCGCCGCCGTCGAGGCCTGGGCCGAATTCGGCGGACTCCACCTCACCCCACAGGGCCCCGGCCGCCAGATAGCCCCCGCCCAGCCCCACCTCGACCCGCTCCACGGCCTCCACATGGCCCGCACCCTCGCCGACCTCGGCCGCGCCCTCGACACCGAGGTCTGCCCCCTCGGCGCCGAATCCGGCTCCGAAGCCCTCCTCGCCATCGACACCGAAGGCCGCGTCTACGCCCTCGACCACAGCGGCGACTGGTACCTCGGCCCCGGCATCGACCACGCCCTGGAAACCCTCATCAACGGCACCCAGCCCACCCGCCTCACCGCGGCATAACCCCACACGCGCGCACCCGGCCACAGCCCACCGGCGCCGACAGACAGCCACAGCACAGCCCCATGGCCCCGAGACCCCACCGGCCGCCACGCGCCCACGAGACGCGAGGGGACGTGCCGGGATGTGCGCGCGCAGCCACCAGCACCACACGCGGGCGGCATGGGCCCGGCGACGAAGCCCCCATAGAACAGCGAGCACGTACATCCCGGCACGGCCCCGCCACGACCGACACCCGGCGCGGACCACCGGCCGCGAGACAAAACCTCACAGCCTCAAGCCGCCACAAGCAGCGGCACAGCCACCCACCCGCACCCCTAAGCCGCAGGCAGCCCCCAACCCCCCTGCACCCCCTAAGCCGCAGGCAACACAGCCGACACCCGATACCCACCCGCATCAGTCGGCCCGCACACGAACACACCACCCAACCCCGTCACGCGCTCCTTCATACCGACAAGCCCGTTCCCCCCACTCGGCAGCCGCACCCCCGCCCCCGAATCCACATCCGGCGGCGGCTCGTTCTCCACCTGCATCGCGATCTCCGACACCCGATGAGCAAGCCGCACATACGTCTTCGCACCCGCCGCATGCTTGTGCACGTTCGTCAGCGCCTCCTGCACCACCCGGTACGCCGTCTGCTCCACCGCCGCGACATACGACCGCGCATCACCCTCGACCAGCAGCTCCACCACCATGCCCGCAGCCCGCGACTGACCCACCAGCTCATCCAGATCACCCAGACACGGCCCGTCCTCGTCATCAACGGCACGCGACGCCGCAACCGCAGCCGCCACCCCCACCGCCGCCAACGGCACCCCCGCACCAGACCCACGCCCGCCACCACCCGACCGCATCACCCCGAGCATCTCCCGCAACTCGGTCAACGCCTGCCGGCCCATGTCCCCCACCAGCGCCGCGTTCTTCACGGCCTTCTCCGGATCCTTACGCGCCACCGCCTGCAACGCCGCCGCATGCACCACCATCAGACTCACCCGGTGCGCCACCACGTCATGCATCTCCCGAGCGATACGCGTCCGCTCCTCACCCCGCGCCCACTCAGCCCGCTCCTCAGCACGCTCAGCAAGCAACTGAAGCTCCCGCTCCAAAGAATCGTTCCGCTCCCGAAGACTCTCCATGAGCCGCCGCCGCGCACCCACATAAAGCCCCAGCAACAACGGCGGAGCGGTCACACCCAAAGACGTCGTGATGGCGACGAACGGAACGAACCAGTCCCCCACCCGCACGAGATTCCCGTGCCCCATGTCCTGCTGCGCCCGCACCACCGACACGATCAGCGTCCCGACGAACGACATCCCCGCCAGGGCCCCGATGATCCGCCGCGGCATCTCGGACGCCGCCAGCGTGTACAGACCCACCACGCTCAGCAGCACACCCATCCGGGCCGGAGTCACCGCGACCCCGATCAGCACCACCGCGATCGGCCACCGCCGCCGCAGCACCAGCGTCGCCCCGGCAAGCACACCGAAAACGACACCCACGGCCGCCGGCATCCCGGCGTCCCGCGCGAACCCGACCCCCTCCACCCCGCACTCGACCGCCGAAGCGACCGCCAGCACCCCATCGAGCGCGGCACTGCGCCAACGCTCCCACCACCACGGCCCCCCGGCCGCCCGGTGCATTTCCCCCGTCGTGGTCATGCCGTCCAGCCTACGGGCGCGAGCTGCCCGATTTCCGGTGAGTTTCCGCGCCACCCTTCATCACAGACCGCCTTCGAACAGAAGCGAAACCGACCGGTATCCCTCGAACTGTTGGCCCATATGCAAATACGACCCACCCGAGCCCGTCCCGAACGAACCTGTGCCTATGACACAGACCACAGGCAAATACACAGACTTCGAGGGACTGCGGGAGCGGGCGGTGGCCCTGCGACGGGAGGGTCTGAGCCGCCGCCAGATCCGCGACCGCCTCTTCATCGACAACAACGACATCCTGAACCGCCTCCTGGACGGCGAACCCGCCCCGGAGTGGACGAAGCGCCCCAACGCAAAAGACGACCTGCGGGACCGGGCACGGGAGCTACGGCTCCAGGGATGGACGTACGACCAGATCCAGGTCGAGCTCGGGTGCTCGAAGGGTTCGATCTCGCTGTGGGTACGGGACCTGCCGAAGCCTGAGCGGAGGCGGACCCCCGAAGAGGCATCGGCGATTGCGCGGCGCGGCTGGGAGGCCACGCTACGGCGCCGCGACGAGGAGCGGCAGCAGACGAAGCAGTCAGCATCTGACGAGATCGGCACGATGTCCGACCGCGAACTCTTCCTGACGGGGGTCAGCCTCTACTGGGCCGAGGGCTCGAAGACGAAGCCGCACCGCCGCCAGGAGCGGGTCGACTTCATCAACAGCGATCCAGACATGATCGAGGTGTACCTCGCATGGCTTCGTCTCCTGGGCGTCGCCCCCGAACGCCTGCGATTCCATGTGCACATCCACGAGACCGCCGACGTAGCGGACGCCGAGAACTTCTGGGCCACGCTCGTTGGCGCCGACCCTTCACAGTTCGGGAAGACCGCACTCAAGAAGCACAACCCCAAGACCAACCGGAAACGCGTGGCCGAGGGCTACTACGGCTGCCTGCTTGTCCGCGTCCTGCAGAGCGCGGATCTCTACCGCCGGATCGAAGGCTGGTGGAACGGAATCGTTCTTGGCATCCAGCCGGGCTCCGGTAAGGTCTGACGCAGCAATCCGCCGTAGTGTAATTGGCAGCACGGCACCCTTTGGAGGTGTTCGGTCTAGGTTCGAGTCCTAGCGGCGGAGCTGCGAGGGGCGGGGCCCGACCACACGGTCGGGCCCCGCCCTCATTTCCGCCCCACAACGCCCCGGTATCCTGCGGATGTCCACCCCACACAGCATCCGAAGCCGAAGGGCCACCCGTGAGCGCCAATTGCCCGGCCGCCGTCGTCGTTCTTGCAGCGGGTGAGGGCACCCGTATGAAGTCGGCCACACCCAAAGTCCTGCACGAGATCAGTGGGCGCTCGCTCGTCGGGCATGTGCTCGCCGCCGCGCGGGAGTTGAGCCCCGAGAACCTGGTCGTCGTCGTGGGTCACGAGCGGGACCGGGTGCGTGAGCATCTCGCCGGGATCGATCCGGATGCCCGTACCGCCGTGCAGGAGCAGCAGAACGGCACGGGGCATGCCGTGCGTATGGGGCTCGAGGAGCTCGGTGGCCGGGTCGAGGGGACGGTGATCGTCGTGTGTGGCGATACGCCGTTGCTGACCGGCGAGACGCTGAGGCATCTGTCGGCGACGCATAGCGGTGACGGCAATGCGGTGACGGTGCTGACGGCTGAGGTTCCGGATGCGACCGGTTATGGCCGGATCGTGCGGGACGGGGCGTCGGGTGAGGTGACGGCGATCGTGGAGCACAAGGACGCGAGTGAGTCGCAGCATGCGATTCGTGAGATCAACTCGGGTGTGTTCGCGTTCGACGGTGCGTTGCTGGCGGATGCGCTGGGCAAGGTGCGTACGGACAACAGTCAGGGTGAGGAGTACCTGACGGATGTGCTGGGGATTCTGCGGGAGGCCGGGCATCGTGTGGGTGCTTCGGTGGCGGCGGATCACCGTGAGATCGCGGGTATCAACAACCGTGTGCAGTTGGCCGAGGCGCGTCGGACGTTGAATGAGCGTCTCCTTGAGCGGGCGATGCTCGCGGGTGTGACGATCGTGGATCCGGCGTCGACGTGGGTCGATGTGACGGTGGGGTTCGAGCGGGACGCGGTCGTGCATCCGGGTACGCAGTTGTTGGGTGCGTCGTGGCTGGGTGAGGGTGCCGAGGTGGGTCCGAATACGCGGTTGAGGGATACGCGGGTGGGTGCGGGGGCGCGGGTCGACAACACGGTGGCGGACGGTGCCGAGGTGGGTGAGGGGGCGTCGGTGGGTCCGTTCGCGTATCTGCGGCCGGGTACGCGGCTGGGTGTGAGGTCCAAGATCGGTACGTATGTGGAGACGAAGAACTCGACGATCGGTGAGGGTACGAAGGTGCCGCATCTGTCGTATGTGGGGGACGCGACGATCGGTGATTTCACGAACATCGGTGCGGCGAGTGTGTTTGTGAACTACGACGGTGAGAGCAAGCACCACACGACGGTCGGGTCGCATTGCAAGACGGGTTCGGACAACATGTTTGTGGCTCCTGTCACGGTCGGGGATGGTGCGTACACGGCTGCGGGGTCGGTGATCACGAAGGATGTGCCGGCGGGTTCGCTGGCTGTGGCCCGTGGCCAGCAGCGGAATATCGAGGGTTGGGTGGCTCGTAAGCGTCCGGGGAGTGCGGCTGCGAAGGCGGCTGAGGAGGCGTCCCGGGAGGCCGGCGGCGAAGGCTGACCGGAAACAGGTGCGTCCGACACGGCGTACCGTGATAGGTGCACACGATTCGGCTGCCTCGCTGCTAATGGGACGAGCGGGCGCAGCGGCGGAAGAACGCGTCTGAGGAGACAAGTGCTGTGAGCGGGATCAAGACGACCGGCGAGAAGAAACTGATGCTCTTCTCCGGCCGCGCCCACCCCGAGCTTGCCGAGGAGGTCGCGCATGCTCTCGGTGTCGGGATCGTTCCGACCAAGGCATTCGATTTCGCCAATGGCGAGATCTACGTGCGTTATCAGGAGTCCGCTCGCGGTGCCGACTGCTTCCTGATTCAGAGCCACACGGCTCCGATCAATAAGTGGATCATGGAGCAGCTCATCATGATCGACGCGCTGAAGCGTGCGTCGGCCCGCTCCATCACGGTGATTGTGCCGTTCTACGGTTACGCCCGTCAGGACAAGAAGCACCGTGGACGTGAACCGATTTCGGCGCGTCTGGTGGCGGATCTGATGAAGACGGCGGGTGCGGACCGCATTCTGACGGTGGATCTGCACACGGACCAGATTCAGGGCTTCTTCGACGGCCCGGTGGACCACCTGTTCGCGCTGCCGATCCTGGCGGACTACGTGGGGGCGAAGGTCGACCGTGCCAAGCTCACGGTGGTGTCGCCGGACGCGGGCCGGGTGCGTGTGGCGGACCGTTGGTGTGACCGTCTGGGTGCGCCGCTGGCGATCGTGCACAAGCGTCGTGACAAGGACGTGGCGAATCAGGTCACCGTGCATGAGGTCGTCGGTGATGTGAAGGGCCGTGTGTGTGTCCTGGTGGACGACATGATCGACACGGGTGGCACGATCTGTGCCGCGGCGGACGCGCTGTTCGCGCATGGTGCGGAGGACGTCATTGTGACGGCGACGCACGGTGTGCTTTCGGGTCCGGCGGCGGATCGTCTGAAGAACTCGAAGGTGAGTGAGTTCGTGTTCACGGACACGCTGCCGACGCCGGGTGAGCTGGAGCTGGACAAGATCACGGTGTTGTCGATCGCGCCGACGATCGCGCGTGCGGTGCGTGAGGTCTTCGAGGACGGTTCGGTGACGAGCCTGTTCGAGGAGCAGGCGTAGTCGTTCTGAGGGCTCTGGGGCTCTTCTAGATCGATTTTGGGGCGGCCTTCCCGCCGGGTAGACTCACGGAGTTGCTCGGCGAGGGAGGCCGCACTGTTGTGTGCGGCGGTCCGTTATCGACGCGCTCTTCGTAGCAGGCCCGTTCGTGGCCGGGTGACTACCTTCCCCCTTTTTTTCTACGAGGAGTGCACATGGCTGAGATCAAGCTTGCCGCTGAGATCCGTACCGACTTCGGCAAGGGTGCTGCGCGCGCCGTCCGCCGTGAGAACAAGGTTCCGGGTGTCATCTACGGTCACGGCGCTGAGCCGGTTCACGTGACGCTGCCGGGTCACGAGCTGCTGCTCGCCCTGCGTACGCCGAACGTTCTGCTGTCCCTGGACGTCGACGGCAAGACCGAGCTGGCGATCCCGAAGGCTGTCCAGCGTGACGCCATCAAGGGTTACCTGGTCCACGTCGACCTGCTGACTGTCAAGCGCGGCGAGAAGGTCACGGTCGAGGTTGCGGTCGAGACCGAGGGTGACCTGGCTCCGGGCAGCTTCCTCGTCGAGAACGTGCTGAACACGCTGTCCGTCGAGACCGAGGCGACGCACATCCCGACCTCTGTCACCGTGTCGATCGCGGGCCTGGAGGGCGGCGACGCCATCCACGCGAAGGACGTCACGCTGCCGGCGGGCACGACCCTGGTCACGGACCCCGAGGCCGTCGTCATCCAGATCCTGGCCGCGCAGGCCGAGGAGCCGGCTGCGGAGGCCGTCGAGGCCGAGGGTGCCGAGGCCTGAGCCGTACGCTCTGCTTGACGGGGTGGCGGGCCACGCGGCCCGCCACCCCGTTTTTTCATGTTCGTGTCCGTCTGTTGTACGTGAGGAGACGCGGTCCCGATGACGACCGATGCCACTGCCCCCTGGCTCATCGTGGGTCTCGGGAACCCCGGGCCGGAGTATGCGATGAACCGGCACAACGTGGGTTTCATGGTGGCTGATCTGCTCGCGGAGCGGATCGGCGGCAAGTTCAAGCGGGCCGGTAAGGCTCAGGCGCAGGTGCTTGAGGGGCGGATCGGTGCGCCGGGTCCGCTGAATCGCCGGGTGATCGTGGCGAAGCCGATGTCGTTCATGAATGTGTCGGGTGGTCCGGTGACGGGTCTGCGGGATTTCTACAAGGTGCCGGTCGGCAACATCGTGGCGATCCATGACGAGCTGGACATCGACTACGGGACGATGCGGCTGAAGCTGGGCGGTGGCGACAACGGGCACAACGGTCTGAAGTCGATCACGAAGTCGATGGGTGCGGACTATCACCGGGTGCGGTTCGGGATCGGGCGTCCGCCGGGGCGTATGCAGGTCGCGGATTTCGTTCTGAAGGACTTTTCGTCGACGGAGCGCAAGGAGCTGGACTACTTGGTGGACCGGGCGGCGGACTCGGTGGAGTGTCTGGTCACGGAGGGTCTGGAGCGGGCGCAGGGCGCGTACAACTCCTGAGTCGGCCGGGCATCTCGACAGGTCACGGGCATCTCGCCCGGGGTCTGCCGGCTTTTCTTGACTCTTCGCGGGGCCATGGCCAAGGATCGCCGCCATGCTTTCGTACACCCGGCGGGCCGCGATGGCGGTCGTGGTCCTGCTGATCCTGATCGCGGGCGTTTGGGCGTCCTGGGCGTCGGCGCAGCACGTGATGCTGACCAAGGGTCGTGAGCGGGGCACGATGACGGTGACGCGGTGCACCGACGACGCGTGCACCGGGCCTTACGCGCCTTTGTCGCCGGGTTCGCTGCCTCGCGCCCGTGTCGTCATCGACCGGTCGATCGCGGAGAAGAAGGGCGCGCGTATCCCGGTGGTGGTGAAGCCCGGTTCGGACGAGGTGGTGCGCGCGGGGGCTGCGGGGTTGTTCCACGCGTGGGTTCCGCTGGGCGGCGCGCTGCTGCTGGCCGCGGTGGTGATCGCGGGGGGTCTGCGGCACACGCGTATCGCGTGGATCGCGGCGGTGGCCGGCGGGGTGGTTCTGACGGCGGCGTTCGCCGCGCTGTCCTTCTGAGCGTCGTCCGGCCCTGCGTACGCCCGGATTGTTATGCGGCACTTTTGAGGCAACGGCGTACTGATGGTGCGTACGAGTACAACTGTTGCTTGACGGGGTGTCACGGCGGCAGGACTCTGAACCGCTTTCCCCCCGCAGGCTCCTGTTTCCGCATCTCTCGAAGATGGACTGCCCATGCGCACCCTCACTTCCGCGGGCGCGATAGCCGTGGCCGCCACCGCCACTTTGCTGCTCGCTCCCTCCGCTTCGGCCACCGATGCTCCCGGCGACAACGGCACCGTGAAGATTCACGATGCCAGGACCGGTGAGGAACTCCGCAAGAACGAACCGCACGTGTGCACCTTCTACCTGGACGCCTTCGGCTTCGACAGCGTCCAGGAGGTCGACTGGCACATCGAGGCGTGGGCGCCGACCGCCGGCGTCAAGGGCGAGACGGTGAAGACCGGCTCGCTGACGCTCGGTGCGGACGGGCACGGCCGCTCGGACGACCTGTCGCTGCCGGACGGGCACTACAAGCTGTTCTGGAACTTCGACGGCGAGCACGGCAAGGCCAAGCACAAGGTCTTCTGGACCGACTGCTCGGACGACGCGGTGACCGGCGGCAGTACGCCGTCGGCGTCCGCGCCGGGCACGGCCGAGCCGTCCGCCTCGTCGCCCGCCCCGTCGTCCTCGTCCTCGTCGTCCTCGTCGTCGTCGGCTCCGGGCGAGGTCGCGGGTACGTCGTCGCCGTCGTCCCAGCCGTCGCCGCAGGCCGGTGACCTGGCGGAGACCGGTAACGGCGCTCCGGTGGGCCTGCTGTCGACGGTCGCCGCGCTGCTCGTCGCGGCCGGCGGTGCGCTGGTCGTGTGGCGTCGCAGGGCAGCCGCGGGCCGTCAGGGCTGAGCTGTCTCGCGTGACATGTGAGAAGGGTGCCTCCCGGTTCGGGAGGCACCCTTCTCGACGTCTGCGGCCCTCGGGTCAGCCGGTGTTGCGCAGGCCGGCCGCGACTCCGTTGACGGTCAGGAGCAGGGCGCGGGCCAGCAGCGGGTCCGCTTCCTGGCCCGCGGCCACCGCGTCGCGCTGGCGCTTGAGCAGGGCGACCTGGAGGTACGAGATCGGGTCCAGGTAGGCGTCGCGGATCGCGAAGGTCTGCTGGAGCACCGGCTGGGTGTCCAGGAGCTTCTTTCCTCCGGTGATGCGCAGGACCTCCTGCACGGTCAGCGCGTGCTCGGCCTCGATGTCCGCGTACACGTGCTTCAGCTCGTCGGGGACGAGCGTGTCGACGTAGTGCCGGGCGATCCGCAGGTCCGTCTTCGCGAGGGTCATCTCGACGTTCGACAGGAAGTTGCGGAAGAAGTGCCAGTGCTCGCTCATCTCGTCGAGGACGGTGCCGAGGCCGGCCTCGCGCAGCGCCTTGAGGCCGGAGCCGACGCCGAACCAGCCGGGCACGATCTGCCGCGACTGGGTCCAGCCGAACACCCACGGGATGGCGCGCAGGCCGTCGAGCGAGACGCCCGAGCCGGGGCGGCGGGAGGGTCGCGAGCCCAGGTGCAGGTCGGCGAGCTGGTCGACGGGCGTGGAGGCGAGGAAGTACGTCGGCAGGTCCGGGTCCTCGACCAGCTTGCGGTACGCGGCGTGCGCGGCGTCGGAGACGACGTCCATGGCCGCGTCCCAGCGGGCGAGGGCCTCGTCGGACTGGCGGGGCGCGGTGTGCAGCGCGGACGCCTGGAGGGTGGCGGCGACGGTCAGTTCGAGGTTCTCGCGGGCCAGGGACGGCACGAGGTACTTGTCGGAGATGACCTCGCCCTGCTCGGTCACCTTGATCTCGCCCTCGAGGGTTCCCCACGGCTGGGCGAGGATCGCGTCGTGCGAGGGGCCGCCGCCGCGGCCGACGGTGCCGCCGCGGCCGTGGAAGAGGCGCAGGCGCACGCCGTAGCGGTGGGCGACGTCGCGCAGCCGGCGCTGGGCGCGGTGGATCTCCCACTGGGAGGTGGTGATGCCGCCGAACTTGGAGGAGTCCGAGTAGCCGAGCATGACTTCCTGGACGTCGCCGCGCAGGGCGACGAGGCGCCGGTAGGACGGGTCGGCGAGCATCTCGTCGAGGATGACGTCGGCGGCGCGCAGCTCGTCGGTGGTTTCCAGGAGCGGCACGATGCCGATCTTGGCCCAGCCGCCGTGCAGGTCGATGAGTCCGGCCTCGCGGGCGAGGACGGCGGCGGCGAACACGTCGTCGGCGCCCTGGCACATCGAGATGATGTACGACTCGATGACCTCGGGTCCGAAGGCGTCGAGGGCGCGCTTGACGGTGTGGAAGACGCCGAGGGTCTTCTCGCCCGCGGCGTCGAGGGGTGCGGGCGAGGGGGCGAGCGGCCTGCGGGACCTGAGTTCCTTGGCGAGGAGCTTCTGGCGGTACTCGCGGGGCATGTCGGCGTAGCGCCAGGACTCCTCGCCGAGCCGGTCGAAGAGCTGGCCGAGGGCGTGGTGGTGGGCGTCGGCGTGCTCGCGTACGTCCATGGTGGCGAGCTGGAGGCCGAACGCGGCGAGCGTGCGGATGGTGCGGTTCATCCGGCCGTCGGCGAAGAGGGCGCCGCGGTGCTCGCGCAGGGACGTCTGGATGAGCGTGAGGTCCTGGAGGAGTTCGCCGGTGCCGAGGTAGTCGCGGCCGTCCACGTGCGCGGTGCCCCTGGCGAGGCGCTCCTTGGTGTTCTCCAGCTTCTGCCGGATGCAGGTGGCCTTGAGCCGGTAGGGCTCCTCGGCGTTGAGGCGCTTGTAGCGGGGGCTGATCTCCGGGAGGCGCTCCAGGTCGTTCTGGAGGGAGGTGATCAGTTCCTCGGTGGCGCCGGTGTAGCGGATCGAGTTCGACAGGAAGCCGCGCAGCTCGTCGATGAGCTCCAGGGCGTCGTTGATGCCGTGCTCGTGCTGGAGGATCAGGACGTCCCAGGTGACGGCGGGTGTGACGTTCGGGTTGCCGTCGCGGTCGCCGCCGATCCAGGTGCCGAAGGTGAGGGGGCGGGTGGCGTCGGGCAGGGTGACGCCGACGCGCTGCAGCTCGGCGGTGAGGTCCTCGAGGACGTCGCCGACGGCGCCTGCGTGCAGCTCGTCGAGGTAGTAGATGGCGTTGCGCGCCTCGTCGGTGGGCTCGGGGCGTACGACGCGCAGCTCGTCGGTCTGCCACACCAGGTCGATGTTCTCGGCGAGGCGGGTGTCGTAGCGGCGGCGGTCGGCCTCGATGACGGGGGTCTCGAGGAGCTCGGCGACGCGGCGCAGCTTGTTGAGGACGGAGCGCCGGGCGGCCTCGGTCGGGTGGGCGGTGAACACCGGCCGTACGTTCAGGTGCTGGACCGTTTCGCGCAGGTGCTCCGCGTCGGCGTCCTTGAGCCGGTCGGCGGTGCGGGCGAGGAGGCCGCCCTCGGCGGCGCGGCGGGCGCGCAGCTCGCGGCCGCGGTGCACCTGCTCGGTCACGTTCGCCAGATGGAAGTACGTCGAGAAGGCGCGGACCAGCTTGGCCGCGGTCTCCAGTTCCGTGTCGCCGAGCAGGCGGGCGGCGGCCTCGCCGTCCTCCCGGGTGAGGCGGCGGACCTTCTCGACCAGTTCGAGGAGCTCGGGGCCCTCCTGGCGTACGAGCGTCTCGCCGAGGAGGTCGCCGAGTCGGCGGATGTCGGCGCGCAGCTCGGCGCTGGATGTGGCCTCGCGGCTCTGGTCGTCGGCACTGCTCACAGGTGCGGCTCCTTGCAGTGGTGAAGCACGTCTGGGAGGGAAACCCCGGGAACCGGGTATGAATCCCGGGTGGAGATACAGAGCGGACCGCGCTGTCCGACCGTTTCCAAGGATAGGTGTCCGTCCGTGAGGGCCGTTTGCGGGCCTCTTGCCGCTCGCCTGCGCGCTGCCATACTTACGACGCCGTAGGTTACGGACGCGTAGTAAAAGTTCCAGCACGACTCCCCGGCTCTCGGCCCTCTCGCAACCCTCGACCCCACAGGGGACGCCCCATGACTCCAAGCCCCGATCTGATCGATGACGCCCCGGAGGCGTCGTCGGGCGATTCGACCGGCGCTGCGCTGCCCTCCGCCACGCTCGGCGGTGAGCAGAAGCGTTCGCTGGAGCAGCTCGCGCTGCTGCTCTTCATCATCGTTCCGTTCCTGGCGCTGGTCGCGGCGGTGCCGCTGGCCTGGGGCTGGGGTGTGAGCTGGCTCGACCTCGGCCTGATGGTGTTCTTCTACTACCTGGGCTGCCACGGCATCACGATCGGCTTCCACCGGTATTTCACGCACGGTTCCTTCAAGGCGAAGCGGCCGCTGCGGATCGCGCTGGCGGTGGCCGGCTCGATGGCGGTCGAAGGTCCTCTCGTGCGCTGGGTGGCGGATCACCGCAAGCACCACAAGTTCTCCGACGCGGAGGGTGACCCGCATTCGCCGTGGCGGTTCGGCGAGACGCTGCCCGCGCTGATGAAGGGCCTGTGGTGGGCGCACATCGGCTGGATGTTCGATGAGGAGCAGACTTCGCAGGAGAAGTACGCACCCGATCTGGTGAATGATCCGGCCATAAGGGCGATCTCGCGTCAGTTCATTTTCTGGACGATGCTCTCGCTGGCTCTGCCGGCGCTGATCGGCGGCCTGGCGACGATGTCGTGGTGGGGCGCGTTCACGGGCTTCTTCTGGGGCTCGCTGGTGCGGGTGGCGCTGCTGCACCACGTCACGTGGTCGATCAACTCGATCTGTCACGCCGTCGGCAAGCGGCCCTTCAAGTCGCGCGACAAGTCCGGCAACGTGTGGTGGCTGGCCGTCCTGTCGTGCGGCGAGTCGTGGCACAACCTGCACCACGCGGACCCGACGTCGGCGCGGCACGGTGTGATGCGCGGCCAGGTGGACTCGTCCGCGCGGCTGATCCGCTGGTTCGAGCTGCTGGGCTGGGCGCGTGACGTGCGCTGGCCGTCGAAGGAGCGGATCGACTCCCGCCGCAAGCCGCAGGCCACTGACGCGGCATGATGGAGCCCGTGGCGACCGATCCGAACTCTGCGAGCCCAGCCGGCAACGACAAGCCCCGGCGCGCGCGCCGCACCCGGATGACCGGTGCGGAACGCCGCCAGCAGCTGCTCGAGATCGGTCGCACCCTCTTCGCCGCGAAGGGCTTCGAGGGCACGTCGGTGGAGGAGATCGCGGCGAAGGCCGGGGTCTCCAAGCCGGTGGTGTACGAGCACTTCGGCGGCAAGGAGGGCCTCTACGCGGTCGTCGTGGACCGTGAGATGCGCCAGCTCCTCGACATGGTGACCGGCTCCCTGACGGCCGGGCACCCGCGCGAACTGTGCGAGCAGGCCGCCTTCGCGCTCCTCGACTACATCGAGGAGTACACGGACGGCTTCCGCATCCTGGTCCGGGACTCCCCGATCCCGCAGTCCACGGGCTCGTTCGCCTCGCTGATCTCCGACATCGCGACGCAGGTCGAGGACATCCTGGGCCGCGAGTTCAAGAACCGCGGCTTCGACCCGAAGCTGGCGCCGCTGTACGCGCAGGCGCTGGTCGGCATGGTCGCCCTCACGGGACAGTGGTGGCTGGACGCCCGTAAGCCGGAGAAGGCCGAGGTCGCGGCGCACCTGGTGAATCTGGCGTGGCACGGCCTGGACGGCATGGAGGCGAACCCGCATCTGATCGGGCGGCGCAAGAGCTAGGACGGGCCGGGGGTGACCGGTTCGAGGAATTCGAGCCGGTTGCCCACCGGGTCGTCGGCGTAGAACCGTCGGTGGCCCGGCAGGTCTCCGTCCCAGGTGACCTGCACACCGTGCGCTTCGAGCCGCGCCGCGTACGCCTCGATTCCCGTGACGCGCAGCCCCGGGTGAGCCTTGCGGGCCGGCCGGAAGTCCTTCTCGATCCCCAGGTGCAGCCGCACCTGGCCCGCTTCGAACCAGCAGCCCCCGCGCGCCGCGAGCGCCGGGGGTTTCGGCATCCGCGTCATGCCGAGCGCGTCCCCGTAGAACCGGCGCAGCGCGTCCTCGGATCCCGCGGGGGCGGCGAGCTGTACGTGGTCCAGGGCCCGGAGCATCAGGCGTCGGCCGGCTTGCGGGCCACCGCGAAGAGGCGGCGGAAGGGGAAGACCGTGCCGTGGGGTGTCGTGGGGTAGGCGGTGCGGAGCAGAGCGCGGTACTCGGTCAGGAAGGCCTCGGTGGCTCCCGGGTCGTCCGCGAGGGCGGTCAGGACGGGGCGCAGGCCCGTGCCCTTGACCCAGTCGAGGACCGGGTCCTCGCCCGTCAGGAGATGCAGATACGTCGTCTCCCAGACGTCCGCCTCGCAGCCGAGCGCGGTGAGCTCGTTCAGGTACCGCGCCGGGGTGTGGACGGCGTCCGCGTGGCGCAGCGTGTCACCGAGCCGGTCCCGCCACCGCGCCGACCCGGCGAGTTCGCGCATCAGTACGTGGCTGGGGGCGTCGAAGTTGCCGGGGACCTGGAAGGCGAACGTGCCGCCGGGGGTGAGGCCGGCCAGCCAGTCGGGGAAGCGGTCGGTGTGGCCGGGGACCCATTGGAGCAGGGCGTTGGAGACGATCAGGTCGAAGGGCTCGGCGGGGGTCCAGGTGGCCGCGTCGGCGGGGGCGAAGTCGAGGAGATCGGTAGCGTGGGCCGCGGCCTTCTCAAGCATCTGCGGGGAGTTGTCGTAGCCGGTGATCCTGGCCTTCGGCCAGCGCCGGGCGAGGAGGGCGGTGACGTTGCCCGCGCCGCAGCCGAGGTCGGCGATCCTCGCCGGGTCGCCCTGGACGCGGGCGAGGAGATCGGCGAAGGGGCGGGTGCGGTGGTCCGCGTGACGGAGATACTGCTGGGGGTCCCAGGTGGGTGCGCTCATGGCGGCCAGGATCCTCTGGGATTTATCTCGATGTCAAGATAGTTGAATTCAAGAGACTTCATGTCGAGGGACCCACTAGACTGATCGTCATGGAGGACGAGGTCGACCGGCTGGTCGCAGCGTGGCGCCGAGAGCGCCCTGACCTCGACGTGGAGCCCCTAGAGGTGCTCAGTCGGGTCAGCAGGCTGGCACGTCATCTTGACCGGGCCCGGCGCCTGGCGTTCGCCGAGCACCAGCTGGAGCCGTGGGAGTTCGACGTATTGACGTCCCTGCGGCGGGCCGGCGCCCCCTATCAGCTCTCCCCCGGACAGCTCCTCACCCAGACCCTCGTCACCTCCGGCACGATGACGAACCGTATCGACCGGCTCGCCAAGAAGGGTCTCGTCGAGCGCCTCCCCGACCCGAGCGACCGACGCGGCGTCCTGGTGCGGCTGACCACCGAGGGGCAGGACCGCGCCGACCAGGCGCTCGCCGGCCTCCTCGCACAGGAGCGGGCGATCCTCGCGGAGCTGTCCCGCACCCAGCGCGGCGAACTGGCGGGCCTGCTGCGGCAGTTGACCGCGCCGTTCGACAACATCCCCGGCTAGGGCCCCTAGTCGTACGCGTTCCCCTACGACGCCGCTTCCAGGTCCGCGGGTCCGACCCCGGCCCTGCGCGCCAGCGCCACCGCCGCGAGCGTGGAGTGGACCCCGAGCTTGCCCAGCACGTTCTGCATGTGCGTACGGACCGTGTGCGGGGAGAGGAAGAGGCGCTCGGCGACCGCCTTGCGGCCGAGGCCCGCGACCATGCAGCGCAGCACCTCGCGCTCACGCGGCGTCAGGGACTCCACCAGGCGCTCGGAGTCGGTGCGGTGCTTGCGGGCCGCGGTCAGCTCGCGCAGAACGCTCGTGAGCAGGGCGGGCGGCAGATGCGTCTCGTCGCGCAGGACGCCCCGGATGACCGTGAGCAGCCGCGAGAGCGAGCAGTCCTTGGCGACCCAGCCGGAGGCTCCCGCCTGGAGCGCGAGGGCCGCGCGGCGGGGGTCGTCCTTCTCGGCGAGGACCACGGTCCGTACGGTGGGCTGGCCCGAACGGACGCCCGCCACCAGGGAGATCCCGTCGACCAGGCCGTCCTGGCCGGGCGCCGTGTCGGGCACTGCCGTCGCCGGGCGCGGGCCGTGCAGGGCCGCTCCCAGGTCGGCGTCGACGAGGAGGACGTCGAACCGGCGCCCCTCCGCCGCCGCGCGGTCCATGCAGCGCAGTGCGGCCGGGCCGCTGCCCGCCGCGGACACGTCCACGTCGGGCTCGGCGGCGAGAGCCGCGGCGAGCGACTCGGCGAAGATGCGGTGGTCGTCGACGACCAGGACTCGGATGCGAACCACGTGTATAACCCCCTCCCCCAAGCTCCTCTCGGAGCAGGGGATTCCCCGGCGCCGGGAGGCTGTCCGGCACGGGTACGGCGCCCGAAGAGGCAGGTCGTCACGGCCGCACGGCCGCCGCCGTGCTCGTACCGCTACCCCCGCTCCGGGCGCGTACCCGGCTGTCTCGCCCCCTGATCAGCACCGGCCCCCACCGGTGCTGCCCATCAGAGTAGGGCCGCGGGCCAGGAGCGGAAGGCAATTTGCAGAACTGGTTGGCCTGCACGTTTATCGTGAGGCGTATGTTTCGTATTGAGACAGAAGTCGACAAACAGCGACTCGATCTTCTTCACTTCCGGCTGCGGGAGGCGAATACCGCGGCGTCGGCGGAGCTCAGGTCGCTGCGGGGGACGCCCGGGGACCGTGAAGTTCCGCTCCAGGTCTGGGCGTTGGACGAGAACGGCGAGGTCGCCGGCGGCCTGGACGGGCACACCTGGGCGACCTGGCTCCACGTGAACCTGCTCTGGGTCGACGACCGCCACCGCGCGAAGGGCCTCGGCTCCCGCCTCCTCACGGAGGCGGAACGCATCGCCCACGAGGACCGCGCCTGCCACGGCGCCCGAGTGGAAACATGGGACTTCCAGGCACCGGGCTTCTACCGCCAGCACGGCTACGAGCTGGTGTGTGTGATCCCCGACTACCCGCCGGGGATCAAGGAGTTCACTCTTACGAAGCGGCTGGGGTGAGTTTGCGGGCTCCCGCCGACGGGACCGCGGGGAAGACGCGCGGGGCCGTGCAGCCCGCCGAAGCGAACGCCTCCGTGATCGACTTCGTCACCGCGTCCGCGTCCGCCTCCTCCACCAGGACGATCGCGGAGCCGCCGAAGCCGCCGCCGGTCATCCGGGCGCCGAGCGCGCCCGACGCGTTCGCGGTGTCCACGACCAGGTCCAGCTCGGCGCAGGAGATGCGCAGGTCGTCGCGGAGCGAGACGTGGCCCTCGGTGAGGACCGGGCCGATCGCCCGTACGTCACCGGCGTCGAGAAGCTCGATGACCCGCTCGACGCGGTGGTCGTCGCAGACGATGTGGCGGACGTAGCGCACGACCCGCTCGTCGGTGAGGTCCGCCAACTTGGCGAGTGCTTCCGGCAGTTCGGCGTACGACACGTCGCGCAGGTGCGAGACGCCGAGCGCGCGGGCGCCCTCTTCGCAGCCCGCGCGGCGCTCCGCGTACGCGCCGTCGCCCAGCTCGTGCTTGACGCGGGTGTCGACGACGAGGAGCTGGAGGCCGTGGGCGGCCAGGTCGAAGGGGACCTGGCGGGTGGACAGGTCGCGGCAGTCCAGGTGCAGGACGTGGCCCTCGGTGGCGCACGCCGACGCCATCTGGTCCATGATCCCGCAGGGCACGCGCACGAAGTCGTTCTCCGCACGCTGCGCGATCCGCGCCAACTCGGGCCCGGCGAGCCCCAGTTCGAAGAGGTCGTTGAGCGCGAGCGCGGTGACGACCTCGAGTGCGGCCGACGAGGACAGGCCCGCGCCGGTCGGCACGGTCGACGCGAGGTGGATGTCGGCGCCGGTGACGGCGTGCCCGGCCTCGCGCAGCGCCCATACGACGCCCGCCAGGTACGCGGCCCAGCCGCCCTGCCCGAACTCGGAGAGCGGGGTCAGTTCGTCGGCCCGCAGTTCGGCGATCGGCGCCTCGATGTCCGCGGAGTGCAGCCGCAGGACGCCGTCGGTGCGGCGCGCGACGGCGGCCACCGCGGTGTGCGGCAGCGCGAGCGGCATCACGAAGCCCTCGTTGAAGTCGGTGTACTCGCCGATGAGGTTCACGCGTCCGGGCGCGGCCCAGACCCCCTCGGGCTCGTATCCGTACAGATCGCTGAACTGCGAGGCGACGGACATGACTTACCCCTCCTGGCGTGCCTGGGCGAAGGCCCAGGCGTCGGCGACGATTCCCGCGAGGTCCGCGCGGGACGGGTTCCAGCCGAGGCGCTCGCGCGCGGTGGCGGCGGAGGCGACGAGGACGGCCGGGTCGCCGCCGCGGCGCGGGGCGGTGACCTCGGGAATCGGGTGGCCGGTCACCTGGCGGACGGTCTCGATGACCTCGCGCACGGAGAAGCCGTTGCCGTTGCCGAGGTTGCAGATGAGGTGCTCGGCGGGGCGGGCGGCGTCGAGGGCGAGCAGGTGGGCCTCGGCGAGGTCGGCGACGTGGATGTAGTCGCGCACGCAGGTGCCGTCGGGCGTCGGGTAGTCGTCGCCGTAGACGGAGATCGCGTCGCGCCGGCCCTGGGCGACCTGGAGGACGAGCGGGATGAGGTGCGACTCGGGGTCGTGGCGCTCGCCGCAGCTGCCGTAGGCGCCCGCGACGTTGAAGTAGCGCAGCGACACGGCGGCCAGGCCGTGCGCGGCCGCCTCTCCGGTGATCATGTGGTCGACGGCGAGCTTGGAGGCGCCGTAGGGGGAGGTGGGGGCGGTGGGGTCGGACTCGGTGATGGGGGTGCTGACGGGCTCCCCGTACGTCGCCGCGGTGGAGGAGAAGACGAGCTTGCGGACATCCGCCGAGCGCATCGCGGCGAGGAGCGCCATGGTGCCGCCGACGTTGTTGTCCCAGTACTTCTCGGGCTTCACGACGGACTCGCCGACCTGGGAGAACGCGGCGAAGTGGAGGACGGCGTCGAAGGACGGGTCGAGCCACTTGGCGGCGTCGCGGATGTCGCCCTCGACGAACGTCGTCCCGGCGGGCACGCCCTCGCGGAATCCGGTCGAGAGGTTGTCGAGGACGGTGACGTCGTGCCCCGCCTCGACCAGGTGCTGCGCGACCACGCTGCCCACATATCCGGCACCACCGGTGACCAGGTACTTCCCGCTCATGTACTCGCTACCTCTCGCAGTCGCTCGGCCGCGGTCTCCGGCGGCACGTCGTTGATGAACACGCTCATGCCGGATTCGGAACCCGCGAGAAACTTCAGCTTGCCAAAAGTGCGGCGGATGGTGAAAAGCTCGAGGTGAAGCGCGAAGTCGTCCCGCTGGACGCCGGGGAAGTCGTCCAGGGTGCCGAACGGCGCCTGGTGCCAGGCGGCGATGTACGGCGTCGGGGACTCCGCCGTTCCGAAGAGCCGGTCGAAGCGCCTCAAGAGTTCCAGATAAATCTGGGGGAACTCTGTGCGCGCGCCGTCGTCGAGGGCGAGCAGGTCGGGCACGCGGCGCTTGGGGTAGAGGTGCACCTCGTACGGCCAGTGGGCCGCGTACGGGACGAACGCCACCCAGTGGTCGCCCTCGAGGACGACGCGTTCGCCGGTGCGCTCCTCGGCGAGCACGTCGTCGAAGAGGTTGCGGCCGCCGGTCTGCTCCTTGTGCTCGGCGACCGAGCGCAGCATGAGGGCGGTGCGCGGGGTGGTGAAGGGGTAGCCGTAGATCTGGCCGTGCGGGTGGCCGAGGGTGACGCCGATCTCGGCGCCGCGGTTCTCGAAGCAGAACACCTGTTCCACGGAGTCCAGGTGGGACAGCTCCGCGGTGCGGTCGGTCCAGGCCTCGAGGACGAGTCCGGCCTGTTCCTCGGTGAGGTCGGCGAAGGACGACGTGTGGTCGGAGGTGAAGCAGACGACCTCGCAGCGCCCGGCGTCCCCGGCGAGCGAGGGGAAGCGGTTCTCGAAGACCGCCACGTCGTACGAGGAGTCGGGGATCTCGCTGAGCCGGTCGCCCTCGGACGGGCACAGGGGGCACTCGTCGGCCGGCGGGTGGTAGGTGCGGGCCTGGCGGTGCGAGGCGATGGCGACGCTGTCCCCGAGGAGGGGGTCGCGGCGGATCTGCGAGGAGGAGGCGACGGGGTCCAGCGGACGCCGGTCCACCGCGTCCCGCACGACGTCGTCACGCGAGTCGTAGTAGATGAGCTCGCGACCGTCGGCGAGCCGGGTCGACGTCTTCTTCACGTCCGATGCTCCTCATTCGCATCAACTCAACATAATCAAACATAACAAAGCATGGTTCAACGGGATGGTCAAGGCCACGGGCGCATCGTTCGGTGCGTGGCATGTCACTCGCATCACAATCAAACAAAGAACCTCAGCAGAAGTGTTCATTTATTGAACATAGGAGCGTAGGTTCCGGTCTGATCAGTTCGCGCAACGAAGCGAGTTCTCCATGCTGTCCCCCACACAAACCCTGGCCGCGGGGCTCCGGCTGCCCACCAACGGCCTCGACTACGCGATCCTGGCGATCTACTTCGTCGTGGTCCTCGGCATCGGCTTCGCCGCCCGGCGCTCGGTCAAGACCAGCCTCGACTTCTTCCTCTCGGGCCGCTCCCTGCCCGCCTGGGTCACCGGTCTGGCGTTCGTCGCGGCCAACCTGGGCGCCACCGAGATCCTCGGCATGGCGGCGACCGGCGCGCAGTACGGCGTCTCGGTCGTCCACTGGTACTGGATCGGCGCCATCCCGGCGATGGTCTTCCTGGGCCTCGTGATGATGCCCTTCTACTACCGCTCCAAGGTGCGCTCGGTCCCCGAGTACCTGCTCCAGAGGTTCGACAAGAGCGCGCACCTGCTGAGTTCCATACTCTTCGCCTTCGCGGCGATCCTGATCGCGGGCGTGAACCTGTACGCCCTGTCGATCGTCGTGGAAGCGCTGCTCGGCTGGCCGCAGTGGCTGGCCATCGTCGTCGCCGGCCTGTTCGTGCTCGCGTACATCACCATCGGCGGACTCTCCTCGGCGATCTACAACGAGGTCCTCCAGTTCTTCGTGATCCTCGCGGCGCTCATCCCCCTGTGCATCATCGGCCTCAAGCGGGTCGGCGGCTGGGGCGGCATGACCGACTCCCTGAAGAGCGCGCACGGCGACAACTTCCTCTCGGCCTGGGGCGGTACGGGCATCGGTGAGGCCAACCCGCTCGGCGCGAACTGGCTGACGATCATCCTCGGCCTGGGCTTCGTGCTCTCCTTCGGCTACTGGACGACGAACTTCGCCGAGGTGCAGCGCGCCCTGTCCGCGAAGAACCTCTCGGCCGCCCAGCGCACCCCGCTCATCGCCGCGTTCCCCAAGATCTTCATCGTCTTCCTGGTGATGATCCCGGGCATGGTCGCCGCGGTGCTCGTGCCGAAGATCGGCATGACCGGTTCGGACCTGACGTACAACGACGCGATCCCCTACCTGATGCAGGAGCTGCTGCCCAACGGCGTGCTCGGCATCGCGGTGACCGGTCTGCTCGCCGCGTTCATGGCGGGCATGGCGGCGAACGTGTCGTCCTTCAACACCGTGTTCACGTACGACATCTGGGCCAAGTACGTGAAGACCGGCAAGCCCGACGGCTACTACCTGAAGTTCGGCCGCCTCATCACGGCGATCGGCGTCCTGGCCTCGATCGGCACGGCGTTCATCGCCTCGTCGTTCTCGAACATCATGGGCTACCTGCAGACGCTGTTCTCGTTCTTCAACGTCCCGATGTTCGTCGTCTTCATCATCGGCATGTTCTGGAAGCGCGCCTCGATGAAGTCCGGCGTGTGGGGCCTGCTCGCGGGCACGACCGCCGCGATGGTCAACTACTTCTGGATCTACAAGCAGGGCGTCATCGACATCCCGACCGACCAGGGCGCCAACTTCGTCTCCGCGATCGTCGGCTTCGTCGCCGGCGCGGTCGTCATGGTCGTCGTCACCCTGTTCACCGCGCCCAAGCCGGAGGCCGAGCTCGCGGGCCTCGTGTACGGGACGACGGCGCCCGGCCTGGAGGAGCCGCCCGCCGAGGGCGACGACGCCTGGTACCGCAAGCCCGCGCTGCTCGGCTGGGGCGCGATCGTCCTCGCCGCGCTGTGCTACGTCCCCTTCTCCCTCTGATCGGAGGCGCGAACCCTCATGTCTGAACTCCAGAACGAAGTCTCCGAGTTGGAGCGCAAGTCGGCGACGGCGGCGCGGCTCTTCGACATCCGGCGCATCATCGGCGGACTGTTCGCGGTGTACGGGGTCATCGTCACGATCGCCGGCATCACGGCGTCCGACGCCGATCTGAAAAAGGCCGAGAACATCAACATCAACCTGTGGACGGGCCTCGGCATGCTCGCCCTCGGGCTGTTCTTCCTGGTGTGGCTGAAGCTGCGGCCGACGGCTCCGCCGGTACCGCAGGACGGCGAGGAGTAGGCCACCTCGCCCCGGGCCGGAGGCCATCGCCTACGGGTGATGGCCTCCGGCCCTTCCCGTTCGCACCAGACCCTCAAGGCCGGCCACCCCACCCCGTAAACGCAACAAGTCCCGACCCGCCGAAGCGGGACGGGACTTGAAGTGGAGCGCCGAGCAGGCCTTGCACCTGCATCTCCCCGCAGGAAGCGGGGCGCCTTTCCTTGGACCACCGACGCACTGCCCTCACACCGCGAGTCGCGGTGACGAGCACGAGACCGACTCTAGCTCAGGACTGCGGATCCGGCAGCTCCGGCGCCGCCGGGACCGGCCCCGCCCGGTCGAGGAGCCCCGTGCGCGCGGCCAGCGCCGCCGCCTCCAGTCGCGAGCCGACGCCCAGCTTCATCAGGACCCGCTGCACATGCGTGCGGGCCGTGCTCGGGGCGATGCCCATGCCGGCCGCGATGAGCCGGGTGTCCTCGCCGTCCGCGACCCGGACCAGGACCTCGACCTCGCGCGGCGTCAGCATCTGCAGGAGCCGCTGCCCCTCGTCGTCGGGCTGCGCGGCCGGGTTGAGCAGCTCGCTGAAGGCCCCCTGCAGAAGCTGCGGCGCCACGGCCGCCTCGCCCGCCCGCGCCTTCATCAGGGCGCGCTCGACCCCCTCGATCCGCTCGTCGTGCCGTACGTAGCCGGAGGCTCCGGCCGCGAACGCCGCCGCGATCCCGCGCGGTGACGGCACGGGCCCGAGGACGACCACCGCCACCTGCGGGCGCTCCCGCTTGATGCGCACGATCGGGTCGAAGATGCCCGGCTCCGCGGGCGTCGCCGTACCGATGAGACAGACCTCGGGCGCCCGCTGGATCACCAGCTCGGCCGCTCCCGCGGCGGGCGCGGCCGCCGCGAGCACCCGGTGCCCGCGCAGCTTGAGGGCCGAGGCGAGCGCCTCGGCGAGCAGTCGGTGATCGTCGACCACCATGAGCCGCACACCCATAGAGCCATCCCCCCACATCCCCCGGGATCCCGTGGGACCCCCCAGAACCCCCTCGGTGCGGAAAGCCCCCCGACTCCCCGACCTCCTCCATCTCCCGGAAGCTACACGCTCGTTCGGCGTTGCGCTTCCCCTACTGATGAGAAGTGACCCGGAATGCCGGAATCTCCCGGCGGGCGGCGCGTATGCCGACGGCCCCGCACCCTGTGAGGGTGCGGGGCCGTCGCGAGTCCGCGGTGAGCGGCTCGGGAGTTACTTCGCCGCGAAGACCACGGCCTCGTACTCCTTCTCGTCCGCCGAATACGGCTTGGAGATGAGTTCCTTGCCCATGGCCAGCTTGCCGTTGGTGTAGAGCAGTTCGGACTGGGTGGGGGTCATGCTGCTGATGACGCTGGTCACGGTCTCCGTCGCCGGAGTGACCAGGAGCGTCTTCTGCTTCAGCGTCTTCGGGTCGATCGTGACGATCTCGGCGCCCTTGTCGTAGGGGCCGTCCTTGTACGCCAGGACGTTCCCGCCGTCCATGCGGACCGGGAAGAGCGTGTACTCGCCGCCGTCGACGCGGTCACCGGTGAGCCGGCCGTTCGCCAGGGAGAACGACACGATCTCGTTGGTCTGGCCGGACGTGCCGCCGCCGTCGTGCTCGCGGGTCGGCATGTAGACGCGGTCGTTGCCGACCGTGATGCCACGGCAGCCGTGGATCTCGCTGACGTCGCAGTCGAAGTCGTACCGGTCCTTCTCCAGCGAGACCTTGGCGCGCAGCTTGCCGGTGTCGTCGAGGGAGAACAGGTCCGACATCTCGACCTCCTCGCCGGTGGCGATCACGAAGGTGACCGGCTTGGTGGAGACGACGGAGATGACGTTCACGTCGGCCGGGATCTTGTAGGTCCACTTCGGCTTGCCCGTCGCCGGGTCGAGGAGCTGCACCTGGTGCTTCTCGTCGCCGTAGTCACCGCACTTGCGCACCGCGACCAGCTGCTCGCCGCCGCGGTAGCCGACGTCCTCGCAGGAGCCGGCCTGCGGCTGCCACAGGACCTTGCCCGACTTGATGTCGAAGGCCGCGCCGCCGTCGTAGCCGCCGCCGGCCGCCAGCGTGGAGCCGGTGATCGACAGTTCCTTGAACGGGATGTCACGCCCGCCGGTGCCGACGGACTTCGTCCACAGCTTCTTGCCCGTGTCGACGTTGAAGACCGTGATCTTGGTGCAGGGCTGGTAGTCGTACTCCTTGGGCTTGCGCGGGGCCTCCTCGCTGATGACCGCGCTCAGGCCGTCCTGGGTGACCTCGGGAGCGCCGCCGCACGTCTGGCCGGGCAGCGGGAGCGTCCAGGACTTCTTGCCGGTGTCCGCGGCGTAGCCGTTGATCTCGCCCAGACCCGCCTTGGCGTACGTCGTGTCCGTGAGCCAGGAGCCCTTGGTGCTGAACACCTCGTCCTTGGGCACCTCGTGCTGGGGCAGCTGGAAGAGGACCTGGGAGCTGGTGTTCCCCGGGACCTTCTCCTTGCTCGCACCGCCGGTGGTGGTGCCGCCGGAGCCGCCCTTGTTCTCGTCGCCGCCCTTGCCGCCGGTGCCACCGGTCGTGCCCGCGGTGCTCGCGTCGGTCTTGTCGTCACCGGACGACGCCGAGTACCAGACGCCGCCGCCGATGATCAGGGCGACCGCGACGACAGCACCGATGATGATCATCATCTGGGAGCTGATCTTCTTGCCGGCGCCGCCGCCCGCCGCCTGCATGGGCACGGTGCCCGGCGGCGGGTACGCGCCGTACTGCGGCGGCTGCTGGCCCGGGTAGCCGTAGCCCTGCGGGGGCGTCGGCGGCTGGCCCTGAGGGGCCTGCGGGTAGCCGTAGTTGGGGGCAGGGGGCTGCGGGTGGCCGTAGCCCCCGGGCTGACCCTGCGGCGGCGTCGGCGGCTGGGCGGGCGGCTGCGCCGGGGGCGGGGTCTGGGGCGCCTGCGGGTAGCCGTAGCCGGGCTGCTGCGCGGGCGGGGGCGGCGGCGTGGGCGCGCCGAACCCTCCCGGCGGGGGATCCTGCGGTGCGCCGAAGCCTCCGGGCGGGGGGTCCTGCGGCTTGCCGAAGCCCACCGGCGGGGGGCCCTGGGGCGGGCCCTGCGGCGGCTCGTTGGGCGGCTGGGGCGGCTGCGTCATGACGTCTGTACCTCGGGTGACGGGGAGAAGGAGCGGGCGGCGGTGCGGTGGGCGGTCACTGGGGCTGCGGCGGTCACTTGCCGTACGCCAGCATCAATTTCTCCTCGCCCTTGGCCGTGCCGGACAGTCGCGTCGTGGAGATGTAGAAGCGCCCGTCGACGTAGTCGACCGCCTTGGAGTAGAAGCCGTTCTCGATCTGCGCGGTTCCCGCCGGGTTCTGCAGCAGGGTCTTCGGCGTGTGCGAGCCCGAAGTCGCGATCGACACGACCCTGCCACCGGCGTCGTACGAGGCGTTGACGTAGGCGATCACCGCGCCACCGTCGGTCTTCAGCGGCAGCATGTTCTGCGCCACCGGCGACTTCGCGCGCCAGCGCTCCTTGCCGTTCTCCAGGCTGATCGCGACGACCTCGTTGGCCGTGCCGCTCGTCGCCTTGGTCGGCAGGTACAGCGTGTTGGTGTCGGCGGCGACGCCCGTGCAGCCCTGGAGGTCACGGTCGAGGATGGCCCAGCCGCACTCGGGCGCGAAGTCCTCGTCGACCGAGACCTCGGAACGCACCGCGCTGCTGCCGTTCTTCAGCGTGGTGATGTTCCACTGCTTCTTGTCCTCGTTGGTGAGGTAGAGGACGACCGGCGAGACGGAGTAGGCGCGGGCCACCTTCCAGCCCTTGGGGAACGGCTTGGTCCACTTCGCCTTGCCCGTCGCCGGGTCCAGCTCCTGGATCTCGTCGTGCTCCTTGTCCGTGGAGGCACCGCAGGAGGAGACGGCCAGGAGGCGCTCGCCGCCGGCGAACGCGCCGGGGAAGCAGGCCGCGCCGTACTTCTTCTTCTCGAAGAGCTGCTTGCCGTCGCTGACGCTCAGGCCGAGTCCGGACATCTGACGGCCGACCACCAACGTGCTGCCCGCGTAGGTCAGTTCGACCCCGGAGCCGGTGCCGTCGAAGAGATCCCCCTCGGAGATCTTCTTCTCCCAGTCCTTCTTGCCGGTCTTCAGGTCGATCTGCTGGACCTGGTTGCACTTGGCCCGGTCGGTGACACCGCTCATGTACGCGATGGCGACCTTGTCGCCGTCCGACTTCTGCACGCTGGCGCCGCAGATCTTCTGCGGGAGCTTGATGGTCGGCCAACTCGGCTTGCCGTCCGAGATGTTGTACGCGACGAGCTCGTTGTAGACCGCCTTCGCAGCAAGCGTGCCGGTGACCCACATGCCGGGCGCGTCCGCGCCGTCACCCGGGGCCTTGGGGGCCGTCTTGTACCAGAGGACCTTCGACTCACCGGCCTGGCGGCCCGCGTTGAGGTCCTCCTTGCCGTCGCGTCCGTCACCGGAGCCGTCACCCGGGTCGACCGGCGCGGAGCCGGTGGGCTTGGGGTCCTGGCTCTTGTCGGCGACGGGGTCCTTCTTCTTGTCGTCACCGCCGCCCACGACCGCCCACACCACACCGCCGGCGATCACGACGACGGCCACGGCGGCGGCCACGATGATCCCGGTCCGGCCCTTGAAGGGGTTCTTGCCTCCGCCACCCGGGCCCGCGGGGCCACCGGGGAACGGGGGCTGCTGCTGCGGGTAGCCGTACGGGGGCTGCTGCTGCGGATAGCCGTACTGGGGCTGCTGGCCGTACGGTCCCGGCTGCTGCTGCGGCTGGCCGTAGGGACCCGGCTGCTGGGGCTGACCGTAGGGGCCGCCCTGCGGGGGCTGGCCGTACGGGCCCGGCTGTTGCGGGTAGCCGTATCCGGGCTGCGGAGCCGGCGGCGTCTGCGGCGGCTGGGCCGGCGGCTGCGGCGGATCCTGTGGTGCTCCGAAGCCGCCTTGCGGCGGCTGGTTGGGCGGCTGAGTCATCAGCGCTCCCCCCGTCTTCACTGATGTGTCTGCTCGCCTGGCCGATTTCAGGACGTTCTCTGGTCGTTCTCAGGCAATTCCCAGAGCGACCTTTCTATCACCCTGTGCAGTAGCACATCGGGCCGGTCGCTCCCCTGTTCCCAAGGGAGCACCGGCCCGTGATGGGTCTGTTACTGGAGCTTCACGCGTCCTCCGCGAGTTCGAGCCAGCGCATCTCCAACTCCTCGCGCTCCCCGGCCAGTTCGCGCAGCTCGCCGTCCAGCTTGGCCACCTTCGCGAAGTCCGTCGCGTTATCGGCGATCTGCGCGTGCAGCTTGGTCTCCTTCTCGGACATCTTGTCCAGCTGCCGCTCGATCTTCTGGAGTTCCTTCTTCGCGGCGCGGGCGTCCGCGGCGGACACCGCCTTCTCCGGCGTGCCCGTGGCGGCGGCCGGGGCGGCGGCCGTCATCGAGGCGGCGACGGCCTCCTCCATGCGGCGGCGGCGCTCCAGGTACTCGTCGATACCGCGCGGCAGCATCCGCAGCGTGGCGTCGCCGAGCAGCGCGAACACCCGGTCCGTGGTGCGCTCGATGAAGAACCGGTCGTGGGAGATCACGACCATGGAGCCGGGCCAGCCGTCGAGCAGGTCCTCCAGCTGCGTGAGGGTCTCGATGTCGAGGTCGTTCGTCGGCTCGTCGAGGAAGAGGACGTTCGGCTCGTCCATGAGGAGGCGCAGGATCTGGAGGCGGCGGCGCTCACCACCGGAGAGGTCGCCGACGGGCGTCCACTGCTTCTCCTTGTTGAAGCCGAACGTCTCGCAGAGCTGGCCCGCGGTCATCTCGCGGCCCTTGCCGAGGTCGACGCGGTCGCGGACCTGCTGCACGGCCTGGATGACGCGCAGTTCGGGGTTGAGCTCGGCGACCTCCTGGGAGAGGTAGGCGAGCTTCACGGTCTTGCCGACGGCGACGCGGCCCGCCGCGGGCTGCTCCTCGCCGCCGGTGCGGGCGGCCTGCGCCAGGGCCCGCAGCAGGGAGGTCTTGCCCGCGCCGTTCACCCCGACGAGGCCGATGCGGTCGCCGGGGCCGAGCTGCCAGGTCAGGTGCTTGAGGAGCACCTTGGGCCCGGCCTGCACGGTGACGTCCTCGAGGTCGAAGACGGTCTTGCCGAGCCGGGAGCTGGCGAACTTCATCAGCTCGCTCTTGTCGCGCGGCTCCGGCACGTCGGCGATGAGCTCGTTCGCCGCCTCGATGCGGTAGCGGGGCTTGGAGGTGCGGGCCGGGGCGCCGCGGCGCAGCCAGGCCAGCTCCTTGCGCATCAGGTTCTGCCGCTTGGTCTCCTCGGTCGCCGCGATCCGCTCGCGCTCGGCGCGCGCGAAGACGTAGTCGCTGTAGCCGCCCTCGTACTCGAAGACGTCGCCCTTCTGCACGTCCCACATGCGGGTGCAGACCTGGTCGAGGAACCAGCGGTCGTGGGTCACGCAGACGAGGGCGGAGCGGCGGGCCTGGAGGTGCCTCGCCAGCCAGGAGATGCCCTCGACGTCGAGGTGGTTGGTGGGCTCGTCGAGGACGATCAGGTCGGGCTCGCCGATGAGGAGCTTCGCGAGCGCGATGCGGCGGCGCTCGCCGCCGGACAGCGGGGCGATGACCGTGTCGAGGCCCTGCGGGAAGCCGGGCAGGTCGAGTCCGCCGAAGAGGCCGGTGAGCACGTCGCGGATCTTGGCGTTGCCCGCCCACTCGTGGTCGGCGAGGTCACCGATGACCTCGTGCCGGACCGTCGCCTCGGGGTCGAGGGAGTCGTGCTGCGTGAGGACGCCGAGGCGCAGGCCGCCGCTGTGGGTGACGCGGCCGGTGTCGGCGTCCTCCAGCTTGGCGAGCATCCGGATGAGGGTGGTCTTGCCGTCGCCGTTGCGCCCGACGACACCGATCCTGTCCCCCTCGGACACGCCGAGCGATACGCCGTCGAGCAGGGCACGGGTGCCGTACACCTTGCTGACTGCCTCGACATTGACCAGGTTGACTGCCATTTCGCTCCTGACAAGGGGATGGATCAGTCTTCCAGCGTAGTCGCCCCGCTCAGGGCCTACGCCGCACAGGCCTTCGCCCGCCCCGGCCGTACCGGGCCGCGGCGGCCCGGCCGAGCAGGGCGACCTCCCGCGGCCTTGCGATCCGGCCCTGGCCGGGACCGGCCGGGGGCGGCAGGAGGTGGCCGCGGGTGGCGAGCGCGGAGTGCAGCCCGACGAGGGCGATCGCGCCGAGCGGGACGACAGCGCGGCCGATACGGCGTCCGCGGCGCCGGCGCCGGGCGCTCGGGGTGTCGGTGGTCATGGCGACCACGGTGCCGTGGCGCCCGCGGTGGCCGACAGCGCGGGTGTACTCAGTCACCGGTGAGTACCTCCCGCCGCGTCAGCCCTGGACGACCGTCGCGCCCGGTGCCGGTGACGTCGTGACCCGTACGGAGCGGCAGGTGCCGGACGCCGTGAGCGCGGCGGCCACCGTCCGCGCCGACGTCTCGTCCGCGCACAGGAACGCCGTGGTCGGGCCCGAGCCGGAGACCAGGCCCGCGAGGGCGCCCGCCGCCGTGCCCGCGCCGAGGGTGTCCTTCAGCGCGGGGAAGAGGGAGAGCGCGGCGGGCTGGAGGTCGTTCGTGAGGGTCGCGGCCAGCGCCGTCGCGTCGCCGGAGCGCAGGGCGTCGAGCAGCGCGGGCGAGGCCTCAGGCCCGGGGACGGCGCGGCCTTCGGCGAGGCGGTCGAACTCCCCGTACACGGCGGGCGTCGAGAGCCCCCCGTCGGCGGCGGCGAACACCCACCAGAACTCCCCGCCCACGTCGAGGAGTTGAAGCTTCTCGCCGCGCCCGGTGCCGAGCGCCGCCCCGCCGACCAGGCTGAACGGCACATCGCTGCCCAACTCGGCGCAGATCTCGAGGAGTTCGTCGCGGGTGGCGCCGGTGCCCCACAGCGCGTCGCAGGCCACGAGCGCGCCGGCCGCGTCCGCGGAGCCGCCCGCCATGCCCCCGGCGACGGGGATGTCCTTGTCGATGTGGAGGTGGACGCGGGGCTCGATCCCGTACCGCTCGCCGAGCGCGATCGCGGCGCGGGCCGCGAGGTTCGTGCGGTCGAGCGGGACCTGGTCCGCGCCGGGGCCGTCGCAGGTGAGGGTCAGTTCGCCGGCCGCGGTCGCCGTGACGTCGTCGTGCAGGCCGACGGCGAGGAAGACGTTGGCGAGGTCGTGGAACCCGTCGGGGCGGGCGGCGCCCACCGCGAGCTGGACGTTGACCTTGGCGGGGACCCGTACCGTCACGCTCACTGCTTGTTCTCCGCGATCCTCGCGAACTCCTCGACCGTGATGGCCTCGCCGCGCGCCTGCGGGGAGACTCCGGCCGCGACCAGGGCGGCCTCGGCGGCGGCGGCCGATCCGGCCCAGCCGGACAGGGCGGCGCGCAGGGTCTTGCGGCGCTGGGCGAAGGCCGCGTCGACCACGGCGAAGACCTCGCGCTTGGAGGCGGTGGTCGCCACGGGTTCGGCCCGCCTGACCAGGGCTACGAGGCCGCTGTCGACGTTCGGCGCGGGCCAGAAGACGTTCCGCCCGATGGAGCCGGCGCGCTTCACGTCCGCGTACCAGTTGGCCTTGACCGACGGGACGCCGTAGACCTTCGAGCCGGGGGCGGCCGCGAGGCGGTCGGCGACCTCGGCCTGCACCATGACGAGCGTGCGCTCGATGGTGGGGAAGGTGTCGAGCATGTGGAGCAGGACCGGCACGGCGACGTTGTAGGGCAGGTTCGCGACGAGCGCCGTGGGCGCGGGGCCCGGCAGTTCGCGTACCTGCATCGCGTCGGAGTGGACGAGCGCGAAGGCGTCCTTCTTCTGCGGGAGGCGGGCCTCGATCGTCGCGGGCAGCGCGGCGGCGAGCACGTCGTCGATCTCGACGGCGGTGACGTGGGCCGCCGCCTCCAGGAGCGCCAGGGTCAGCGAGCCGAGGCCGGGGCCGACCTCGACGACGTTGTCCTCGGGGGTGACCTGCGCGGTGCGGACGATGCGGCGGACCGTGTTGGCGTCGATGACGAAGTTCTGGCCGCGCTGTTTCGTGGGCCGCACGCCCAGGGCTGCCGCCAGTTCGCGGATGTCGGCGGGGCCAAGCAGGGGGCCCTGGGGGTCAGTGGTGCTCACGGTCTCAGGGTACGGGGCGCCGCGGCCGGGTCCCGACCGGACCGCGGGGCCCCACGGGGCAGGCGGGGAAGGTGAGGACAGGCCCTACCTGTGCAGGTGGCCCCCGCAGTGCGGCCAGGGGCTCGCGCCGCGCTGCACGTAGAGCTTCTTCGCCCGGTACGTCTGCTCGGAGGCGGACGCGTCCTGGGGCCGGCCGCCGCCGCCCAGGCTGTGCCAGGTCCGTACGTCGAACTGGTAGAGGCCGCCGTAGGTGCCGGTGGAGTCGGTCGCGGCGGGGCGCCCGCCGGACTCGCACCGGGCGAGCCCTCTCCAGTTCAGGCCGTCGGCGCCTGCGACGGAGGGCGGCAGCGGCTTGGTGCCGACCTTCACGACCTGGCTGCGCGGCGCGCGCACGACCTCGGCGCTCATGCGGCGCGGCTTCTGCTCGACGCCGTTGACGGTGCGCAGGGCGTAGGTGACGCGGCGGGCGCCCTGGCGGCCCGCCCGTTCGACGACCTCGGTGCCGCGGAACAGCGTCGGGTCCTTGGTGCGCTCCACGGCGTACTCGATGACTTCCTCGCGCACCTCCTTGCTGCCCTTGATCCGCATGACGGTGATCGTCTGCCCGTCGCGCGGGAAGCTGTCCTGCGGCACGGACGTGGTGTCCTGGCCGTGTATCGAGACGCCCGCCTCGTCCACGGCGTCCCGGACGGTGGCGGCGTTGGTACGGATGGTGCGCTCGCGCCCGTCGGCCATGACCGTGACGCTGCGTTCCGTGCGGACGTCGAACGCGAGGCCGTCGCGGGCGATGCGGCGGGAGCGGGACGTGGAGACGTAGGCGCCCTCGGCGCGCACGCCCAGCTGGTCCAGCGCGCCGTCGACGGTGCCCGCGGTGGTCCACACCTGGCGGCGCTGACCGTCAATGGTGAGGCGGACGGGCCTGCCGTAGTGCACGGTGACCTCGTCCCCGCTGGCCAGGGCGGTGCCGGGGGCGGGCGCGACGACGTCGTGCGGGCCGACGTCGACCCCCTCGTCGGCGAGCAGCTCGCCGACGTCGTCCGCGAAGGTGTGCAGGGTGCGCGGCCTGCCTTCGACGCTGAGCTGGACCGCCTTGTCGGCGGCGACGAACGCGGTGGTGCCGCCGGCCAGGAACGCGACGACGAGGGCCTGCGGCAGCAGGCGTCTGAGGGTCTCGGGCCGCTCGGGCCGTTTCCTGCGCCGGGCCGCCCTGCGGGCCTCGGCGCGCCCCGCGGCCGGGGCGGACTGGCGCGGCAGCAGCTCTTCGGGCACCTGCCAGGCCGGCTGGGTCTCCATCGACTCGTAGCCGGGGCGGTACGTGTCCCCGTAGGGCTGCGGGCCGGGCGGTGGCCCGTATGTCTCGAGCGCGTCGAGCGTTTCCTGCGGCTCATACGTCCCGTACGGCGAATTGCTCACGACGACGCTCCTGGGTCCGGATCGGGCGAGGAGAACCTAGCGGAGCATCGTCACTCTCCAAAGCATCACCACTACGCTGTGTCGCGACTCGTCGTCGGCCTCACCCGCCGGGCGCCGTCCCGGGAGCGGGGCCGTTCAGTAGTCGAAGGCGCGGGCCGTGTTGGCGGAGACGGCCGCCGCGAGGGTGTCCTCGTCGAGCCCCTTCACCGCGGCCATCGCGCGCAGCGTGACCGGAATGACATAAGGGGCATTAGGCCGTCCGCGGTAGGGCGCGGGGGTCAGGAAGGGCGCATCGGTCTCGACCAGGACGAGCTCGCGCGGGGCGACGGCCAGCGCGTCGCGCAGGGGCTGCGCGTTCTTGAAGGTGATGTTCCCGGCGAACGACATGTAGTAGCCGTTCTCGGCGCAGATCCGGGCCATCTCCGCGTCTCCGGAGAAGCAGTGGAAGACGGTGCGCTCGGGGGCGCCCTCCTCCTTGAGGATCCGCAGCACGTCGTCGTGGGCGTCGCGGTCGTGAATCACGAGCGCTTTGCCGTGCCGCTTGGCGATCTCGATGTGGGCCCGGAAGGAGCGCTCCTGCGCGGCGATGCCTTCAGGTCCCGTACGGAAGTGGTCGAGGCCGGTCTCGCCGACTCCCTTGACGTGCGGGAGGGCCGCGAGCCGGTCGATCTCCGCGAGCGCCTCGTCGAGGGCCGTGTCGCCGCCGGCCGGGCGCTCCCCCTGCCGCGACCAGCCATCGGGGTCGCCGAGGACGATACGGGGCGCTTCGTTCGGGTGCAGGGCGACGGTGGCGTGCACGCTCGGGTGCGCGGCCGCGGTGTCGGCGGCCCAGCGGGACCCGTTCACGTCGCAGCCGACCTGGACGACGGTCGTCACACCCACCGACGCGGCCTTGGCGAGGCCCTCCTCCACCGTGCCCGACTGCATGTCGAGGTGGGTGTGCGAGTCGGCGACCGGCACCGCGAGGGGCGCGGGCAGCGGCGGCGGGGTGACGTCCTTCGAACGGTCAGAGCTCATGCCCCGATTTTACGAAGCCGGGGTCACTGGGGTCGTCGGGGTGCGGTCGCCGCTCAGCCTGTGCTCAGCCGGCGCTGGGCCGGCGCTCAGTCGGTCTTGCGGTTCTGGAAGGGATGCAGCAGGTCGGAGAGGTGCCAGTGGTGGTCCTTGGCGGGGTGCTCCCCCGCCTGCGCGTCGGCCTCGCGCCGTCGCGCGGGCTCCGTGTCGTCGCGGTGCATCACGCCGAGGACCGACGAGACCCGCCCCGCCCTCATGATCCGTACGACATGGCCGCCGCAGTTGAGGCACGTGGGCCGGGTCAGCGGCGACGGGACCCGCTCGCCGCCCACCACGTACATCACGAACTCAGCGCCGTCGCCGTCGATGTGGTGCTCGATCTCGTAACTCTGTTCCCAGCCGTGACCGCACCGCATGCAGGCGAAGGCGTACGACTCGTGGGCGATGGCTGTGGCCGCGCTCCGATTGGGTATCTGGGGTGCGGCAGCACCGGCCGGGGTCGGTACGGCGCCTGCGATCTCACTCATGCCTGCTCCTCTTGTCCGCTGGACAAGGCACCTCGGGGCGGGGCATTACATCCACCCTGAAGCGTGGGACGGGTGCGTCCCTTCAACCAGTGGACGCTTCTCCCGGCGCGATCGCATCAGGCCTGTCGACTATTGGATCCGATTTGGCCTTTCCTTATCGGAACGGGCCCGATGCGCGGCCTGCGCTTTGCTTTTCACGATAGTCCTTTGCCCTCCGATGGGGCGCCCCGAGCGGCATTCTTTGCCGCCACCACGGCATCGAAGACCTCACGCTTGGGCAGTCCCGCTTCGGCGGCCACGGCGGCGATCGCTTCCTTGCGCCGCTCCCCCGCCTCCTCGCGCACCTGCACCCTGCGTACCAGCTCAAAGGCGTCGAGTGACTCCGCGCCCTTCTCCGGTGCGCCCTCGACGACGACGGTGATTTCGCCGCGTACGCCTTCCGCGGCCCATTTCGCGAGTTCCCCGAGCGGGCCCCGCTTCACTTCCTCGTACGTCTTGGTGAGCTCGCGGCACACGGCCGCCCTGCGGTCGGCGCCGAATGCCTCCGCCATCGCGGCGAGGGTGTCGTCGAGGCGGTGCGGGGCCTCGAAATAGACGAGGGTGCGGCGCTCGTCCGCCACTTCCTTCAGCCGGCCCATGCGCTCGCCGGCCTTGCGGGGCAGGAAGCCCTCGAAGCAGAACCGGTCGACGGGCAGCCCGGACAGCGCGAGCGCGGTGAGCACGGCGGACGGACCCGGCACGGCGGTGACCTTGATGTCCCGCTCGACGGCGGCCGCGACGAGCCGGTACCCGGGGTCGGACACGGACGGCATCCCCGCGTCGGTCACGAGCAGCACCCGGGCCCCGCCCGCGAGCGCCTCGACCAGCTCGGGCGTGCGGGCGGACTCGTTCCCCTCGAAGTACGACACGACGCGCCCGCCCGGGGTCACCCCGAGCGCCTGCGTCAGGCGCCGCAGCCTGCGGGTGTCCTCGGCGGCGATGACGTCGGCGCCGGCCAGCTCCTTGCTGAGCCGGGGCGGCGCGTCCGACACGTCTCCGATGGGCGTGCCCGCGAGCACGAGCGTTCCGGGGGATTCTGGGCTTGATGTCACGGATCCATCCTCGCAGGGGCGGGGCGGGCCGACACGTCCCGCCCCGGGGCCGGCCGACTCGGCGGGGCCGCACACGGGACTCGCACAAGGACGTTCCCTACGATGGCGCGGTGACCAGTACTGCGTCCTCGCCGCACTCGCCCTCGACCAGCGCCCCGCCGGGCCGAAACCCCGGCGAGGGGCGGCAGCCGTCGACGTGGGAGCGCCGGCTGCGGCGGTTCGGTCACGTGGCGCGGCCCAGAGGCGACGTGGGCACGCGGCTCGTGCCGCCGTACGCGCCGCCGTCGTCGCGGCTGTGGACGACGCTCGGCCTCTCCGAGGGTGTCGCGCGGGGCGTGACGCGCTGGTCGGGCTGGCTCGGTCCGCTGCTCGTGACGCTGGTCGCGGGCCTGATGCGGTTCTGGCATCTCGGCAGCCCGAAGGCCGTGATATTCGACGAGACGTACTACGCGAAGGACGCGTGGGCGCTGATCCACCGCGGCTTCGAGGTCAACTGGGACAAGAACGCCAACGACCTGATCCTCAAGTCCGACGGCCATGTGCCGATCCCGCACGACGCCGCGTACGTCGTGCATCCGCCGGTCGGCAAGTACGTCATCGGGATCGGTGAGTGGCTGTTCGGATTCAACCCGTTCGGCTGGCGGTTCATGACGGCGGTGCTCGGCACGCTGTGCGTGCTGCTGGTGTGCCGCATCGGGCGGCGGCTGTTCCGCTCGACGTTCCTCGGCTGCCTGGCCGGTCTGCTGCTCGCCGTGGACGGCCTCGCGTTCGTCATGAGCCGCACGGCGCTCCTCGACTCGATCCTCGTGTTCTTCGTCGTTGCCGCGTTCGGCTGCCTGGTCGTGGACCGCGACAAGGCGCGCGGGAAGCTCGCCGCCGCGCTCCCGAGGGGCGAGGACGGTGTGCCACGCCCCGATCCGCACATCGCCGAGACGCTGCGCCTGGGCCTGCGCCCGTGGCGGCTGCTGGCCGGCCTGTGCCTGGGTCTCGCCGCGGGCACGAAGTGGAACGGCTTCATCTATGTGGCCGCGTTCGGCATCCTCACGGTCCTGTGGGACGTCGGCGCGCGCCGCGTCGCCGGGGCCGGCCGGCCGTACGTCACCGTGCTCAAGCGGGACCTCGGCTGGGCGTTCCTGTCGACGGTGCCGGTCGCGGTCGGCACCTACGTCCTGTCCTGGCTCGGCTGGATCCTTTCTCCTGCCGACGGGACCGGCGGCTACTTCCGCAACTGGGCGGCGACCGACGGCCGGGGCGGCTCCTGGACCTGGCTGTTCCCCGACTGGGTGCGCAGCCTGTGGCACTACGAGCACGAGGTCTACAAGTTCAACGTGGGGCTCAGCTCCCCGCACATCTACCAGTCGAACCCGTGGAGCTGGCTCGTCGACGGCAGGCCGGTCTCGTACTTCTACGAGTCGCCGCTGCCCGGCAAGGACGGCTGCCCGGCCGGCGCGGGCGACAAGTGCGCCCGCGAGGTCCTCGCGCTCGGCACCCCGCTGCTGTGGTGGGCGGCGGTGTTCGCCGTGCTGTATCTGCTGTGGCGCTGGTTCTTCCGCCGCGACTGGCGGGCGGGAGCCATCGCGTGCGCCATCGCCGCGGGTTATCTGCCCTGGTTCAACTACCAGGAACGCACGATCTTCTTCTTCTACGCGGTCGTCTTCGTGCCCTTCCTCTGTCTCGCCGTCGCGATGCTGGTCGGCGCGGTCCTCGGGCCACCGGGCTCCGGGGAGCGGCGCAGAGTCGTGGGCGCGGCGGGCGCGGGTGTGCTCGTCCTGCTGATCGTGTGGAACTTCGTCTACTTCTGGCCGATCTACACCGGCCAGGCGATCCCCTTCAGCTCCTGGCAGTCCCGGATGTGGCTGGACTCCTGGGTCTGACCTCGGACGACCCGACCCCGCGCCGGCGGTCTCCGTTCGGACAAGTTCGGACAACATCTGCGCACTCTCATCACACCCGGCACGGCTGCCGCCTAAAGTTCCCCACCGGAACCTGGGGAGGGGACGCAGCATGCGCAAGGGGGCCAAGGCGGCTGTGATCGGCGGGGTGTTCGCCATCATGGTCGGGGGCGCGGGATACGGCGCGTACAACGTGGTGACGGCGGTGACCGATTCGGGCGGATCGAGTACGGCGGGGGGACCCGCGCCGCGCAGGTCCGGGCCGCCGACGGCGGACGAGATCCATGACGTGTCGCAGAAGTTCCTCGCGGCGTGGGCGAAGTCCGACCCGGACTCCGCGTCGACGTACACGAACAACGCGGAGTCTGCGCTCTCGGCGCTGACCGGCTGGCACGACGACGCCCACATCACGCACACCACGCTGACGGCCGGGGCGCCTTCGGGTGCCCAGGTACCGTTCAAGGTGAAGGCCACGGTGTCGTACGAGGGGAAGAAGAAGACCCTCGCGTACGACTCCTCGCTCACGGTCGTACGGGGCCTCAACACCGGCCGGGCGCTGGTCGACTGGCAGGCGGCCGTCGTGCATCCGGACATGAAGCGCGGTGACACCCTCGTCACGGGCGGGGCCGCGAAGCCGCCGATCGAGGCCGTGGACCGCTCGGGGAACGTCCTGACCAAGGAGAAGTACCCCTCGCTCGGGCCGATCCTGGACCAGCTGCGGGAGAAGTACGGCGACACCGCCGGCGGCACGGCGGGTGTGGAGACGTACATCCAGCACGACAGCGAGGACGCCGGGACCAAGACGCTGCTCACCCTCGCGAAGGGGAAGTCGGGCAAGCTCCGTACGACGCTCAGCGCGAGCGCGCAGGCGGCGGCCGAGCGGGCCGTGAAGAGCTACGCCGAGTCGTCCGTGGTGGCCGTGCAGCCGAGCACGGGCCAGGTCCTCGCGGTCGCCAACCACCGCCAGGACGGCTTCAACGCCGCCTTCCAGGGCGAGCAGGCCCCCGGCTCCACGATGAAGATCCTCACCTCGGCGATGCTCATCGACAACGGTGTCGCCTCGGTGAACAGCCCGGCGCCCTGCCCCGACACGGCGACCTGGCAGAGCCAGACCTTCCACAACCTGCCGGGCATGAAGGCCAATGAGGGCGCCAACCTCGCGGACAGCTTCGCGCGGTCCTGCAACACCGCGTTCGTGAAGCTCATCGACGAGAAGCCGCTCACCGACGAGTCGTTGACCCGCGAGGCGCAGGACCGGTTCGGCCTCGGACAGGACAACTGGAAGACCGGCATCGCGTCCGCGGACGGCAAGATTCCCGCGTCCGGCGGCCCCGACCGCGCGGCCAACGCCATCGGTCAGGGCCAGATCCAGATGAACCCGCTGAACATGGCGTCCGTCACAGCGACCGCGAAGACGGGCGTCTTCCGGCAGCCCGTGATCGTGCCGCGCTCCCTCGACGACCGGGAACTCGCCACCGCCCGCGGCCTCGCCCCCGACACCGCCGCGCAGCTGCGGCAGATGATGTACCGCACCGCGACGATCGGCACCGCCGCACAGGTCATGGCAGGTCTCGGCCCGGAGATCGGCGCCAAGACCGGCTCGGCGGAGGTCACCGGCCAGACCAGGTCGAACAGCTGGTTCACCGGCTACCGAGGGGACGTCGCGGCGGCCGCGGTCACCGAGGAGGGCGGCCACGGCGGCGACGCCGCGGGCCCGATCGTGGCGGCGGTGCTACGGGCGGGTAGCTGATCCGCCGTCGGGAGCGTTACCCGGACGCCTTAGTCTGAGCCGTCCGCGAGGAACTCAGTGGACCGGGCAGACGAGGGCAGACAAGGCAGGCGGAGGACCGGTGGGCAGCAGAGGCAGGCAACCCGAGCGCAAGAAGGCGAACGCGGCAGTGATCGGCGGCGTGGCCGCCGTCGTGGTGCTCGGCGCCGGAGTCAGCGCCTACGCCCTCTTCAGCGGCGACTCGGACCGGACGGCCACGGCCGACGACAAGCCCCACGTCAAGACGGGTCCCGTCACCGCGGCCGAGGTCCGCACCGCGGCCGACCGGTTCCTGACCGCATGGGCCGCGGGCGACACCGCGAAGGCGGCGGCCGCCACGGACGACGCCACCGCGGCGACGGCCGCCCTCACCTCGTACGGCAAGGACGCCCATCTGTCCGGGGTGAAGCTGACGCCCGGGAAGCGCGCCGGGGCGAAGATGCCGTTCGCGGTGTCGGCGACTGTCTCGTACGGGGAGAAGTCGAAGCCGTTCGCGTACGGCTCCGAGCTGACCGTCGTGCGGCGGGTGAAGGACGGCAAGCCTCTCGTCGGGTGGCAGGCATCCGTCGTGCACCCGGACCTCAAGGACGGTGACCGGCTCGTCACGGGCGCGGCCGGCGACCCCCCGATCAAGGCGACGGACCGCGCGGGCAATGAGCTGACCGCGGCCAAGTACCCCTCGCTCGGCACCGTCATCGACGGGCTGCGCGAGAAGTACGGCAAGAAGGCCGGCGGCACGGCGGGCACCGAGCTGCGCGTCGTCCACAAGGACAGCGGCAAGGAGAGCGAGCACACGCCCGACAAGACGCTCGTCACGCTCTCCAAGGGCACGCCCGGCACGCTGCGTACGACGATCAGCCCGACGTCGCAGGCCGTCGCCGAACGCGAGGTCGCCAAGCGGGAGAAGGCCGCGGTCGTCGTCATCAAGCCGTCGACCGGAGAGATCCTCGCGGTCGCCAACTCCCGCCCCGAAGGCTTCAACACGGCCTTCCAGGGCTCCCTCGCGCCCGGCTCCACGATGAAGATCGTGACGTCGTCGATGCTCCTGGAGAAGCACCTCGCGGGCGTCGACAAGAAGCACCCGTGCCCCAAGTACGTGACGTACGGCGGCTGGAAGTTCCAGAACGACGACAAGTTCGAGATCAAGGACGGCACGTTCCGGGCGAGCTTCGCGCGCTCGTGCAACACCGCCTTCATCAGCCAGGCCAAGGAGCTGGAGGACGGCGACCTGACGAAGCAGGCGCAGGAGGTCTTCGGGCTCGGCCGCGACAACTGGTCGATCGGCGTGCCCAGCTTCGACGGCGCGGTCCCGGTGCAGTCGCAGGCGCAGATGGCGGCCTCGCTGATCGGGCAGGGCGGCGTGCGGATGAACCCGCTCGACATGGCGTCGGTCGTCGCCACCGCCAAGACGGGCGAGTTCAAGCAGCCCTACCTCGTCTCGCCCGAATTCGACCACCGCACCCTCGCCACGGCCTCCCGCAAGCTGTCCCCGTCGACCGTGAGCGCCCTGCGCGACCTGCTGCACTACACGGCGGTCGCCGGTACGGCGGTCGAGCCGATGTCAGGGCTCGGCACCGACATGGGCGCGAAGACCGGCTCGGCGGAGGTCGACGGGCAGAAGAAGCCGAACGGCTGGTTCACGGCCTGGCGCGGCGACCTGGCCTCGGCGGCGGTCGTCCAGCAGGGCGGCCACGGCGGTGACTCGGCGGGTCCCGTGGTGCGGCAGATGCTGCTCGCGGGGGACTGACGGCGGGGGCTGACGGTGGGGCCGATACCTGGTCGCGTGGCGGGTACACGGAGCGCTACGGTGCCGCAATGAGCACCCCGGAACCCGCCGCATCCGCCGCATCCGCTGATCCCGCTGCATCCGCCGCGTCCCCCGCCACCGCCGCGCACCCCCGTTTCGCCGAAGCCCTCACCGAGCTGGGCCTGGCCGACGTACTCCCGCTCGTCCGCCGCTTCCCGGAGGCGACCAGGACCGCGCAGGAGGCGGCGGCCGCGATCGGCTGCGAACTCAGCCAGATCTGCAAGTCGCTGATCTTCGCGGCATGGGGGTCCCCCCTGCTCGACCGCAGTCGAGAGCTTGGGGGAGGGGTGCCCGTGCTTGTGCTGATGGACGGTTCGTCGCGGGTGGACGTGGAGCTGGTCCGGCGCGAGCTGGGCACCGAGAAGGTCACCCGCGCCAAGGCGGACGTCGTGCGCGCGACGACCGGATACGCGATCGGCGGCATCCCGCCGTTCGGGCACCTCACCAGGACCCGGGTCCTCGCCGACCGCTCGCTCCTGGACCACGACACCGTGTGGGCCGCCGCAGGCACCCCGTACGCCGTGTTCCCCATGGACCCCAAGTCGCTGATCGCACACGCCGGCGCGGCCCTCGTGGACGTGCGCGAGAGCGCTCGGTGACCCCACTCGTCGCGGCGGCCGTGCTCCTCGCGGCCGTCACGCACGCGAGCTGGAACGCGATCGCCCACCACATCACGGACAAGCTGGTCGGCTTCACGCTGATCTCGGGCGGCGGCGCGCTGATCGGGCTCGTGTGCGCGCCCTTCGTGCCGCTCCCGCACGCGGCGGCCTGGCCGTATCTGATCGGCTCCGCGCTCCTCCACATCGCCTACTACGCCCTGCTCATGCGGTCGTTCAGGCTCGGCGACTTCGGCCAGGCCTACCCGATCGCGCGCGGCACGGCGCCGCTCGTGGTGACGGTGCTCGCGGCGGTGTTCGCGGGCGAGGTCCCCGACGGCCGGCAAGCGGCGGGCGTCGCGGTCTCGTGCGCGGGCCTGACCGGGCTCGCCCTGTGGGGCATCCGGGGCTCGGGGCGCAGGCCCGACTGGGCGGCCGTGGGGGCGGCCGTCGCGACGGGCGTGTCCATCGCCGCGTACACGGTGGTGGACGGCCTCGGCGTGCGGGCCTCGGGGAACTCGCTCGGCTACATCGCGTGGCTGATGATGCTCGGTTGCCTCGGCGTCCCGGTGTACGCGGCCTGGACGTGGCGCGGCGAACTGACCGCCCGCCTGCGGCCGTTCGCGGCGGTCGGGCTGCTCGGCGCGGCGCTGTCCGTGTCCGCGTACGGGCTCGTGCTGTGGGCGCAGACGCGGGCGGACCTCGCCCCGATCTCGGCGCTGCGCGAGTCGTCGATCATCGTGGGCGCGGCGATCGGGACGGTGTTCTTCAAGGAACGCTTCGGTACGCCGCGGATGGTGGCGGCGGGACTGATGGTGGCGGGGATCGGGCTGATGCTGCATGCGGCCGGCTGAGCGGCCCCCCGGACGGCGGCTCTCGAAGTGACTCGTGCGGTGACGCCACCCCGGTACGCGGTCAGGGGCCTCTCAGGGTCCAACCAGGGTTGTCCCCAATCGAGTTGGGGCGCGGGGGCGGCCACCATGGATCGCATGAACCCATCACGCGGTGACTTCGTGTACGCCCCCGTCCTGTTCGGCGCCTACGGCGTGATCCGCATCCTCGACGGCCTCGACGGGACGCGCGGCCCCGGCTTCGCCTGGACCGCCGGGCACCTGTGCTTCCTCGTCGGACTCTTCTGCTTCCTGCGGGGGTTCGTCGCGATGCGGCAGATGGCGGGGCGCGACGGCTGGTCCACGGCGGGGCTGTGGACGGCCTGCGTGGGCGCCGTGGCCTTCGCCGGACAGTTCGGAGCCGACCTCGTCACGGGGTTTCTCGCCGCCGACCACGAGGCGATGTCGGAGATGACGTCGCGCTTCCAGGACGTGCCGGGCTTCAGCCTGGCGTTCTACTCGGTGGGGCCGATCCTGTTCTTCATAGGCCAGCTGATACTGGCCGGCCGGCTCGCCGCGCTGCGCACCCTGCGGTGGTGGGCGCCCGTCCTGGTCCTGGCCTGCTCGCTGCTGCCGACGGTCGACAAGGACCTGATACCGCTCGGGGCCGTGCTCCTGCTGGCCGCGTACGCCCCGCTGTACCTGGGCCGTGGCAACTACGCGGCGAGCGAGGCGCGCAGGGCCCGCACCAGGGCCTGAGCGCGCGGGTCGGCGGTGACGCCCTTCTGCATGCCGTTCGTGACGTACCCGAAGGCGATCCTGGACTCGGGGTCCGCGAAGCCGAGCGGGCCGCCCCGTCCGGGGTGGCCGAAGGAGCCGGGGCCGAGCAGGGGGGAGGCGGCCCCGTGGAGCATGTAGCCGAGTCCGAAGCGGGTCGGGACGACGAGGACCCGGTCGGCGCCCTCGGACGCCTCCGTGCGGGCCGCCTGAGCCGTGTCCGGTGTGAACAGGCGGGTACCGCCGTCGACTTCGCCGATCAGGGACGCGTAGAAACGGGCGAGTCCCTCCGCCGTGCCGACGCCGTTCGAGGCGGGGAGCTCGGCCGCACGGTAGGCCGGGTCGTTCTCGTCGGGCGCGGGGGCGATGGCCCCGAAGGCGCGGCGGGTGAGGGAGCCGGGGTCGGAGTACGCGTCGGCGACGATCTTCCTGGGACGGGTGCGCAGGCCGCCGCCGGGCACGGCCGGGGGTTCGACGGGGCCGATGAGACCGGCGCGGTGCGCCTCTGCCGCGGGCAGGCCGACCCACAGGTCGGCGCCGACGGGGGCGGCTATGTGCTCGGCGATCCAGGCGCCGACGGTGCGGCCGGTGATGCGGCGCACGAGCTCGCCGGTGAGCCAGCTGTAGGTCTGCGCGTGGTAGCCGTGGTCGGTGCCGGGTTCCCAGGCGGGGGCCTGGCCGGCGACGGCCGCGGCGCCGCTGTCGGGGTCGGCGGCCTCGGCGGGGGTCAGCGGGCGGTCGAGCGCGGGCACCCCGGCGCGGTGCGCGAGGACGTCACGGACGAGGACGTGCTCCTTGCCGTGCTCCTTGAACTCGGGCCAGTAGGCACTGACCGGCGCGTCCAGGTCGAGCTCTCCGCGCTGGTGCAGGAGGAGCAGCGCGGCGGCGGCCACGCCCTTCGTGGCGGAGCGCATGATCTGGGCGGTGCCGCGTTCCCAGGGGGCGCCGCCGCTCACGTCGCGGGTGCCGGCCCACAGGTCGACGACCTTGTGTCCGTCGCGGTAGACGACCACGCCCGCGCCGCGCTCGCCGAGCGCGTCGAAGTTGTGCGCGAAGGCGTCCCTGACCGGTTCGAACCCGGTGGCCACTGTGCCGTTCATGTCACTCACATCGTGTGCAACAGCCATGGATCGCTGAGGATTCCTCGGCGCTCAGACCTTCACGGACTTCGGGTCGAAGCCGAAGGGGAGCTCCAGGCGGTGTGCGCGCATGAGGTCCTCGTCGGCGAGGAGGTCGCCGGTCGTCCCGTCGGCGGCGATCACGCCCTCGCTGAGGATCACCGAGCGGGGGCAGAGTTCGAGGGCGTACGGCAGGTCGTGCGTGACCATCAGGACGGTGACGTCCAACGAGCGCAGGATGTCGGCGAGTTCGCGGCGCGAGGCCGGGTCGAGGTTCGACGAGGGCTCGTCCAGGACGAGGATCTCGGGCTCCATGACGAGGACGGTGGCGACCGCGACGCGGCGGCGCTGCCCGAAGGAGAGGTGGTGCGGCGGCCGGTCGGCGAACTCGGCCATACCGACCTGGGCGAGGGCCTGGTGCACGCGGGCCTCGAGTTCGGGCCCCTTCACCCCGGCCGCGGCGGGCCCGAAGGCCACGTCCTCTCGGACGGTCGGCATGAAGAGCTGGTCGTCGGGGTCCTGGAAGACGATGCCGACCTTGCGCCGGATCTCGGCCATGTGCTGCTTGCCGACGGGCAGGCCGGCGACGGTCACGGTGCCGGCGCCGCCGGTGAGGATGCCGTTGAGATGCAGCACGAGGGTCGTCTTGCCCGCGCCGTTGGGCCCGAGCAGGGCGACGCGCTCACCCCGGCCGAGGGTCAGGTCGACGCCGAAGAGAGCCTGGTGGCCGTCGGGGTAGGCGTAGGCGAGGCCGCTGACCTCCAGCGAGGCGGGGGATCCGAGGGCGTCGGGGGAAACAGTCACAGGATCCATCCCAGCAGACAGACGACAAGAGCGGCACAGGGGAGGGTGAGGGCGTACGACCACTGCGTGCGGGACGCGCTCACGTCGTCGATGACCGGCATCGATCCGGCGTACCCGCGGCTGACCATGGCCAGATGCACGCGCTCGCCGCGCTCGTAGGAGCGGATGAAGAGGGCGCCCGCGGACTTGGCGAGGACGCCCCAGTGCTTCACGCCGCTCGCCTCGAAGCCGCGCGACTCGCGGGCGATCTTCATGCGGCGCATCTCGTCGGTGATCACATCGCCGTAGCGGATCATGAACGACGCGATCTGGACGAGGAGGGGCGGCAGCTTGAGCCGTTGCAGGCCGAGCAGCAGTTCGCGCAGTTCGGTGGTGGAGGCGAGCAGGACGGACGCGGCGACGCCGAGGGTGCCCTTGGCGAGGACGTTCCAGGCGCCCCACAGACCGTTGACGCTGAGGGACATCCCGAGGACGTCGATGCGCTCGCCCTGCGCCACGAACGGCATGAGGACGGCGAAGGCGACGAAGGGGATCTCGATGAGGAGCCGCTTGAGGAGGAAGGCGGCCGGGACCCTGGCCGCGTACGCGACGGCCGCGAGCAGCACCGCGTACAGGGCGAACGCCCACATCGCCTCGCGGGGCGTGGAGACGACCACGATCACGAAGCAGAAGACGGCGGCGAGCTTGGTGTGCGGCGGCAGGCCGTGCACGGGCGAGTGCCCGTGCCGGTAGAGCTTGTGCGCGTGGCCCGCACCCATGTCAGACGGTCTCCGTGATCTGGCTCGGGGAGGTGTCCGCGGTGCGGCGCCTGCGCAGCGCCCAGAAGATGCCGCTGCCCGCGACGACGGTGACGCCGACGCCGATCACGCCGGCGAGGCCGCCGGAGAGCCGGGCGTCGCCGACGTCCTTGACGCCGTAACCGGCGAGCGGGGAGCCGTCGGAGGCGTGCTTCCCGGTCTTCGTGTCGATGCCCTTGTCGTGGGCGACCTTCTCCAGACCGTCCGGGTTGGCGGAGGCGTAGAAGGAGACGAAGCCGGCGAGGACGAGGGAGGTGACGAGGCCGGTGATCCAGACCTTGCGGTGATGGGGGTACCTCCCTGCTCGAGCGGAGCCGAGAGCTTGGGGGACGCGGGCGGCGACGGGCGCGGGCGCGGCGTCCGGGGCGTCGACGAGTTCGCCGCCGACGCGGAGCTTGAGCGGCCGGTGCAGGCCGCGGGCGCCGTACACGAGGTCGGGGCGGACGGCGACGACCGCGCCGACGGTCAGCGCGGTGATGACGGCCTCGCCGATGCCGATGAGGACGTGCACGCCGACCATGGCGGTGGCGACCTTGCCGATCGAGACGTCGGTGGTGCCGCCGATCGCGTAGATCAGGGTGAAGACGACGGCCGCGGCCGGTACGGACAGGAGCGCGGCGACGAAGGAGGCGACGGTGATGGAGCGGCGCGTGCGGGGCAGCACCTTCACCAGGCCGCGGAAGACGAGGTAGGCGACGACGGTCGTGGTGATCGCCATGTCGGTGATGTTCACGCCGAGCGCGGTCAGGCCGCCGTCGGCGAAGAGCACGCCCTGCATCAGGAGCACCACGGACACGCAGAGGACGCCGGTATAGGGGCCGACGAGTATCGCGGCCAGTGCGCCGCCCAGGAGGTGGCCGCTGGTGCCCGCCGCGACGGGGAAGTTCAGCATCTGCACGGCGAAGATGAACGCGGCGACGAGGCCCGCGAGGGGGGCCGTCCGCTCGTCGAGTTCGCGCCGCGCGCCTCGCAGGCTGACGGCCACGGCGCCCGCGGCGACGACACCTGCGGCCGCCGACACGGGGGCGTTGATGAATCCGTCGGGGACATGCATGGGTGAAAGCTCCGCTTCGGGGCACGCGACAGGTTCGCGACAGGCTTGGCTGGCCGTTCGATGATAGTGCCTTGTTGCGAACTGGTTGCAAGAGCGCCGAGGGCACGATTAAGACCGGATCAACCCCTGAACGCATAGCCACCCATGTGACTTATATGGGACATTGGATGACAGTACGGACAAAAGATGACGAGGAGTCCCCGATGTCTGACGTCGAGCAGTACGCACCAGCCCACATCGTCACGGACTCCCCCGACGAGACGCCGGCCGTCCCCGCAGTCCTGCGCTACGACGGACAAGTCCACCTCACCGTCCCCGAAGAAGGCGACTGGGACTTCCCCCGCGAGCTCCTGGAACAGGGGCTGCGCGCCCCGACCACCGTGGGCGACATCCGCATCTGGCCCTGCGGCCGCGTCCAGGCCGTCATGGAGTTCCACTCGCCGAAAGGGGTGGCGGTCGTGCAGTTCGAGAAGAAGGCTCTGGTGCGCTTCCTTCGCCGGACGTACACGACCGCCACCCCGGTGGCTCACTGAGAGCCCTTCGAACTCCCGGTCAGGGACGGGCCCCGGTCACACGCGGGCCAGTTCCCGGTCCTCCTGCGCGGGGTCGTCGCCGGAGACCGTCTTCAGGCCCTCGCCCTCGACGTCCACGTTCGGCAGGATCCGGTCGAGCCACTTCGGCAGCCACCACGCCCGCTTGCCGAGCAGCGCGAGGACGGCCGGCACGATCGTCATGCGCACCAGGAACGCGTCGAAGAAGACCGCGATCGCGAGCCCGAAACCGATCATCTTGACCATCTGCTCGCTGGAGCCGATGAAGCCCGCGAAGACGGCGATCATGATGACGGCCGCGGCCGTGACCACCCGGGCCCCGTGCTTGAAGCCGGTGACGATGGCCTGCGCGGGCCGCTCCCCATGGACGTACGCCTCCCGCATGCGGGTCACGAGGAAGACCTCGTAGTCCATCGCGAGGCCGAAGACCACGCCCACCATGAAGATCGGCATCATCGACATGATCGGCCCGGTCTGCTCCACGCCGAACAGCGAGCCGAGCCAGCCCCACTGATAGACCGCGACGACGGCGCCGAGCGCGGCGACCACCGAGAGCAGGAAGCCGAGCGCCGCCTTCAGCGGGACGAGGACCGACCGGAAGACCACCATCAGGAGCAGGAACGCGAGGCCCACGACGAGCGCCAGGTACGGCACGAGCGCGTCGTTCAGCTTCTGCGACACGTCGATGTTCATGGCCGTGGTGCCGGTGACCAGGACCTCGGCGCGGGTGTCCGCCTTGATGTCGGCGCCCTTGTCGCGGATCGTGTGGACGACGTCCTCGGTCTGTGTGGAGCTGGGCTTGGACGACGGCACGACGGTGATCGTCGCCGTGTCACCGGCCTTGTTGAACGCGGGCGGGGTGACCGTCTTGACGCCGTCGGTCGCCGCGATGTCCTTGGAGACGCGGGCGACCGCGCCCTTCGGGTCCTGCGAGTGCTTCACGTCGACGACCGCCACCAGCGGACCGTTGAAGCCGGGCCCGAAGCCCTCGGAGAGCAGGTCGTACGCCTTGCGCTGCGTGGTGTCGGTGGGCTGGACCCCGTCGTCGGGCAGGCCCAGCTCCAGGGAGGACACCGGCACGGCCATCACGCCGAGCCCGACCACCGCGGTGAGCAGCACGGCCACCGGCCGGCGCAGCACGAAGCGCGCCCAGCGGGTGCCCATGTTCGTCTTCGGCTCGGGCTTCTTCTCGGCGGCCTGGGCCTTACGGGCCTTGCGGCCGTGGACCCGCTTGCCGGCGTAGCCGAGCAGTGCCGGGATGAGTGTGAGCGCGATGAGGACGGCGATGGCGACCGTGCCGGCGGCGGCGATGCCCATCTTCGTCAGCATCGGGATGTTGACGACGGCGAGCCCGACGAGGGCGATGACGACGGTCAGACCGGCGAAGACCACGGCGGATCCCGCGGTGCCGACGGCCCGTCCGGCCGCCTCCTCGCGGTCGCGGCCCTCGGCCAGCTCGGCGCGGAAGCGGGAGACGATGAACAGCGCGTAGTCGATGCCGACCGCGAGGCCGATCATCATGGCCAGCGTCGAGGTGGTGGTGCCGAGGTCGAGCGCGTTGGCCAGCGCGGTGATCGACGAGACGCCGATGCCGACGCCGATCAGCGCGGTGAGCAGCGGAAGCCCGGCCGCGACGAGCGAGCCGAAGGTGATCACGAGGACGACGGCGGCGATCGCCACACCGATGATCTCGGTGGCGCCGGTCTCCGGCATGGCCTGGAGCGCGTCACCGCCGACCTCGACACTCAGCCCCGAGTCGCGCGCCTCGTCGACGGTCTTCTGGAGCGCGTCGCGGTCGGCGTCCTTCAGCTCCATCGAGGAGACCTTGTAGGAGACCGAGGAGTACGCGATCGTGCCGTCCTTGCTGACGGTCTTCGCGACGAACGGGTCGACCGCCGCGGCGACCTCCTTCGAACCGGACCTGAGGTCCGCGACGGTCTTGCTGACCTCGGCCTTGTTGGCCGCGGACGTGATCTTCTCGCCGTCGGGCGCCTGGAAGACGACGCGTGCGGTGGCGCCGTCGGCGCTGGAGCCGGGGAAGCGCTGGTCGAGCAGGTCGAAGGCCTTCTGGGCCTCCGTCCCCGGGATGGAGAAGGAACTGGACGCCGCCGTGGGCGCGGAGGCGGCGCCCACCCCCGCGAGGGTGAGCAGCGCCACCCAGATCAGGGCGACGAAGTGCCTTCGGCGGAAGGCGAGCTTGCCGAGTTTGTAGAGGAACGTGGCCACGAGGGCGTACTCCCGGTCAGTCGTATGGGGGCAGGAGGGATCAGCCCGACGACGTGAGCGGTCGCGTCAGGAGCTTGGGTGTGACGGTTCTTGGGTGGAGAGGGGTCAGACGCCGAGAGCGGGGAGGACCACGGCGTCGATGTACGAGGCGACGAAGGCCTGGGTGGGTGGCTGTTCGTCGATGAGGGTCCGGGCCGTGAAGGCGCCGATGATCATGTGGAGGACGTAGTCGAGCGCCGGGTTGTCCGCGCGGATCTCGCCCCGGTCGACGGCGCGTCCCAGCACCTGCCGGAGCTCCTCCATCTCGGGTTCGATCAGCAGCTCGCGGAAGGCCCGCAGGAGATCCGGGTTCTCGTGGACCGCCATGGCCAGGCCCCGCATCAGCGCGGATCCCTGGGCCATCTCGCAGTCGTCCTCACGGAGGACCAGTTCGTGGAAGTCGCCCCGCAGTGACCCGGTGTCGATCTCGCTCAGGCGCGACGGCTTCTGGTGCCGCAGCGCCTTCACGACCAGCTCGGCCTTGCTGCCCCACTGGCGGTAGAGCGTGGCCTTGCTCGACCGGGTGCGGGCGGCCACGGCGTCCATGGTCAGGGCGTCGTAACCGACCTCGCGGAGCAGTTCGAGCACGGAGCCGTACAGCTCGGCCTCGCGCTCGGGCGTGATCCGGCTGCGGCGCGTCGTCGCGGTTTCAGCCATGGCTCACTCCTGTTCCGGTCCAGACAGTGCGTACGAAACCGTTTCGTACAGAAGTACTGTACGACCGCGCTTAACGAAACGAAACCGTTTCGTACGTGTCCTGCGCCACAAGTCCCACCCGCAAGCGGGCGAGCCACAAGTTGCCGGGGGCCGTTGAGCGGAAAAGCATGGGTAGGTGAGCGACAACGCGTACCTGCGGTTTCCCCATCTGCACGAGGACCGGCTCTGCTTCGAGACCGAGGACGACCTCTGGGTCGCCCCGCTCGACCGGCCGGGCCGGGCCTGGCGGGTCACGGTCGACCGGACCAAGGTGAGCAGCCCACGGTTCTCGCCGGACGGCCGCCACATCGCGTACACGACCTGGCGCAGCCTGGATCCCGAGATCCATCTCGCGCCGGTGGACGGCGGGCCCGCCCGGCGGCTCACCTACTGGGGCAGCACGGACACCCAAGTCCGCGGCTGGACACCGCCCGACAAGGACGGGCGGACCGTCATCCTCGCGGTGGCCTCGCACGGCCAGCCCTTCTCGTACTTCACCTGGGCCTACGACGTCCCCACCGACGGCTCCCCCGGCGGCAGGCTGCCCTGGGGCCCCGTCTCCGACATCGCGGTCGCCGAGATCGACGGCGAGCGCAGGACTCTCCTCCTGACCGGCACTCCCCCGCACGAGCCGGCCTCCTGGAAGCGGTACCGGGGCGGCGCCCAGGGCCGCCTGTGGCTGCACGGCGAGCAGCTCGTCGCCGACCTGGACGGGCATCTGGAGGCACCGATGTTCGTGGCGGGACGCATCGCGTTCCTCTCCGACCACCAGGGCATCGGCAATGTGTACTCCTGCCTGCCCGACGGCACCGACCTGCGCCGCCACTCCGACCACGACGCGTTCTACGCCCGCAACGCCTCCAGCGACGGGACCCGGATCGTCTACCAGTGCGCCGGCGACCTCTGGATCATCGACGACCTCTCCGCCGGCTCCGTGCCGCGCAAGCTGGACGTGCGCCTCGGCGGCCCGCGCGTAGGGCGCCGCCCCTACCAGGTGCCGGCCGCCCATCACGTCGACGGGCTCTCCGTCGACGAGACGGGCCGGGCCAGTGCCGTCGTCGTCCGCGGCAGCCTGTACTGGCTCACCCACCGCGACGGCCCCGCCCGGACCATCGCGGACACCCCGGGCGTGCGGGTCAGGCAGCCCGAGATGCTCGGCTCCGGCGGGCAGGTCGCGTACGTCACCGACGCGGAGGGAGAGGACGCGATCGAGATCTCGTACCTGCCGCGCGCGAGCGGTGAGCGCGAGCCGCGCCGCCTCGCGTCCGGGCAGCTCGGGCGGGTCCTCGAAATGGTCAGCGACCCGGACGGCGAGCGCCTCGCCATCGCGTCGAACGACGGCCGCCTGCTGCTCATCGACACGACCGAGGACGAGGAGGAGGGAGAAGGGGGAGCGGCACAGACCGGCGGCGAGGTCACCGAGCTGATCCGGTCGATCAACGGGCCCGTGCGCGACCTGGCCTTCTCGCCCGACGGCGCCTGGCTCACCTGGTCCCACCCGGGCATCGGGCGTTCCCTGCGGCAGATCAAGATGGCCCGGATCAAGGACCGGACGATCATCGACGTCACCAACGGCCGTTTCGAGGACGAGAACCCGGTCTTCACGCGCGACGGCCGCTATCTCGCCTTCCTCTCCTGGCGCGGCTTCGACCCGGTGTACGACGTGCACACCGGCGACCTGTCCTTCCCGCTCGGCTGCCGCCCCTATCTCGTACCGCTGTCGTCCGCGACGCCCTCCCCCTTCGCCCTGTCGCCCCACGGGCGCACGGCCGCGGGCGGGCTCGACGCGACGGAGGACTCGGGGGCCGACGGCGCGCCGACCGTGGAGATCGAGGGACTGGCGAGCCGCGTCGTGCCCTTCCCGGTCTCCGCCTCCAAGTACTCGGCGCTCCATCCCGTCTCGGGCGGCGGCCTCGTCTGGCTGCGCTGGCCGATCTCCGGCGCGCTCGGCGAGACCTTCGTCAACCCGGCCGACACCTCGGGCCGCCCCACCCTGGAGCACTTCAACCTCACCAAGGGCAAGAAGACCGAACTCGTCACCCACCTCGACTGGTTCGCGGTCAGCGGCGACGGCACCCGCCTCGTCGTCGTCGACGAGGGCGAACTGCGCGCCGTCCCCTCCACCGAGACCGGCGACAGCGACAGCACGGTCTGGATCGACCTGCGCCGCATCCTGCACGAGGTCGACCCGGCCGCCGAGTGGCGCCAGGCGTACGACGAGGCCGGCCGGATCATCCGGGCCTACTACTGGGACCCGAAGATGTGCCACATCGACTGGGACGCGGTCCTCGCCCAGTACCGGCCGCTCGTCGAACGGGTCGCGTCCCCCGACGAGTTCGCCGACCTGCTGCGCGAGGTGCTCGGCGAACTGTGCACCTCGCACGCCTACGTGTCCCCCGCCCGCCGCAACGAGGGCCCGCCCCACTACCAGCGCGCCCAGGGCCTCCTCGGCGCCAACTTCGTGCACCGCGACGAGGGCTGGCAGCTCGTCCGCATCCTGCCCGGCGACTCGTCGGACTCGAAGGCGCGCTCCCCGCTGGCCGGCAGCGGCATCCGCGAGGGCGCCTTCCTCACGCATGTCGACGGCCGCCCGGTCGACCCGGTGGCCGGCCCCTACCCGCTGCTCGCGGGCTCGGGCGGCACGACGGTCGAGCTGACGTTCCGGCCCGCGGAGGGCGAGGGCAGCCCCCGCCGCGTCGCGGTCGTCCCCCTCATCGACGAGCGCCCGCTGCGCTACCAGGACTGGGTGGCCAAGCGCCGCGCGGTCGTACGGGAGCTGAGCGGCGGCCACTGCGGCTATCTGCACATCCCCGACATGGGCGGCTCCGGCTGGGCGCAGTTCAACCGTGACGTGCGCATGGAGGTCTCCCGGCCCGCCCTCATCGTCGACGTGCGCGGCAACGCGGGCGGCCACATCAGCGAGCTCGTCATCGAGAAACTCACCCGCAAGATCCTCGGCTGGGACCTGACCCGCAACGCCCAGCCCGTCTCGTACGCGTCGAACGCCCCGCGCGGTCCGGTCGTCGCCCTGGCCGACGAGGCGACCTCGTCCGACGGCGACATGATCACCGCGGCGTTCAAGCTCCTCGGGCTCGGTCCCGTCGTGGGTCAGCGCACCTGGGGCGGCGTCGTCGGCATGACGGGCCGCCACACACTCGGCGACGGCACGGTCATCACGGTCCCCATGAACGCGGCCTGGTTCCCCGAGTACGGCTGGTCGATCGAGAACAAGGGCGTGGAACCGGACGTCGAGGTCCTGCGCACCCCCCTGGACTGGGCAGAGGGCCGCCACGCCCAACTCGACGACGCGGTCTACCTGGCCCTGGACCTCCTGGTCGCCGGCCCGGCGAAGACTCCCCCGGACTACACGGACACGCCGAACCACGCCCGCCCCGAACTCCCGCCGCGCTGACCCCGGCCACGGGAGGAGCGGGCGCAGCCCGTGCGCCGGGCAACGTCCTTCACGCGCCGGCCCGCACACCGAAGAACGAGGGCCACCCGGCGTCCCGGGTGGCCCTCGTTCTCACTGGCTCAGCGAAGCGGAGCGTCAGGCGTCATAGTCCTGATCGAACCTGTCCTGCGCTTCCTGCCGCCGCCGCTCGGAGTCCTCGGACTGCGAGCCACGCTCACGTCGCAGGTCGTCCTGGACGTGCGACGAGCGCTCGCTCGCCTCGTCCCTGCCTTGACCGGACCGCTTCTTGGCCTGGTTGGCGAGCTGCTCTGCCTTGTCCTGGAACTGGTCCTTCATGCCCATGCGATTCACTCCCGTTTTTGGGTGAGGGGGTCGGGCCTCGACCAGATTTACATGCCGGGACAGAGCGCGCATTTCGATCAGTAACGGACGGTGTCCGACCCCAAAAACCGCAGGTCAGCGCCCCGCAGGACGCGTCAGCGCCCCCGTACGGACTCGTCGGCGGCGCCCCCCGCCCCCACGAGCCCCGTCGAGACGCTCTTCAGGCGCGGCTCGAACCGCCGCATCTCGCGCTGCCCGACCGCCCCGATGACCCCGGGCAGATAGCCGCGGATGCCCTGCATGCCCCGCAGCCACCACTGCGCGTACACGTGCGCGGACCGCCGCTCGATGCCCGCGACGATCCGGTCCACGGCCGGGCCCAGCGGATACGTCTTGTTCGACGGCCACGGCAGCCGCTGCCGCAGCTCGCGCATCACGTCGTCCTGGTCGGCGCCGCGCACCATGTCGGTGTCGGTCCACGACAGGTACCCGACCCCGACCCGTACGCCCTTGTAGCCGACCTCGGCGCGCAGGCTGTGCGCGTACGCCTCGACGCCGGACTTCGACGCGCAGTACGCGGTCATCATGGGCGCCGGCGTGATCGCGGCGAGCGACGCGATCTGGAGCAGATACCCGCGGCTCTCCATGAGCACCGGCAGGAACGCCCGGGCCGTGACCGCGGATCCGATCAGGTTGACCTCGATGACGCGGCGCCAGGCGACCGGGTCGGAGTCGAGGAACGGGCCGCCGTTGGCGACGCCCGCGTTCGCGACGACGATGTCGACCTTGCCGAAGCGCTGCTTGACCTCCTCGGCGACCTGCGCCATCGCCACATGGTCGGTGACGTCGGCGTGCCAGAAGTCGCTGTCGGTGCTGAGGCGTTCGGACACCGCCTTCAGCTCGTCCGGCTCCAGGCCGACCAGCGCGATCTTTGCGCCGCGCGCCGCCAGCTTGCGCGCGAGCAGCTCGCCCACACCGCGCGCGGCACCCGTGACGACCGCCACCTGTCCTTCGAGACTGACCCTGCTCATGCGGATGCCGCTCCCTTCAACTCGTCGTTCGTCTCGTCGTCCGTGACGTACTCGGCCAGTTCGCGGATGCGCTCGGTGACCAGGTCGGGCGCTTCGACGGGCGTCATGTGCCCGAGACCGGTGAGTTCGGTGAGCCCCACGCACTCCGGCAGCGTCGCCGCCAGGCGACGTGCGTGCACGACGGGGGTGAGCCGGTCGGCCGTACCCGCGATGACCCCCGTCGGCACCCGCAACTCGGCCACCTGCTCGTCGAGTTCGAGCCCGGCGAGGACGTGCGACCAGTGGTAGCGCACCTTGGTGGGGCAGGCGTGCACGATGCGGGCGCAGGCCTCGACCTTGTCCGGCGACGACCCCGGGCCCATGGTCGCGTAACGCAGGACCTTCTTGCCGAGCGGCGTGACGGGCCCGAGCGGCGCCCTCGCACCGAGCACGGCCGTCGTGATCCGGGTCCGCAGCCGCCCGGGCCGCAGCGGCAGCACGGTCGACTCGGCCACCAGGTGCGAGCTGCCCGTGCTGCACAGCAGGACCGCGGCCGCGTGCTCGCGGAACTTCGCCCGCTGCGACGCGGCCATCATCGTCATGCCGCCCATGGAGTGCCCGACGAGCACGGCCTTCTCACCCGGCGCGAGCGTCGCGCCGAGCACGGCCTCCAGGTCGTCGGCGAGCATCTGTGTCGAGTACGGGGCCTGCGCCGCCGGACTGCGCCCGTGACCGCGCTGGTCGTAGGCGACGACCCGGTGGTCGGCGGCAAGGGAACGAATCTGCGCGGCCCAGAACGCGGTCGAGCACGTCCACCCATGGGCGAGCACCACCGTGGGCGCCGCCGCATTGTCGACGGTTCCGTGCACCTCGACGTGCAGCCGGGCGCCGTCGGCGGAGACCGCCGTCAGCTCACGCGCGGCCGCGGGCGGCGCGTAGGGTCCGCTCGTCACATGCATCAGCCTGCTCATGCCGCTCCCGCCTCCACCTTGCCGCCCCGGCCCTTCTTCGTACGTGCCGCGGCTACCGCGGCCGGTTTCGCCGCCGGCGCCCTGACCACCTCGTACTCGCCGAGGTCGACCCGGCGCGTGGCGGTCCGGAACTCGGTCGTCGTGCCCGGCCACAGCGTGGTGTTCACGCCGTTCTCGTCGAGGTACCAGCTGCTGCAGCCGCCGGAGCTCCACACCGTGCGCTCCATCCGGTCCTGCACGCGGCGGTTCCACGCATTCACCGCGGAGGGGCGCGGGTCGAGGGCAACCCGACCGCCGAGCACGTCCAACTGGCGTACGTAGTCGGCCAGATAGTTCAGATGGGACTCGATCATCAGGATCATCGAGGAGTTGCCGAGGCCGGTGTTCGGTCCGATGACGGTCATGAAGTTCGGGAACCCGGCCGCCGTCGCGCCGCGCAGCACGCTCATGCCGTCCTTCCAGGACTCCATGAGCGTGTGCCCCTCGGCACCCACGACCCGGTCGGCGATCGGCATGTCCGTGACGTGGAAGCCGGTGCTGAAGACGATCGCGTCGGCCTCGACCTCGCTGCCGTCGGCGGCGACCAGCGTGGAGCCGCGGACCTCGCTGAGCCCGGACGCCACGACGTCGACATTCGGCTGCGCGAGAGCCGGGTAGTAGGTGTTGGACAGCAGGATGCGCTTGCAGCCGATGCGGTAGTCCGGCGTGAGCTTGGCGCGCAGGGCCGGGTCCTTGATGGACCGGTGGAGGTTGCGCTTGGCCAGCTGCTCGACCAGGCCCAGCTCGTTGGGCCGCTTCGTGAACGCCTGCACCTGGAGCTCACGGATGCCCCACAGCAGTCCGCGGCGGGCCTGCGTGGTCAACGGCAGCCGGCGGTGCAGCCAGCGCTCGGCGCCCGTGATGGCGCGGTCGGCGCGCGGCATGACCCACGGCGGGGTGCGCTGGAACAGCGTCAGCTTCGCCACGTCACGCTGGATGGCCGGCACGATCTGGATGGCGGAGGCGCCCGTGCCGATCACGGCGACGCGCTTGCCGCGCAGGTCGTAGTCGTGGTCCCAGCGCGCGGAGTGGAAGACCGTGCCGGGGAAGGCGTCGAGGCCCTTGATGTCCGGCATCTTCGGGTCGGCCAGCGGGCCGCTCGCCGAGATGACGACGTCGGCGGTGAGCGTCCCCTGCGAGGTCTCGACCACCCACCACAGCTTCTCGGTGTCCCAGCGTGCCTGCTTCACCTCGTGGTCGAAGCGGATGTGCGGACGCAGTCGGAAGGTGTCGGCGACGCGCTCCAGATATTCCCGGATGTGCTTCTGGCCGGAGAAGGTGCGCGGCCAGTCGGGGTTGGGCGCGAAGGAGAAGGAGTACAGGTGGGAGGGCACGTCGCATGCGCACCCCGGGTAGCTGTTGTCGCGCCACGTGCCGCCGACGGCGCCCGCCCGCTCCAGGACCACGAAGTCGGTGATGCCTTCGCGCCGCAGCCGGACCGCGGCCCCGAGCCCGCCGAACCCGGACCCGATCACCGCCACCCGTACGTGCTCATGCTCGTGCTCAGCCATCCCGGCGCCTCCCTAACCGCACGACCCTGCCAGTGAACACTGGCGCAATGGGGAGCGTAGAGCAGGTGCGTACTGATGGGTAGGGGTCGGGCCCAGGAAAGTTACCGGCGGTACAACATAGGGTTCTCACGTGGCGAAGGAAGCGGCGAAGGCGACGGCGAAAGACCCCGGCACCCGGGAGTTCCGCATGGAGGAGCTCGCGCGGGAGGCCGGCATCACCGTGCGCACCCTGCGCTTCTACCGCGAACGCAAGCTGATCCCGCCCCCGCGCCGCGAGGGCCGCATCGCCTGGTACGACGAGAGCCACCTGGCCCGCCTGCGCACCATCGCCGCCCTCCTGGAACGCGGCCACACCCTCAGCGGCATCGCCGAACTCTCCGAAGCCTTCGACCGCGGCCGCGACGTCGGCGAACTCCTCGGCCTCGGCGAGCCGTCCGAGGAGACCCCGGTCCGCCTCACCCCCGAGGAACTGGCCGACTACTTCGCGGGCCAGGTCACCCCGGACAACCTCGCAGCCGCGATGGACCTCGGCTACGTCGGCGTCGACGGCGAGGAGATCGTGCACGTCAGCCGGCGCCTGCTCGACGTCTCCGCCGCCCTGGTCCGCGAGGGCGTCCCGCTCGCCGACGTCCTCGCGGCCGCCAAACGCGTCCGCGCCCACGCGGAGGACCTTGCCGAACTCTTCACCGACCTGGTCCTCTCCCACGCATCGGAACAGGACCTCCAGCGCCTGCGCCCGCTCGCCAAGAGCGTGGTCGAGGCGGAACTGTCCATGGCCATGGACCGCACCCTGGCCAGAAAACCGGAGGAGTAGGCAGCACTCCGCCTACCTCGGCAACCACCAACGCGCCTTGTAGATCCCGCCGTTGACGAGGGTGTACGAGGCCGGCGGCCGGTGCGCGCTCACCTTCGTCGTCCACCACGTCTCACCCAGGCCACTCTCCGGCACGGTGCTGAGCGCCCGCCCGGTCCGCGGATCGTCCCCGATCGCCTTCACCCCGGGCCGCGCGATCTCGGCCGCACCGGCGAAGTCCTGCACGAAGACTCCGCTCGCGATGTCGTACTGGAACACGGAAGCGCTCGTCGTCACCCACAGCCGCCCCGGGCGGCCCGCAACCGGGAACAGGTCGTGCCCGCCGGGCGACTTCCCCGGCCTGGCGACCGGCAGCCCCACCGACGACATCCGCGTCAGCGCGGGCCGCACCCGGCTGCCACCCGCCCGATACGCGACCAGCTCGTCATCCCCGAGCGCCCACAGCACCTCACGCCGGGCGTCCCAGTGCAGCCCGTGCGCGCCCTTCAGCGCCACCTCGGCACACCGCGCCGAGCGCGGGCCGAGCGACGCGGCGTAGAGCCTGACGAGCGCCCCCGTGCTGCACGCGACGGCCACGTTCCCGTCCGGCAGGATCTCGATGCTGTGCGGGTTGAAGAGATCGTCGCCGGGCCCGAGCGTCGCACCCCAGTACCGCCGGCCCGACGGACACGACACGACGGCCGCGAACCCGAACGACGCCGTGGTCAGCAGATACGTCCGCCCGCGATGCACCCGCACCTTGGCCTCGGCGGGGTACACCCAGCTCTCGTCCGGCGCGAGATCCCGATAGCGCGGATCCCCGACGGGCGAGAACTGCCACCGCACACAGGACGGATCGGCCGCCGGATCCCAGACGGTCCGCCCAGGATCCAGCACGAGGATCCGCTTGCTCGCCTGCTCGGTGACCATGACCGCGGGCGAACCCGGGGCCGCCGCGCGAGCCACCCCCGGCGCCACCACAGCCGCAACCCCGCCCCCGGCAGCCCCGAACAGAACACGACGCCTGGAAGGAAACGCGGACATGAAGTCCCCTCGCATGATTGCCAGTTGACCACTCGGACCACTCGCCACGCACACGCCGAAGTCTGCCACGCCACTCGGACATACGGCAGGCACCACCCGCTGCCGGAACGGTGAGGCGTACGCGGTCGACCGCTGTCTCCAGGCGATCGGAACAGAGGGTGAAGTAACACGAGAGGACCTTCTCCGCACCTGCGTCCGCATCCACGTCACCAAGGGTCGCCCTGGCGGAGGTCGTGCCCGACGGTCCGGGCCGGATACCTCCCGCTTGGCGTTCTCGCTCGGGAAATCCCCCGGTACGCGACAGAGCAACTGAGGCGTGAAGCGCTGAGAGTGTGAGGGGCACGCCGAGATTCTCGGCGCGCCCCTCACACCTGTCACGTCTCGAACACCACGGTCACGGGAGCGTGGTCCGACCACCGCTCCCCGTGACTTGCAGCTCGCTCGACGAACCCCTTGACCGCCCGCCGAGCGAGCCCAGGTGTCGCGACCGCGAGGTCGATCCTCCATCCTGAATCATTGTCGAAAGCCCGTCCCCGGTACGACCACCACGAGTACGGACCCTCCTCGTCGGGGTGCAGGGAACGCACCACGTCGACGTAGCCGCCGTCACCCTCGTCGAGGACCTGTCCGAGCCAGTCGCGCTCCTCGGGGAGGAAGCCGGAGTTCTTCTTGTTGGACTTCCAGTTCTTGAGGTCGGCCTCGCGGTGGGCGATGTTCCAGTCGCCGCACACGAGCACCTCGCGGCCCTCGGCGGCGGCGCGCTCCCGCAGCCCCTTCAGATAGGCCAGGAACTCGCCCATGAAGCGGATCTTCTCGTCCTGCCGCTCGGTCCCGACCTCACCGGAGGGCAGGTAGAGGCTGGCGACGACGACACCGGGGAGGTCCACCTCCACGTACCGCCCGCTGCCGTCGAACTCCTCGGACCCGAAGCCGATCTGTACGCGCTCCGGCTCACGGCGTGTGTAGAGCGACACACCGGCCCGGCCCTTCGCGGCGGCCGGGGCGTGCACGACGTGCCATCCCTCGGGTTCGCGCACCTCGTCGGGCATCTGCTGCGGCTCGGCCCGCACCTCCTGGAGACACAGGACGTCCGCGGAGGTCCCGGCCAGCCACTCCACGAAGCCCTTCTTGGCGGCGGCCCGCAGCCCGTTCACGTTGACACTCGTCACAGTCAGCACCAGGGCACGATACCGGCACACTTAAACGGACAGCCGCCCTTCAGCATAGAGATACGATACTTGGCATGACTATTCACCCCCCCGTGGCGCCCACCCTCCAGCGCGTCTCCTTCGGACACCCCGACGCGATCAAGCTGAACGACCGCGTCCAGCTCGAATACGCCGAGCGCTACGGCGACGACGGCGATGTCACCCCGCTCGACCCGACGATGTTCGACGCCCCGCGCGGCCTCTACCTGATCGCGTACGACGAGGGGGGCACCCCGCTCGCCACCGGCGGCTGGCGCACGCAGGACCAGAACGACGAGGGATATTCGGACGGCGACGCCGAGCTGAAGAGGATGTACGTCACGCCGGAGGCGCGGGGGCTGGGTCTGGCCCGGCGCATACTCGCGGCCCTGGAGGACGACGCCCGCGCGGCCGGCCGTTCCCGCATGGTCCTGGAGACGGGCCTCAAGCAGCCGGAGGCCATCGCCCTCTACGCGTCGAGCGGCTACACGCCCTGCGGCAAGTTCGGCCACTACCGCTTCGAGGAACTGAGCCGCTGCTTCGCCAAGGCGCTGTGACGCGCGCGACATCGCGGAACGGGCGCCACGGGGAGGGAGCGAGCAGGCAAGGCAAGAGCCCCACCGGACGAATCCGGTGGGGCTCTTAATTGCGGTGGACCTGTGGGGATTTGAACCCCAGACCCCCTCGATGCGAACGAGGTGCGCTACCAGACTGCGCCACAGGCCCTTGCAACGAGTGAAACTCTAGCATCCCGATCCGGGTGCTCGGAAATCCGGTCCTGGCTGGTCAGCCAGGGTGGTCCCGAACGGGTCTCACTCGTTGGCCGCGCGGGGGCGGCCGCCGTCGTCGTACTGGTCGAAGAGCGGGGTGCGGCCGCGCTCGCGCGACCGGCGCGCGGAGGCGGCCCGGCGGGCGTCGCAGCGCTCGTCCCCCGTCTCGTCCGCGCCGTCGCAGTCCCCGGACGGCACTGCCGGCTCCTCGCCGGTGTGCGCGGCCGGCTCCTGCTGCGCCGCACCCGCCGCGCTGGAGCGGGCCGAGCTCCACGCGTCGGGGGCGCCGAGGTCGACGCTGCCGGTGGCGCGCGGGGCGACCGGGGCGGTCACATACGTCGGCAGGGGCACCGGGACCGGATCCCAGCTGTCGCCGCGGCCGGGGCCGCGCTGGCGCTCGCGCTGCTGGTCGACCCACTCGGCGTGGTCGGTCTGCTCGACGAGCGCGCGCCGGTCGGCCGCGAGCGCCTCGAGACCGGGGTCGGTCGCCACCTCTGGCGCAGGCCCCTCTTCGGCCTCCTCCGCGGCGGCCCGGCCCGCGGCGGGCTGCCGCCTGCGGGGCTGCCGCTCGCGCAGCCGCTGCGCCGCGACCTCGGCCTGGCGCCGGTCCATCACGTACGCGAAGCGACGCCGCTCCTGGGCCCGCAGATAGAAGATGTACGAGCTGAGCAGCACGGCGGGCACCGCGGGCGCCCACAGGAACGCGAGCCCGCCGACGGCGGCGACGACCGCGCCGGCCGTGAAGGCGAGGAAGAGCATGACGGTCGTACGGCGCCTGCGTGCGAGCACCTTGGAGCGGCGGGCGCGGGCGGCGGCGTCGGCCGAGGCGGCCTGCCGCTCGGACGCGGAGCGCTCGGACTGCGGACGGTCGGACTGCTGGCGGTCCGACTGCTGGCGCTCGGACTGCTGGCGGTCGGGGCCGCGTCCGGTTGCCGACCTGCCGTTCGTGTGCGGGTCGCCCGCGGGCCGGTCACGGTTCGGCCGGTCGTGCGTCGGCTCACCGTGGGAGGTCCGGGCGGAGACCTGGCGGTCGGGGGACTGCCGGGCGGGCGAGGTCCTGGGCCGGGGCTCGGGGCGGGCTTCGGATCCGGGGTGCCGCTCGTGGCGGGCCTCCCGGTTCTCGCTCCTGCGCTCGCCGCGGACCGGAGGCGCGGCGAAGGCCCGGACGTCCACCGAGTCGGTGGCCGCGTCCGGGACGGACGGGTCGCTGCGCTGCTCCTCCCCTTCGGGCGAGCGCGCCTGCAGGTCCTTGGCGTATCGGCGCTCCATGCCCGCCCGTCCGGACAGCAGCCGGATGGCGGTGCTGAAGCGTTCCGTCGGACGGGCCTCGTTCAGCTCGTCCTGCCTACGGAGCCACATCGGCACCAAGTAGGCGGCCCAGGCCCCGACGATGACTGCGTAGATGAGGCCGCTGCTGCTCACGCCTCACACGGTAGAGGGGTTTGCGTGAGGCCATCCGCCAATTGAGCCGGTGTGTCGCACGATCTGGCTGATATTTCGAACTTTTTTTCCGACTGAGGCATCAACGCGCCACCCGTCGAGCGAATTTAATGCCTGCGGCGGACGATCTCCGATCAATTTCGAACACTTATTTTATTTTGGCGAACTGCCCGGCCGCTCCGCGGTGCTCGGACCACCCGGACCAGCGGTGTTGCCGCCACGCTTGTGACGCCAGCGGCTCAGGAGGCCTTCCGGGACCTCCTCAACGGTGAGCGCGTAGACGAGATGGTCGCGCCAGCCGCCGTCGATGTGGAGATAGCGGGGCCGCAGCCCTTCCTCGCGGAATCCGAGTTTTTCGACGACCCGGCGGCTCGGCCCGTTCTCCGGGCGAATGCAGACCTCGATGCGGTGCAGGCCCACGGTGCGGAAGCAGTGGTCGACCGCGAGCGCCACCGCGGTCGGCATCACTCCGCGCCCGGCCACCGACTCGTCGACCCAGTAGCCGACATGGCCCGAGCACATCGAGCCCCAGGTGATCCCGGCCACCGTCAACTGCCCGACCAGGCGCCCCTGGTACTCGATGACGAAGGGCAGCATGCGCCCCGCGCTCGCCTCGGCGCGCAGATGGCGGACCATCTGACGGTACGTCGGACGATGGGCGATCGGGCCGCTGGGCGTGGGCGGCGGGATGGTCGCTTCCCAGGGGCGCAGCCAGTCGCGGTTGCGGCGGTTGACCTCGCGCCAGGCCCGCTGGTCGCGCAGTTTTATCGGGCGCAGGCAGACGTCACCGTCCGTCAGCTCGACCGGCCAGGATGGGGTGTTCAGCTCGCACCACCGTCGGGTCTGGGGTGGTCGCCGCCGCGCAGCTGGTCAACGGCGTGGGTCAGCAGGGGACCCAGTACGGCGAGGCCGTCCTTGACGCCGCCGGACGACCCCGGCAGGTTCACGATCAGCGTGCGTCCCGCGACGCCGGCGAGGCCTCGGGAGAGCGCGGCCGTGGGCACCTTCTCCCGTCCGAACGCGCGAATGGCCTCGGGGATGCCCGGCACCTCGTGGTCGAGCACACTGCGGGTGGCCTCGGGGGTCCGGTCGGTGGGCGAGATGCCGGTGCCGCCGGTGGTGAGGATGACGTCGTACCCGGCGTCGACGCCGGCCCGCAGCGCCTCGGCCACCGGGTCCCCGTCGGGCACGACCCGCGGCCCGTCGACCTGGAAGCCCAGGGCTTCGAGGCCCTTCGCGATCCGGGGGCCGCCGGTGTCGGCGTAGACCCCGGCGGCGGCGCGGTTGGAGGCGGTGACGACGAGGGCGCGGTAGGGGCTCATTCCCCGGCCTCCGGACGGGTCCAGTGGCCCGACTTGCCGCCCGTCTTCTCCTCGACGCGTACGTCCGTGATGACGGCGCCCTTGTCGACGGCCTTCACCATGTCGATCACCGTGAGCGCGGCCACCGAGACGGCCGTCAGGGCCTCCATCTCGACGCCCGTGCGGTCCGTGGTCTTCACCGTGGCGAGGATCTCGACCGCGTCGTCGGCGACGGACAGGTCCAGTTTCACCCCGGACACCGACAGCGGGTGGCAGAGCGGGATGAGGTCGGGGGTGCGCTTGGCGCCCATGATCCCGGCGATGCGGGCCGTGGCGAGGGCGTCGCCCTTGGGCACTCCCTCACCACGCAGCAGCTCCACCACGCGGGGCGATACGAGGACGCGGCCGCTGGCACGGGCGGTGCGCGCGGTCACGTCCTTGGCGGACACGTCGACCATGCGGGCCGCGCCCGCCTCGTCGATGTGCGTCAGTCGGTCCTGCGAACTGCTCATGGTGCTCTGGCGCTCCCGGTCCGTGGGCCGCGGTGCGGCGCGCGGCCTGTTGTGCGCGACACGGTATCGCGCGGACGGCGCGCTCAGCCGAGGAGGACCACGTCCACTTCCGCACCGGGCTCGGCCGACGTGGTCTTCTCGGGCAGGACGATCAGCGCGTCCGCGTGGGCGAGCGCCGCGACGAGGTGGGATCCGGCGCCCCCCACAGGGCTGACGGTCCCGGCCTCGGCGTCGTACGTCCCGCGCAGGAACTGGCGTCGTCCGGCGGGCGAGCTGAGGGCCTCGGCCGACTTCAGGACCGCGCGGGCCGACGGCCGGTGGACGTCGGCGGCGGGCAGGCCCATGAGGGTGCGTACCGCGGGGCGTACGAACAGCTCGAAGGAGACGTACGAGGAGACGGGGTTGCCCGGCAGGGCGAGGAGCGGGGTGTGCTCGGGGCCGATGGTGCCGAAGCCCTGGGGCTTGCCCGGCTGCATGGCGAGCTTGCGGAACTCGACGCCGCTGCCGGCGCCGATGCCGGTCTCGTCCTCGGAGTCGCCGACGGAGGTCAGCGCCTCCTTCACGACGTCGTACGCGCCGACACTGACGCCGCCCGTGGTGACGATGAGGTCGGCGCGGATCAGCTGGTCCTCGATGGTGGACCGCAGCGTCTCCGCGTCGTCGGCGACCGCGCCGACGCGGTAGGAGATCGCTCCGGCGTCGCGGGCGGCGGCGGTGAGGGCGAAGCTGTTGGAGTCGTAGATCTGGCCCTCGGCCAACTCCTCGCCCGGCTGGATCAGTTCGCTGCCGGTGGACATGACGACCACGCGCGGGCGCGGGCGCACGCGTACGGTGCCGCGGCCGATCGCGGCGAGGAGGGCGATCTGGGGCGGGCCGAGGACGGTGCCGGCCTCCAGGGCGCGGTCGCCCGCCTTCACGTCGCTGCCCTTGGCGCGCACGTGCGCGCGTGCCTCGGCGGGGCGGTGCACGCGGACCTCGCCGGAGGCGCCCTCGGGGGCGGCGCTGTGGGCGCGCATCCCGGAGACCGGGCCCTCGCCCAGGCCGCCGTCGGTCCACTCGACGGGGACGACGGCCTCGGCTCCGGGCGGGAGCGGGGCGCCGGTCATGATGCGGGCGGCCTGGCCGGCCCCCACGTGGAGCAGCCCGGCCTGGCCCGCGGCGACGTCCCCCACGACCGTGAGCACCGCGGGGAAGTCCTCGCTCGCGCCCGCCACGTCGGCGGCCCTGACCGCGTACCCGTCCATCGAGCTGTTGTCGAAGGGGGGCAGCGAGACGGGCACCGAGATGTCCTCGACGAGGACGCAGCCCTGTGCGTCGAGGAGCTGGAGCTCGATGGGCTCCAGCGGGCGGACCGTGGCGAGGATGTCCTCCAGGTGCTCCGCCACCGACCAGACGTGCTCCTGACCGGTGACGTGCGTGGTCGTGCTGCTCAAGGTGCTACATCTCCTCGGTGACGTAACTGCGAAGCCAGGTCCGGAAGTCCGGGCCCAGGTCCTCACGTTCGCACGCGAGTCTGACAATGGCACGCAGATAGTCGCCGCGGTCCCCGGTGTCATACCGGCGGCCCTTGAAGACGACGCCGTGGACGGGGCCGCCGGCCTTCTCGTCGTCGGCGAGCTGCTGGAGGGCGTCGGTGAGCTGGATCTCGCCGCCGCGGCCCGGCTCGGTCCGGCGCAGTATGCCGAAGATCGCGGGGTCGAGGACATAGCGGCCGATGATCGCGTAGTTCGACGGGGCGTCCGCGGGGTCGGGCTTCTCGACCAGGCCGGTGATCTTGACGACGTCGCCGTCCTCGGTCGCCTCGACGGCGGCGCAGCCGTAGAGATGGATCTGCGAGGGCTCGACCTCCATGAGCGCGATGACGCTGCCGCCGCGCTGCTCCTGGACCTCGACCATGCGGGCGAGCAGGGGGTCGCGCGGGTCGATCAGGTCGTCGCCGAGGAGGACCGCGAAGGGCTCCTGGCCGACGTGCGGGGCCGCGCACAGGACGGCGTGGCCGAGGCCCTTGGGGTCGCCCTGGCGGACGTAGTGCATGGTCGCGAGGTCGCTGGACTCCTGGACCTTGGCGAGGCGGCCGGCGTCGCCCTTCTTCTGGAGAGCCGACTCGAGCTCGTAGTTGCGGTCGAAATGGTCCTCCAGGGGCCGCTTGTTGCGGCCCGTGATCATGAGTACGTCGTCGAGACCGGCAGCCGCGGCCTCCTCGACGACGTACTGGATCGCCGGCTTGTCGACGACCGGCAGCATCTCCTTGGGCGTTGCCTTGGTGGCCGGCAGGAACCGGGTGCCGAGGCCCGCGGCGGGGATGACAGCCTTGCTGATCCTGGGGTGCGACTCAGTCATGCGGTGAACCATATCCGTAGCGTCTGGGCGGAAGATTTGCTTCCAGTTAACTTGGTACCTATATGAGGGGTTTGTGAGCTGGCTATGTGTTTGCCAAAGGCTGACAAGAACGCATTGCGGGCAGAACTCCTCCAGGTGAGATCCGGGTTGCCCGCCGATGACGTCGAGACGGCGGCCGGGGCGCTTGCCCGTCGGGCCCTTGGACTTCCGGAGCTGGCCGGGGCACGCACCGTCGCCGCGTACGTCTCGGTAGGCCGTGAACCGGGCACCCGCGCGCTGCTCGACGCGCTCCACGCGCGCGGGGTGCGCGTCCTGCTTCCCGTGCTCCTCGACGACAACGACCTCGACTGGGGCGCCTACGACGGACCGGGGTCCCTCGCGCGCGTGCAACATGCGGGAAAGATGGCCCTGTTGGAGCCCTCCGGGGAGCCGCTCGGCACGGAGGCCGTCGTGGAGGCCGACGCGGTGCTGCTGCCGGGCCTCGCCGTCGACGGGCGCGGCATGCGGCTCGGCCGCGGCGGCGGCTCGTACGACCGGGTCCTCGCGCGGCTCGGGCGCGCGGACGCGGATCCGGCGCTCGTGGTGCTCCTGTACGACGGTGAGGTCGTCGAGCACGTCCCCGAGGAGCCGCACGACCGTCCCGTGCACGCCGTGGTGACACCTTCGGGAGTGCGCCGCTTCCGGTGAGGGGCTCGGTGAGCGACCTGGCGAGCGGCCTGTCCTCAGGAACGTGAAAGGGCCCTCCACGCGTGCGTGGAGGGCCCTTTCGGAAGGTGTCGCCCGTTGTCAGGGCCGCAGCACCAGGGTGTCCTTCGTGTTCTTGCCGACCGCCTGCTCCGAAGAGACCCACGGGACGAGTTCGCCCTTGGACCACTTCTCCGTCTGGTCGGTGTAGTGCGCGCTGAACGCGTGCCCCGAGGCGCCGGTGAGGTTGATCCACTTGGACTTGTCGAGGTCCGCGAGGTTGACCACCATGCGCATCGACGGGACCCAGATGACGCCGTAGCCGCCGGCCGCGTTCCAGCCGGTCGCGTCCACGGCCGCCTCGCCGCCGCCGAGCTTCCACGGGCCGCGGTTGAGCACGTACCGGAGCCAGCCGGGCCCGTCCGTGCCGAGGGTCTGGTTCTTCAGGCTCAGCTGGTGCAGCCGGCCCCAGCTCCAGGTGTCCACGTCCTTGCCGAGCTTGGCCGTGACGTCCCAGCGCGCGTCCTCCATGGCCCGCGCGAACAGCTGGTCACGGGTCTTGGTCTCGGCGTCGGTGCGGGTGGCCGGGGCCTTCCACCAGTCGTTGTTCTCATCGTTGATGATCTTGCGGACGACCTCGAACCAACGGTCGCCGCCGTCCGGCTGCGCCGAGTCCGCGTCGCGCTCTCCGCACTCGCGCACCCGCCGGTCCTCGTCCGCCGGGCCGGTGTCACCCGCAGGTTCCACGCTCAGGCACTGGCCCTTGACCCGCAGCTCCTTGGGGAGCTTGTTGCCGAAGGACAGCTTGAGGATGTTGCGCCAGACCGAGTTGAAGTACGCGGCCGCCGCCGAGTCCGGGTTCTGGGTGTAGTCCCAGTTCTCCAGGAGCTTCTGCGCCTCGCGGACGTACTTGTCCGAGACGTCGATCTTGAGCAGCTTGGGCACGAGCAGCTTGGCGATCTCGCTGCTGTTGTCCATCTGCATGGTGCGCATGTCGTCGGTGGAGATCTTGCCGCCGCCGGCGATCTTCGACTCGATCAGATCGGTGATGCGCTGGCTGCGCGTGCCGTAACCCCAGTCGGAGGTGAGGTGGTACGGGTACTTGTCCTTGTCGATGACGGCCTGGTTGGCGGTCACGATGTAGCCGCGCTTGGGGTTGTACTCGTACGGCAGCGCGGACTGCGGGATGTAGCTCTTCCAGCGGTACTCGGAGTCCCAGCCGGGCGCGGGCAGCGAACCGTCGCCCTTGCCCCGGACCGGGATCCTGCCGGGTGCCTGGTAGCCGATGTTGCCCTTGGTGTCGGCGTAGATCAGGTTCTGCGAGGGCACCTCGAAGTGGGCGGCGGCCTTGCGGAACTGGGTCCAGTCCTTCGCCCTGTTCAGCTCGAAGACGGCGTCCATGGACTTGCCGGGGTTCAGCGCGGTCCAGCGCAGCGAGACCCCGTAGCCGTCGCCCCGGTCGGGGGCAGCGGCGTCGACCTGCGCCTTCTTGCCGACCTTGACCAGCTCGTCGTCCCGGTCCGAGATCAGCGGACCGTTGTTGGTCTCGCGGACGGTGATGGTCTTGTCGTCGCCGCCGGCGACCTTGATGGTCTCCTTGCGGGTCTTGAACGGGACCGTCTTGCCGTCGTACTGGTACCCGCCGCCGCTGTTGAGCTTCTCCAGGTACAGGTCGGTGACGTCGGCGCCCAGGTTCGTCATGCCCCAGGAGATGTCCTGGTTGTGGCCGATGATCACGCCGGGCATCCCGGAGAACGTGTAGCCCGTGACGTCGTACTGGCACGAGGCCGACAGGCTCCGGCAGTGCAGGCCCATCTGGTACCAGACCGACGGGAGCTGCGGCGACAGGTGCGGGTCGTTGGCGAGCAGCGGCTTCCCGGTGATCGTGTGCGCTCCGGAGACCACCCACGAGTTGGAGCCGATGCCGTTGCCGTTCGGGCCGACGGCCGCGGGGACCTGGTCCAGGGCGTCGGAGAGCCCGGTCAGCTGGCTCTGGAGGCCGTTGGGGGCCTCGGTGTCGCCCGCGAGACCGGTGCCTGTGGCGCCTTGCGCGCTGATGCCGGTTCCGGCGCCTGTGGAGGTACCCGTTCCGGTGCCCGTTCCCGTGCCGGTTTGATTTCCGGACCCGCCGGAGCCCTCCCCGTAGGAGCCGGTCGCGCTGTCGTAGGAGCCGGACTGGACGATCGCCTTGTGCCGGTCGTACGGGTAGTCCGGGTACAGGTCCGCGATCTGCTGCGGGCCGAGGCGGCTCGTCATCAGGGAGCGGTCGATCTCTTCCTGCATGTTGCCGCGCAGGTCCCAGGCCATCGCCTTGAGCCAGGCCACGGAGTCGGCCGGCGTCCACTTCTGCGGCGCGTAGTCGTTGGTGAACCCGAGCGCCGCGTACTCGACGGAGATGTCCCCGCCGTCCTTGCCGGCGAGATAGGCGTTGACTCCCTTGGCGTACGCCTGGAGGTACTTCTTCGTCTCGGGCGAGAGCTTGGAGTCGTACTCCTTCTGCGCCACCCGGTGCCAGCCGAGCGTCCGCAGGAATTCATCGGTCTTGACCTGGCTCTTGCCGAACATCTCGGAGAGCCGGCCGGAGGTCATATGGCGGCGGACGTCCATCTCCCAGAAGCGGTCCTGTGCCTGCACATAGCCCTGGGCCATGAACAGGTCCTCGTCGGACGAGGCATAGACCTGGGGGATCCCGTAGGAGTCCCGCTTGACGTCCACGGGACCGGAGAGCCCGTCGAGCTTGATCGAGCCCTTCGTCTGCGGGAAGGAGGCACGCACCGTACTGATGCTCCAGTACGTGCCGTAGCCGATGCCCGCGACAATGGCCAGGACCAGCACGATCACGATCAGTCGGGCTCTGCGCCCCTTCTTCTTGCCGGACGAATGGCCGGAAGAGGCGTTGGTGTTCGAGGGCATCGCTGTCCTTGCTGTCCTTCGCGAGCGGCAGAGCGGGCTGCTGGCGGGCTGTGGGGTCACGGAGCGCTGGAGCAACCATAGGCGCAGGGCACGGCGGCCTCGGACGCGGTGTCAAGAACCCGGGGCCCCAACCCGCCCGAGGTCACCCTGGAGGGCGTCAAGAAAGCGTTAACGATTAGGTAAGGTAACGAAGTACCTGATCGTTGCGCAGCGCCCCGTACACCCGTACGGGCCATCCCGTACGACCTTCGGAGGAAGGAAACGGCCCCTGACTGTCCACCACCTGAACCAGCTCCTGCTCGTCTGTTCGCTGGTCCTGCTGATCGCCGTCGCAGCCGTGCGCATCTCCTCGCGCAGCGGTCTGCCGAGCCTGCTCCTCTACCTCGGCATCGGGGTGGCGATGGGTCAGGACGGCATCGGCAACGTGTCGTTCAGCAACGCCGAGCTGACGCAGGTCATCGGCTACGCGGCCCTCGTGGTGATCCTGGCCGAGGGCGGCCTCGGCACGAAGTGGAAAGAGATCGAACCGGCGCTGCCGGCCGCCGTCATGCTGTCGCTGGTCGGCGTCGCCATCAGCGTGGGTGTGACGGCCGCCGGGGCGCACTACGCCGTGGGGCTCGAGTGGCGGCATGCGCTCATCATCGGCGCGGTGGTGTCCTCGACGGACGCCGCGGCCGTCTTCTCCGTGCTGCGCAAGGTGCCGCTGCCGTCCCGCGTGACGGGCGTCCTGGAGGCCGAGTCCGGCTTCAACGACGCCCCTGTGGTGATCCTGGTGCTGGCCTTCTCCACGGCGGGACCCATCGAGCACTGGTACGCCCTCGTCGGGGAGATCACCCTTGAACTGGCGATCGGCGCCGCGATCGGGCTCGCGGTGGGCTGGCTCGGCTCCTTCGGCCTGCGGCACGTCGCCCTGCCCGCCTCCGGCCTCTACCCGATCGCCGTCATGGCCATCGCCGTCACCGCGTACGCCGCCGGAGCCATGGCCCACGGCAGCGGATTCCTCGCCGTCTACCTCGCCTCGATGGTCCTCGGCAACGCGAAACTCCCGCACTGGCCCGCCACCCGAGGCTTCGCCGAAGGGCTCGGCTGGATCGCGCAGATCGGCATGTTCGTCCTGCTCGGCCTGCTCGTCACCCCGCACGACCTCGTGGACGACTTCTGGCCCGCGATCGTCATCGGCCTCGTCCTGACGATGGTGGCGCGCCCCCTCAGTGTCGTCCTGAGCCTTCTGCCGTTCCGGATGCCCTGGCAGGAGAAGGCCCTCATGTCCTGGGCCGGGCTGCGCGGCGCGGTGCCCATCATCCTGGCGACCATCCCGATGGTGAACGGCGTCGCCGACAGCACCCGGATCTTCAACATCGTCTTCGTCCTCGTCGTCGTCTACACGCTGGTCCAGGGGCCCACGCTGCCCTGGCTCGCCCGGAAACTGCGGCTCGGCAGCGACTCCGCTCCCGCCGCCGACCTCGGCATCGAATCGGCGCCCCTGGAGAGGCTGCGCGGACATCTGCTGTCCGTGTCGGTCCCCAAGGAGTCCCGGATGCACGGCGTCGAGGTCAGCGAGCTGCGGATGCCCCCGGGCGCCGCCGTTACCCTCGTCGTGCGCGAGAAGCAGTCCTTCGTACCGCTGCCGACGACCGTCCTGCGACACGGCGACGAACTGCTGGTGGTCGCGACGGACCAGGTACGGGACGAGGCCGAAGCCCGGCTGCGGGCCGTGGCACAGGGCGGAAAGCTCGCAGGATGGCTGGCGGGAAACGGCGGCCCGAGGCGCACACGGCGGGCGCAGTAGCGCCGTAGCGCGTACGCGGAGAGCAGGAGCGCCGGGGCTCAGGGAGGGACCGGCGGGTGGATGGCGGGTCGATGACCGGTGGATGAAGTTCCGCTACGCGGAAGAAAGCGGCCCGTCCGGCCGTTAACATGGGCGGTACACACTTGAAGTTCCACCGACTCTGCCTGATGTAGAGCCGGCGCGACCGCAAAGCGGCCGCGGTTCCCTTGCATACCCTGCATGGCCCAGGCCCTCCTGGCGCGGACCCCGGTATCACTCGGTTCCCGGCGCATGAGGACGGCTCTCGGCGCACACCCCTACCGGGGCAGCGCTACCAGGCGGCAGAAAGGCAAGGGCCGTGCCAGAGAATTACACGGCCACGGTCACCGACAAGCGCCCCGGATACGGCCGGCTGCTGCGCACCCGCGGCGCCTGGACGTTCCTGCTCCCCGGCTTCGCCGCCCGGCAGCCGTTCGCGATGCTCACCATCTCGACGGTCCTGCTCGTGCAGCACACCTCCGGCTCGTACGGCACCGCCGGCGCCGTCTCCGCCACCACCGGCGTCTCCATGGCGCTGTTCGCCCCCTTCACGGGCAAGCTCGCCGACCGCTTCGGACAGCGCGCCGTCCTCGTACCCGGCGTGCTGCTGCACACGGCGTCCGTGCTCCTGCTGACGGTGCTCGCACTCACCGGCGCCCCCTTGTGGGCCCTGTTCGTCGCGGCGGTCCCGACCGGCGCCTCCACCCCGCAGATCGGCCCCATGGTGCGGGCCCGCTGGGGCGTCAAGCTCCAGGGCTCGCCCCTCATGACCACGGCCGCCGCCTTCGAGTCGGTCACGGACGAGTTCACGTTCGTCCTCGGCCCGCTGTTCGCGACCGCCCTGTGCACCGGCGTGCACCCCGCCGCCGGTCTCGTCACCGAGGCGGCCCTGACACTCGTGGGCGGCCTCCTGTTCGCCGCGCAGCGCGGCACGCAGCCCCAGCCCTCCCGCACCGCCGGCGAGGTCCACGCACGCGTGGAGCACGTTTCCGCGCTGCGGACCCCTGGAGTGCGCGTCCTGATCGTGGCGTTCCTCGGCATCGGCTCCGTCTTCGGCGGCATGCAGGTCGCCCTGGCCGCCTTCACCGAGTCGATCGGCGAGCCCGGCCTGAACGGTGTCCTCTACGGGACGTTCGCCGGTGGCAACATGCTCTCCGGCATCGTCTGCGGAGCCGTCGCCTGGAAGATCGCGCCGCAGCGCCGCCTCCTGCTCGCCTACACCGCACTCGCCGTGACCGCCTCCGGCCTCTGGGCCGCGCAGTCGGTGCTGCTGCTCGCCGGGATCGGCCTGCTGGTGGGCACGTGCATCGCCCCGGCCCTGATCACGGGCTACACGCTCGTCGAGAAGCTGGTCCCGCCGACCGCCCGCACCGAGGCCTTCACGTGGCTCACGGGCGCGGTCGCGCTCGGCCAGGCAGCGGCCGTCACGGTCGCCGGCCAGCTGGAGGACCGCCTGTGGGACGGCGCCGGATTCCTCGTCCCGATGGGCGGCACGGTGCTCGCCGTACTGCTCCTCGCGACCCTGCGGTCCCGCCTCGTCCCGCCGTCGACCGGCCGGACCGTGGCACGTGGTATCGGTCACCGAGTGCCCGTGTCAGTGGACTGATCTCGCGGAATACGTCACTATGGATTGTCGTTAGCACTCATCGAGTGAGAGTGCCAGGAGGAAGCAAGTGCCGACGTACCAGTACCAGTGCACCGAGTGTGGCGAGGGCCTCGAGGCGGTGCAGAAGTTCACCGATGACGCCCTGACCGTGTGCCCCAGCTGCGACGGACGCCTCAAGAAGGTGTTCTCGGCGGTCGGCATCGTCTTCAAGGGATCGGGCTTCTACCGCAACGACAGCCGCGGCTCCTCGTCGAGCAGCTCGCCGGCGCCGTCGTCCGCGAAGCCGACCACCTCGGACACGAAGTCTTCGTCCTCGGACTCCAAGTCGTCCCCCGCGTCGACGTCCTCGGCCTCCGCTTCGTCTTCTTCTTCGAGCTCGTCCTCGAGCTCTTCTGCCGCCTAAGACCGCTCGGCTTCGGCCAAGTTCTTACGGAACCCTGTCGTCCTGCGGCGACAGGGTTTTCGGCGTTCCCGGGCGGATACTGTGCCGGACATGGCGAATACAGTCCCGGGCACGGCGAACAAGGCGAACACACAGGTCACGGCCGAGATCGGAGTCATCGGCGGCTCCGGCTTCTACTCGTTCCTGGACGACGTGACCGAGGTCCAGGTCGACACCCCTTACGGGGCACCGAGCGACTCGCTCTTCCTCGGCGAGATCGCGGGCCGGAAGGTCGCCTTTCTGCCCCGCCACGGCCGCGGCCACCATCTGCCGCCGCACCGCATCAACTACCGCGCCAACCTCTGGGCCCTGCGCTCCGTGGGCGTCCGGCAGGTTCTCGGCCCGTGCGCCGTGGGCGGGCTCCGGCCCGAGTTCGGACCGGGGACGCTCCTGGTGCCCGACCAGTTCGTGGACAGGACGAAGGCCCGCGCGCAGACGTACTTCGACGGGGAGCCGCTGGCGGACGGGAGCGTGCCGAACGTCGTGCACGTGTCGCCCGCCGACCCGTACTGCCCGGCCGGACGCCGGGCCGCCGTGAAGGCGGCGCGCGGACGCGACTGGGAGCCGGTGGACGGCGGGACGCTCGTCGTGGTCGAGGGGCCTCGGTTCTCGACCCGCGCCGAGTCCCGCTGGCACGCCTCCCAGGGCTGGTCGGTGGTCGGCATGACCGGCCACCCCGAGGCGATGCTCGCGCGTGAACTCGAGCTCTGCTACACGTCGTTGACCCTGGTCACCGACCTCGACGCGGGCGCCGACTCGGGCGAGGGAGTCTCGCACGACGAGGTCCTCCAGGTCTTCGCCGCCAATGTGGACCGGTTGCGGGCGGTGCTCTTCGACGCGGTGGCGGAGCTGCCGGCGGAGGGCGAGCGGGACTGCTTGTGCATGAGGGCGCTCGGGGGGATGGATCCGGGGATCCTGCTGCCGTAACCCGGAAGAGAGGGTGGCTGAACTTCGCCTTCGGGTGAGGGAGTTGTCCACAACCGGGGAGTAGTACACGGGGCTCAGCGGGAATCGGCGCGGGCCTGGATCGTGGAGCGCGAGGCGAGCTTTCGAGCTTGCCTCGCGCTCCGAGACTTTCGATGCCTCTCGATCCAGGTGGTGGTCGCCCATGTCCCCGTTCAGCACTCCCCCGACGTGCGAGGTCCCGCATTTCGCGCCGCTGCGGGTGCGCGGCGGGCGGTGGCGGGCGCGCCGTGCGGGCCGGCTCCGGCGGCGGGCGGTCGCCGCGGGGCTCGCCGTGACGGCGGCGGTGGTGGTGGCTGCGGGGCCTTCAGGGGCTGGGTCATCTGGGGCGGGGTCGTCCGGTGCCGGGTCGTCCGGTGCCGGGTCAGGGTCCTCAGAGTCCGCGTCAGGGCGGGAGCGGGTGCGGCAGTCGGCCGTGATGGTGTCCGCGCCGGTGCGGATCGCGGACGCGGCGGCGGTGCGGCTGCTGCGGCCGGGCGACCGGGTCGACGTCGTGGCGGCGGGCGCGGGAGCCGGCGTCGGCGCCGGTGATGGGCAGGGCTCCGGTGGCCAAGGGGGCAGGGTCGTGGCGGCGGGGGCGCGGGTCAGCTCCGTACCGGAGTCGCCCGAGTCGGCCGGCGATGCTGTCGCGGAAGGTGGTGCGCTGATCGTGCTGTCCGTGCCTCGGACGACGGCGGCGCGGCTCGCCGGGGCCGGTGCCACCTCGCGGCTGGCGGTGACGCTGTGGTGATCATTTTCGGGCCCCCGGACGGGCCGGTCCGCACGGTTTCGAAGTCAAGTCCCTCGTTCGAGTCAGCGAATTGGACAGGCCCGTCACGCGCTGTCGTAGGTTGCGGAGCTGTTTGCTCCACGTCCTGCACAAGTGAAGAGAGGCCTTCTGGTGAGCGAGAAGAAGAAGCCCGGCGTGTGGGAGGGCTTCAAGGCCTTCTTGATGCGCGGGAATGTGATCGACCTTGCGGTCGCGGTGGTCATCGGAGCCGCGTTCACCAACATCGTGAACGCCGTCGTGAAGGGCGTCATCAACCCGCTGGTCGGCGCGTTCGGCACGAAGGACCTGGACGGCTACAAGTCGTGCCTGAAGGGCACGTGCCCGGGCGACGACGGCATCGAGATCCTGTGGGGCACGGTGCTCAGCGCCACGCTCACGTTCCTGATCACGGCCGCGGTCGTGTACTTCCTGATGGTGCTGCCGATGGCCAAGTACCTGGCCAAGAAGGCGGCCCGGGATGCCGCGAAGGAAGGCGCCGCGGAGGTCGTCGAGCTGTCCGAGCTGGAGGTCCTGAAGGAGATCCGCGACGCCCTGGTGGCGCAGCGCGGCTCTGGTCACACCGAGCGGTAGCCCCGGCTCAGAGGTGGTGGGGCGGCTTCTCGTCGAGGAAGCGTGCCAGATCGGCGGCGCTGTCGCCGCCGGTGGTGGGCCGCTCGCCCCACCCTCGGTCCGTGTCGTCCGAGGACTGCGTGCTCAGCGGATCGTCGAAGACCAGCGCGTTCTTCGGATCGCGCGGTTCGGGGGTGGGGGCGGTGCTCATGCCTCCAGCGTACGTCCGTCGGGGGCCGGCTGCCGGGGTGCGGGCCGTTCGGACCGTGGTGAGGACGTGGGCCGTGAAGATGTTCCTGGCCCTGGCCGGCTGCTCGAGGGCGGACGTCGGGGTGTCGTGCGGCGGGAGGGGCTTGCCGAGGCCCCGCCGCTTGAGCTCGCCCAGCTTGTGGAAGGGCAGGACTCATGTCCGCTTCCTGGTGTGGGTGGGGCGGGAGTCCCTTACTCATCCACAGTGCGTCCCGCGCGTAGAGGAAAAGGGAGGCGTTGGTCGTCGCCTGGGCGAACCAGAGCCCCGTGCGTCACCTGCCGGTCGGCGCGAGCCGACGGCGGCGGGGATCACGCTGACGGCGGCGGGGATCACGGCCGCGCACGCGGCCCGGCAGCCGCCGCCGGGGCCCGCGCGGAGGCGACCCCGGGGCCCAACTCACGTGATACGCATGCCGTATGACGACGCCCACGCGCAATGCCCTGACCGATGTCGCCGGCCTGCGGGTCGGTCATGCCACCCGCATCGGCGAGGGCGGCTGGCTGACCGGGACGACGGTGGTGCTCGCGCCCGAGGGCGGGATGACCGCTGCCGTGGACGTGCGCGGCGGTGGCCCGGGCACGAAGGAGACGGACGCGCTCGACCCGCGCAACGTGGTCCGGCGCATCGACGCCGTGACCCTGACGGGCGGCAGCGCCTACGGCCTGGACACCGCGTCGGGTGTCATGGCGTGGCTGGAGGAGCAGGGCCGGGGCGTACGGGTGGGGGCCGGGCCGCGCGAGGTGGTGCCGGTCGTCCCCGCCGCGTGCGTCTTCGACCTGGGGCGCGGCGGGGAGTTCGGGGCAAGGCCCGACGCGGCGACGGGCCGCGCGGCGGTGGAGGCGGCGGCCGCTTCCGTGCCGGGCTCGCCCGTTGCGGAGGGTTCGGTGGGCGCGGGCACGGGCGCGGTGATCGGCGGGCTCAAGGGCGGCGTGGGCACGGCGAGCACGGTGCTCGACTCGGGCATCACGGTCGCGGCGCTGGTCGTGGCCAACGCGGTGGGCTCCGCGGTCGATCCGGCGACGGGCGCGCTCTACGGGCAGCTCTTCGCCCCGGAGTCCGCCTCAGCCTCCGCCCCCGCCTCCGCGCGGAACGGCGAACCGCACCCACACCCATATCCGTACCCCTCGCCCGAGGCGCACGCGGCGGCGCAGGATCGGATCGCACGGGCCAAGGAGGAGGCCGCCGGACAGGCGCCGCCGATGAACACCACGCTCGCCGTCGTCGCCACGGACGCGGTGCTCACCCGTTCCGAGGCGCACAAGCTCGCGGGCACCTCGCACGACGGCATCGCGCGCGCCGTCCGTCCGGTGCATCTCCTCAACGACGGGGACACCGTCTTCGCCGTCGCGACCGGCGCCCGCCCGCTCGACGAGGCCAACCCCCTCGCGCTGAACGACATCCTCGCGGCGGGCGCGGACATGGTGACGCGGGCGATCGTGCGGGCGGTGCTCACGGCGGATTCGGTGCGGGGGCCGGGCGGGACGTTCCTCTCGTACCGGGATCTGTACGGGAGTTGAGGCGCGGGGCGCGCCAAGACACCCAGGGCGTCCCATGACTTACGCAGCCCGGGGCTCACGTAGCGGGCGGCTTCGCCCGGTTCCTGACGTGACCTGTGTCTCCGTTCACATCCCCCGAAGGAACCTTTCCGGTCAGTTCGCCCTCTCTACTCACACTGGAGTAACTGACGAATCCTGGAGCATCTCGTGACAACCCCGGACACAGCCGCGCACCAGCAGCATCCCCGGCAGCGCGAGCGGGGCCGCAGGCGCACCGCGCGGCGGGTCCTGGTGGCGACGGCCGCGCTCGCCGTCGGCGCGCTCACCCTCACCGCCTGCGGCGGCAACGCCAGCGCGGAGAACGCAGACGGCAAGAACGGCGACAGCAAGGACAAGGGCTCGTCCGCCGCTCGGATCACGATCTCGGCCAAGGACGGTTCGACGGGCGCGTCCATCAACGCGACGGGCGTGAAGGTCAGGTCCGGCAAGCTCACCGACGTGACGATGACGGAGCCCGACAGCGGGAAGACCGTGCCCGGCTCGCTCACCGCCGACGGCTCTGCGTGGAAGCCCAAGGAACAGCTGGAGCGAGGGACGAAGTACCGCATCTCGGCCACCGCACAGGACTCCGAGGGCCGCCCCGCCGCCGCCAACTCGATCTTCACGACGGTGACCACGTCAGGCAGTTTCATCGGCACGTACACGCCGGACGGCGGCACCACGGTCGGCGTCGGCATGCCGGTCTCCTTCACGTTCGACAAGGCGATCACGAACAAGAAGGCCGTGCAGTCGCACATCACGGTCTCCTCCAGCGGCGGCCAGCAGATCGTGGGCCACTGGTTCGGCGCGCAGCGGCTCGACTTCCGCCCGCAGGAGTACTGGAAGGCCGGCTCCAAGGTCACGATGAAGATCGACCTGGACGGCGTGGAGGGCGCGAACGGCGTGACGGGCGTCCAGAACAAGACGGTCAGCTTCACCGTGGGCCGCTCCCAGGTCTCCACGGTCGACGTGAACACCCAGACGATGACGGTCGTGCGGGACGGCAGGACCATCAAGTCGATCCCGATCTCGGCCGGCAGCGCCCAGCACACCACGTACAACGGGCAGATGGTGATCTCCGAGAAGTTCGTGCGGACCCGGATGAACGGCTCGACGGTCGGCTTCGGCGGCGAGTACGACATCCCCGACGTCCCGCACGCGATGCGCCTGTCCTCGTCCGGGACGTTCATCCACGGCAACTACTGGTACCCGAAGGGCAATCCGCCCTTCGGCCGCGCCGGCACCAGCCACGGCTGCATCGGCCTCGCGGACGTCCAGGGCGCGGGCGGCGCGACGATCGCCAAGTGGTTCTACGACAACTCGCTCATCGGTGACGTGGTGACCGTCAAGCACTCCCCCGACACCACCATCGCGCCCGACAACGGCCTGAACGGCTGGAACATGTCGTGGAGCCAGTGGACGGCGGGCAGCGCGGCCTGAGCCCGCCCCGAGCCCCCGGGGCGCCCGCCGAAAGGCAGGCACCCGAACCGCGGGCCGCCGAAAAGAGCAGGCACAAGAGCGGGCCGCGCGGGAACTTCCCCGCGCGGCCCGCTCGTTTCCGATTTCGAGGACATGATGTCCGACCTAGGGGCTACGGTATGCACCCACAAGGTGACATGTAGCAACGCCGGGAGATGCCTTGAGCGTTCCGTACGACACCGCAGCGTACGAGCCACCCGAGTCGCACGAGTCGCGTCAGCCGGACGGCACGCGCCAGCCGGACGAGCACCTCGGACGCCTGCTGGGACGGGCCCTGAACTCCTTCGAGCTGCCCGACGAGGCGCTCGCCCGCCTCGACTGCGCGCTCGCGTACGACAGTTCGCTGCACTCCGCGCACCACAGCGCGGGCCTGCACCGCGAGACGTACCGGCACACGTGGCTGCTCGCGGACGGCAGCGCGCTCACCCTGTGGGAGCTCGTCCACAACACGATGCCCGGCCGGGGGACCCAGCACGAGGTGTACACCTCGGAGGACGACCTGCACCTGGCGACGGACCGCCTCCCGCTGCCCCGCGAGGCCGCCCCCGACTTCGAGCTTCCGCTCCCGCTCCAGCTCCCGTCGGTCCCCGAGCCGCGCCGCAGTTACGCGGCCGACGACTCGGCGGACCACGCCCGCCGCCTGCTGCGCCGTGCGGAGAACGAGGACCGCCCGGGACCCGGCACGGCCGGGCTCCTGCACACCGCGTGCGCGCACCAGATCACGCAGGCGTTCGGCCGCCCGCGCCTCGGATTCACGCTGTACGAGCACGCGTTCCTGCTGCACGACGGCAGCGAGATCAGCCTCTGGGAGATCGAGCACACGGCGACGCCGGACGGCCGTCACATGTGCGAGGTGTACGCCACGCAGGACGAGGCCCGCGCGGCGATGAAGCGCCGCGCCACCGACCGCTCCCGCCCCAGCTGCGGCTAGCCGCGTACAGCCCCTGGCCGGCAGCTAGCGACGGCTGAACTGCCGTACCAGTCCCGCGAACGCGTCGCGCTCGTCCGGCGTCAGCGGCACGGATTCCAGCGCGGGCGGCCCGCCCTGCCCCGGCAGCGAGGCGAGGGGCCGCTCGGTGCCCCAGCCCACATGGCGGACCAGCCGGACGAGACCGACCACCCACACCACGGTGGCGGCCGCGAGGAACGCCACGCCTATCTGCTGGAAGAACGACAGGTGCTCAGGCATGGGCCCAGTCAACACCACTGTCCGGAACTTTGGCCCCGGACCGTGACGTATCTCGCATGAGCGGACAGTTCCGAACTGTCCGGCGGCTACCGGTGTCTTCGGCTCGCCCTCCTTCACCGCGGACGCGTCACCCGCCCCGTCCGCCGCGCCCTCGGGGGCGGACTTCCGCATCCCCTTCAGGACCCGCGCCTTCGGCAGCGCATCAGCACAGACGGCACGACCGCGGCGGGACCAGAATCAAGTCGAAGTCCTCGACTGCCTTTCACGCGCGACGGACCCGGAGCGCCTCGCGCGTGCCTTGCCGGCATGCGACGATAGAAAAACTCAGTTCACTCGCAGATTTCGGGGTGATGAGGATGAATAAGGCAGCATTGCGGGGTGTCAGCATTGCAGCCGCAGCCACCTGCTGTCTGGCGCTCGGTGAATGGGGCGCATCAGCGGGTGAATCAGGTTCCCTGTCACAGAAATCGCAGGCCACGCCGACGAAGGCGACGCTTCGGTGCTATGCGACGCGCAGCAGTCCGAATGCGGTCGTCTGCTACCGGTTTTCAGCGAAGGCCGAGTTCAGGCACGGCGATATAGCCTATGTGCCCATTCTCATTCAGGTGCCCGCGCCCGCGCAGCCGCCGTCCGTAATCATCGTCGACAGTCTGAACGACATTCGGCCCGAGTAACACGGTTCGGGCGAAGTGACCCTGCCGGTATGGGGCCCGGCGTCCTCGCGGAGAACCGGGCTTTTCAGGGATGCCTGGGGGTGCCTGGGGCGCCTACTGACCCATCACGTACTTGACCGTCGGGCCCGTGGTCCAGCCGCCGTCGACGGCGAGCTCGGCGCCGGTGACGTACGAGGAGTCGTCCGAGAGCAGGAACACGGTCGCCTTGGCGATCTCGTCCGCCTCGCCGACGCGGCCCATCGGAGTGTTCGGGTAGCCCCCGTCGCCCTGCTGGATGCCGAGCTGGGCCGTCATCGGGGTGTAGGTCATGCCGGGGTGGACGGAGTTCACGCGGATCTTCGCCGTGCCCTGCTCCACCGCGGCGAGCTTGGTCAGGCCGCGCACGCCCCACTTGGAGGCACCGTAGGAACCGGTGAGGGCGAGGCCCATGAGGCCGGCGGCGGAGGAGATGTTGACGATGGAGCCGCCGCCGTTGTCCTTCATGGCGTTGATGGCCGTCTTCATGCCGATGAAGACGCCGGTGAGGTTGATGTCGAGGACCTTGCGGAAGTGCTCGACGGTCTCCGTCTCCAGGGGCTGGCCGGTGGAGATGCCCGCGTTGTTGACCAGGCCGTCGAACCCGCCGAACTCGGCGGTGGCGAACGCGGCGGCGGCCGTCCAGTCCTCCTCCGAGGTCACGTCGTGCCGCATGAAGCGGGCGCGGTCGCCGAGCTCGGCGGCGAGGGCCTTGCCCTCGTCCTCCAGGACATCGGTGACGACGACGCTGGCACCGGCCTCGACGGCGCGGCGCGCGATCTCGGCGCCGATGCCGCGGGCTCCGCCGGTGATCAGGACGGTCTTGCCGGTGAGGTTGTTCATGGGTGCTCCAGAAGAAGTCGTGGGTGGAACAGGGGAGTTCGAGGGGTGCGGGCGTGGACGGAGGGTCAGGCGGGGGCCCACGGGAAGTCGCCCAGCGACGCGAGGCAGCGCGCGGCGAGCGCCGCGGGCCCGAGCTCGCCGTCCGCCGGGGCGTCGCTCGCGGCCCAGGTCTCCACGCCTACGCGAACGGCCGTGCAGGCGACCCCGGCGGCCATGCGCAGGGCGAGCGAGGCGGGGGCCTGCGGTGCGCCAGAGCCATCGGGAGCACCGGCACCATCGGAATCACCGGCACCACCAGCGCCACCCGAGGCACCGGAGCCACCCGAAGCACCCGAGTCACCCGAAGCACCCGAAGCGATCGCCCCCACCCGCTCCGCAAGCACCGCGAGCAGCGTCGCCTCCGACGCGTGGCAGGCGGTGCCCCACACCGCCTGCAGCGCCGGGCTCTCCGCCGCCATGCGCAGCAGGGACCTGACCCACTCCAGGGATTCCACGTTCGCCGCGTCGTCCGCGGTGAGCGAGTGAGCGACGGCGTGCCGCAGCGCCTCGGGCACGGACAGTGCGGCCGGGGCGTCACGAACAGCCTCCGCCCACTGCTGGGCTCCCGCGGCGAAGAGCGGGGCGACCGCTTCCTCCTTGGTCGCGAAGTAGCGGTAGAAGGTGCGCGGGGCGACCCCCGCCGCGCGGGCGATGTCCTCGGCGCGGGTGGCGCGCAGGCCGTCCTCCACAAAGAGCGCCGCCGCCGTGCGGGCGATGTCGAGGCGCGTGGCGGCCTTGCGTCGTTCCGTCAGCGTCTCAGTCGTAGAGCTACCGGGCATGAAGTCATGCTATGCCTATGTGGCAGAATCTGCCACCGATCTGGCGTGCAACCAAGGGGTGGGCGAGAGCAGTGCGGCGGCGACGTTTCCTTCTTCAGGCGGCCGGGCTCACCGGCGCTGCGGCCTACGGGCTCAGCGGCTGCGGTTCCGGCTCGTCGAAGGCCTCCCTCGAACTGATGGTGGCGAGCTACGACCAGAGCGTCGGATCCTCGATCGGCGACCAGTGGGACCGGGTCGTCAAGGCGTACAAGAAGGTGAAGCCGGACGTCACGGTCCACGTGGAGCGGATCCCGTTCGCCAGGCTGGACCGGACCCTCGCCCAGCGGGTGAAGGACGGCAAGGCGCCGGACATCGCGCAGTCCAACGTCTTCGCGACGTTCGCCGACCAGCGCAGGCTCTACCCGGTGTCCGAACTCTTCGACATCCCCACGCAGGCCGACTTCACGCAGTCGTTCACACAGGCGGGCACGTCCCACTACGTCCAGTACGGCATCCCGTTCATGGCGAGCACGCCGCGCCTCTTCTACAACACGAAGCTGTTCGAGCGGGCGGGCGTCTCGGCGCCCGCCTCGTGGGACGAACTCCACGCCGTGGCAAAGGCGTTGAAGGCGATCGGCGTGAAGACTCCGTACGGGCTCCAGCTCGGCCCCGAGGCCGCCGAGGACGAGGCGCTCGCCTGGCTGCTGGCCGGCGGCGGCACCTACGCGGGCGTCACCGGCTACGACTTCGCGACCACCAGCAACATCGAGACGCTGACCTGGCTGCGTGACCGCCTCGTCGGCGAGGGACTGGCGGGCGCCGCGCCGCAGCTCCTCGACCGGACGGCCGCATACGAGCAGTTCCTGCGCGGGCAGATCGGCATGATGATCGCCCACCCGGTCCTGATGGGCGCCGCCGACCGGGCGAAGGTCCCCTACGCGCACGCGGCGTTCCCGCAGCGGGACGGGGGCGCGGCGGCGCCGGTCGGGCTGAGCGACTGGCTGCTCGCGTTCCAGCAGAACGGCCGCAAGGCCGAGTGCGGCGAGTTCCTGACGTACCTCTACAGCCGTAAGTCGGCCAGGACGTACGGGGGCGGCCAGGCGGCGCTGCCCGTGACGGCCTCCGCGTCGGACTCGCTGCGCTCCGACCCCGCGCAGCGCCCGCTGTGGAAGTTCATCGACCAGATGCCGCGGGCGGAGTTCCAGCCGGTGAACCAGGCGTCCTGGCCCGACGTGCGGGCCGCGATCCGCGAGGACATCGGCTCGGCGGTCGTCCGGGGCGGCGATCCGCGCGAGGTGCTCCGGACCCTGGACACGACGGCGAGCCGCGCGGAGATCCGCTCGGCGAACTGAACGACAGACGGGCGGGCCCCCGCGCCGCAGCGCGAGGGCCCGCCCACTCGAAGTCCCGTGGGAACTACACCAGTTCCGGCGCCTTCTCCACCGGTCCGGCCGCCGGGTCCGCGTCCTGCGCGCCGCCCTCGACGTGCTGCGCGGGCCGCCCCGGCAGCGCGAACATCAGCAGGAAGATCACGGCGAGCACGCCGGCGACGTACCAGAGCGAGTTGCGGAACGCGTCGATGAACGCCTGCCCGGCCTCGGCCGGCACGAGGTGGTCGCCGATCGTCCCGAAGAACACCACGGCGACCAGGCCGAGCCCGAGCGCCGTACCCATCTGCTGCGTGGTGTTGATCAGCCCGGACGCGGAACCGGAGTGCTCGCGCGGCACGTCGGAGAGCACCGCGTCGGTCAGCGGGGCGACGATGAGGCCCATGCCGACGCCCATGACGACGAGCGGGAGCGCCATCTGCCAGGACGTGATCCCGGCGCCGTAACGCCCGGCCTCCCAGATGTAGAGCAGCACTCCGGTCATCATCGCCAGCGCGCCGGTCTGGAGCACCTTGCGCCCGAACTTCGGCACGAGCTTCTGTACGGAGATTCCGGCCGCCGTCGACACGGCGACGGAGAACGGCACGCCGGTCAGGCCCGCGTGCAGCGCCGTCCACCCGAGGCCGACCTGCATGTACATCGTCCACACCAGGAAGAACACGCCGAGTGCGACACCGAAGACGACCTGCACGGCGATACCGGCCGCGAAGCTCTTCACCTTGAACAGCGACAGCTCGATCAGCGGCGAACCGTCACGCCGCGCCTTGTACTTCTCGTACGCGACGAGGGCGCCGAAGACGAGGACGCTGGCCGCCATCACCACGTAACCCCACACGGGCCAGCCCAGCTCGCGGCCGCGCGTCAGCGGGTAGAGCAGCATCAGCAGGCCGAGCGTGACCAGGACGACGCCGACGAGGTCGAGCTTGAGGGCGCGCGGCGCCTTGGACTCGCTGATGAACTTGCGGCCGAGGAGCAGTCCGGCGATGCCGACCGGCAGGTTGATCAGGAAGATCGGGCGCCATTCGAGACCGAACAGGTTCCACTCGGTGAGCAGCGCGCCGAGCAGCGGGCCCGAGACCGCTCCCAGGCCGACGATCATGCCGAAGAGACCGAAGACCTTGCCGCGCTCCTCCGCCGGGAACGTGGCGTGCACGATCGACAGGACCTGCGGCACCATCATCGCGGCCATGCCGCCCTGGAGGATGCGCGAGGTGACCAGCATCTCGGGGTTCGCGGCGAAGCCGCAGAGCGCCGAGGCGAGCGTGAAGCCGGCGATCCCTATCAGGAAGAGCCGCTTGCGGCCGTAGATGTCGCCGAGCCGTCCGCCGGTGATCAGGCCCGCGGCGAACGCGAGCGCGTACCCGGCGGTGATCCACTGGATCTGGCTGAAGGTGGCGCCCGCGTCCCGCTGGATCGACGGGATCGCGACATTCACGATCGTCACGTCGACCAGGTCCATGAAGGCGGCGGTCATGACGATGGCCAGGGCGAGCCAGCGTCGCCTGTCGGGGGTGGTCACGGGTGAAGTCATACGGGGAGACTAGGAGGCATGTAGGACACAGTGTGTCCTACATGGCGCGCACCCTGGAATCTCCCGATAACGAATGCGCGGCGAATGCCGGAAGCGAGGACGCCGCGGGCGGGACGGACACGGTAACGAGACGCGAACGAGAGGGGACGCACCATGACCACCGACACCCCGGCCCGGCTGCTTCAACTGCTCTCTCTGCTCCAGACCCCGCGCGAGTGGCCCGGTGGCGAGCTCGCCGCGCGCCTGAGCGTCTCCCGGCGCACGGTGCGCCGGGACGTGGACCGGCTGCGTGACCTCGGCTATCCCGTGCAGGCGTCGATGGGCGCGGAGGGCGGTTACCGCCTGGTCGCGGGCAAGGCGCTGCCGCCGCTGGTCCTGGACGACGAGGAGGCGGTGGCGATCGCGGTCGGCCTGCGGGCCGGTGCGGGGCACGCCGTCGAGGGCGTGGAGGAGGCGTCCGTACGGGCGCTCGCCAAGCTGGAACAGGTGCTGCCCGCGCGCCTGCGGCACCGGGTCTCCACGCTCCAGGCCGCCACGATGCCGCTGACGGGCGGGGACGGGGCGTCCATCGCGACGGAGACACTCACGGTCCTCGCGTCGGCGACGGCGGGGCAGGAGCGGCTGCGGTTCCGCTACCGCTCGGGCGACGGCACCGAGTCACGCCGTCTGACGGAGCCGTACCGGATGGTGTCGACGGGGCGGCGCTGGTATCTGGTGGCGTACGACATAGACCGGGACGACTGGCGCACCTTCCGCGTGGACCGGGTCGCGGAGCCGTTCGCCACGGGTGCGCGGTTCGCTCCGCGGGAGCTGCCGACGGGGGACGCGGCGGAGTATCTGCGGCGCTCCATGTCGGGGCGCGGCCGGCCCTCGTACGACATCGATGTGACGTTCGAAGCGCCGGCGGACTTCGTGGTGGCGCGGCTGCCCTCCGCGCTCGGCGCGCCCGAGGCGCGGCCCGACGGAACGTGCCGGCTGCGCGCGACGGCGACCGACTCGGTGGAGTGGCTGGCGCTGCGGCTCGCGCTGGTGGACTGCGAGTTCACCGTGCACGGGCCGGACCAACTGGCGGACTATCTCAGGGAGTTGGGCAGCCGCCTCGCCCGCGCTACGGACGGGCCGGTGAGATCCGGCCCGTCCGGCGCTTGAGGACAAGGGACGCGGGGACCGGGGGCAGCGCCCCCGGAACCTCACGCGGCGGCATCGAACCCGGTGTCCCGAGCGAGCTTCTTCAGCTCGAGAAGCGCGTGCTTCTCGATCTGCCGGATCCGCTCGCGCGTCAGCCCGTGCTCCTTGCCGACCTCCGTCAGCGTGCGCTCACGGCCGTCGTCGATCCCGTACCGCATCTTGATGATGGACGCCGTGCGCTGGTCGAGCCGGCCGATGAGGTCATCCAGCTCCTCGCTGCGCAGCAGCGTGAGGACGGACTGCTCGGGCGACACGGCGGACGTGTCCTCCAGAAGGTCGCCGAACTGGGTCTCGCCCTCGTCGTCCACCGGCATGTTCAGCGAGACCGGGTCGCGGGCCCAGTCCAGGACGTCGACGACGCGCTCGGGCTTGGACTCGAGCTCGGCGGCGATCTCCTCGGGCTCGGGGTCCCGCCCGTTCTTCCGGTTGAACTCGCGCTGCACGCGCCGGATGCGGCCCAGCTCCTCCACCAGGTGGACGGGGAGCCGGATCGTGCGCGACTGGTCGGCTATCGAGCGCGTGATGGCCTGCCTGATCCACCACGTCGCGTACGTGGAGAACTTGAAGCCCTTGCGGTAGTCGAACTTCTCGACCGCGCGCACCAGGCCCGCGTTCCCCTCCTGGATGAGGTCGAGGAGCGGGAGACCGCTCCTCGGGTAGCGGCGCGCGACGGCCACGACCAGGCGCAGATTGGACTTGATGAAGACGTCCTTGGCCCGCTCACTCGCGGCGACGAGCGCTTCGAGCTCCTCGCGGGTCGCCTTGCCCGCGGCTTCGCTCTCCGCCTCGCCGTCGAGGATCTGCCGGGCGTACACGCCCGCCTCGATGGTCTGGGAAAGCTCGACTTCCTTGGCGGCGTCCAGCAGCGGCGTACGCGCGATCTCGTCGAGGTACATGCCGACCAGGTCGCGGTCGGCGATCTCGCCGCCTACGGCGCGAACACTGCGTGCGCCGTCGGTCTCGCCGGAGGCGGCGGGCTTACGACGGGCGACGGCACGGGTTGCCATGCGTGCTCCCTTGCGATGGTGGGCGGGGGCCTGCGGTGGACAGGTCCTGTGGTCCTGTGGTGCTCGGCACACCCTCCCGGGTGCCCTGCATCCGATGGAAACAACGACTGGAATCCGGACAGAATTCCCAAGGCGCCCATCGATTTTCGTGATCATGCAGTACCCTGTGCCGCGATCGGCCGGACACAGAGAGGCCCACGAGGTGAGGGAGTCCACAGAAGTGCTGGTCAGGCCCGGCGTCGAAGCAGACCTCGACGCGCTCACCGACCTCTACAACCACTATGTGCGCGAGACGCCGATCACCTTCGACACGGCCGCATTCACCCCGCAGGAGCGCCGTCCGTGGCTGCTCTCCCACCTTGAAGACGGCCGGCACCGGCTGCTGGTTGCCCAGGAGCGCGATTTTGGCCGCATCCTCGGCTACGCGACCTCGAGCCCCTTCCGCGCGAAGGCGGCGTACGACACCTCGGTGGAGGTCAGCGTCTACTGCGCGCCCGACGCGGGCGGCCGCGGCATCGGCACCCTGCTCTACAAGGCGCTCTTCGAGGCGCTCGCGGGCGAGGACGTCCACCGCGCGTACGCGGGCATCACCCAGCCGAACGAGGCCTCGGACCGCCTGCACACCCGCTTCGGCTTCACCCACGTGGGCACGTACCGCGAGGTCGGCCGCAAGTTCGGCCGCTACTGGGACGTGGCCTGGTACGAGCGCCCGGTCAACAGCGGCATCTGACCGAGCGGCACCCAGCCGGCGGCACCTGGCCGAACTGCACCTAGCCGAACTGCACCGACCGCTTGGCCAGACCCATCCAGAACCCGTCGATGACGCTCCGCTGCCCGTCAAGACCGCCGAAGGCGTCGGCCGCCCCCATCGTCACGAACAGCGGAGCGAAGTGCTCCGTGCGCGGGTGGGCGAGCTGCCCGGCCGGGGACTTGTGGGTGAAGTCGAGCAGGGCGTCCACGTCGCCGCTCTCCAGGGCGCGGTGGCCCCAGTCGTCGAACTCGGCCGACCAGGCCGGGATCCCGCCCTGCCGCAGCGCGGCGAGGTTGTGCGTGAAGAAGCCCGAGCCGACGATCAGGACCCCCTCGTCCCGCAGCGGCGCGAGCTTGCGCCCGATGTCCATCAGCTTCTGCGGGTCGAGCGTCGGCATGGAGATCTGCAGGACCGGGATGTCGGCTCCGGGGTACATCTCGACGAGCGGGACGTACGCCCCGTGGTCGAGGCCACGGTCCGGGATGTCCTGGACCGGGGTGCCGGGGCCGTGCAGCAATTTCCGTACGGAATCGGCCAGTTCGGGAGCCCCGGGGGCCTCGTACCGCACCTGGTAGTAGTGCTCGGGGAAGCCCCAGAAGTCGTAGACGAGCGGCACCGTCTCGGTGGCGCCGAGGGCGAGCGGGGCCTCCTCCCAGTGCGCGGAGACCATCAGGACGGCCCTGGGGCGCGGCAGTTCGGCCGACCACGCGGCGAGCTGACCGGTCCACAGGTCGTCGTCGGCGAGCGGCGGCGCGCCGTGGCTGAGGTAGAGAGCGGGCATACGCATGGCGACACTCCTGGAGGACGGGACCCCGGAACGAATTACTTGAATTCTCAAGCTGTACTGACAGAGTAGTACCCGATTGTTTAATCTTCAAGGAGGAGGTACGTACAGTGGACCCCATGACGACGGCACCCACCCAAGCCCCTCGCTGGCTCACGGACGAGGAGCAGCGCACCTGGCAGGCGTATCTCCATGCGACCACCCTGCTGGAGGACCACCTCGACCGCCAGCTCCAGCGGGACGCGGGCATGCCGCACATGTACTACGGGCTGCTCGTCCAGCTCTCCGAGGCGCCGCGCCGCCGCCTGCGCATGACCGAGCTGGCCATGAACGCGAAGATCACCCGCTCCCGCCTCTCGCACGCCGTCGCGCGCCTGGAGAAGAACGGCTGGGTGCGCCGCGAGGACTGCCCGTCCGACAAGCGCGGCCAGCTGGCCTGCCTCACGGACGAGGGGTACGAGGTCCTGGCGCGGACGGCGCCCGGTCATGTCACCGCCGTGCGGCAGGCGCTCTTCGACCGGCTCTCCCCGGAACAGCAGAAGTCCCTCGGCGAGATCATGAGGATCGTCGCCGAGGGACTTCAGCCGAAGGAGGCGGGGGCGGATCTCCCCTGGCTCCGGTAGTGCCCTGAATCTGCTTCGGGGCAGTACGGGTCAGTGCGCGATCACCGGGATCTGCACCTCGTCCTGCGCGCCCTCCGTGGAACCGGAGGCCTTCGGGGCCGCGCTGCCCGGGACACCCGTGTTGATGAGGGTGAGGGCGATCGTGGCCGCGACGGCCAGGATGCCGACGGCCCACCAGATGGCGTGGGTGTAGCCGTTCACCATGGCCTGCGCCTGGAGGAGCTTGGCGTTGGTGGCTCCGGCCGCGTGCGAGGCGACGTAGGCGGTGGTCGCCGACGCGGCGATCGTGTTCAGCAGGGCCGTGCCGATCGCGCCGCCGACCTGCTGCGAGGTGTTGACCATCGCGGAGGCGACACCGGCGTCACGCGGCTCGACACCGTGCGTGGCCAGGGACATGGCGGGCATGAACGCCGTACCCATGCCGAGGCCCAGCAGCAGCTGCGCCGGCAGGATCAGGAACGGGTACGAGGAGTCGATCTCCAGCTGCGTCAGGAGCAGCATGCCGAGCGCCGCGACCAGGAAGCCGGGGCCCATGAGCAGCCGCGGGGGGACCCGCGTCATCAGCCGGGCGCCGATCTGCGTGGAGCCCGTGATCATGCCGACGATCATCGGCAGGAAGGCGAAGCCGGTGGTCACCGGCGAGTAGCCGCGGACGACCTGGAGGTAGTACGTCAGGAAGAGGAACAGGCCGAACATCGAGATGACGGCGAGACCGAGCGACATGTAGACGCCGCCGCGGTTGCGGTCGAGCAGGACGCGCAGCGGCAGCAGCGGCGAGCGGACCTTGGACTCGGTGAAGACGAACCCGAGCAGCAGCACGGCGGAGGCCACGAACAGGCCGACCGTCATGGCGTCGGACCAGCCGTTGGACTCGGCGCGCGTGAAGCCGTAGACCAGGGAGACCAGGCCGAGGGTCGACAGGACGACGCCCGGGATGTCGAGCGACGAGCGGTTACGGGAACCGGCCGGCTCACGGATGACGAAGTAGGCGCCCGCGGCCGCGATGATCGCGAACGGGATGTTGACGAAGAACGTCCAGCGCCAGTCCAGGTACTCGGTGAGGAAGCCGCCGAGGATCAGGCCGACGGCGCCACCGCCGCCGGCGATCGCACCGTAGATGCCGAACGCCTTGGCGCGCTCCTTGGCGTCGGTGAACATCACCGCGAGCAGGGAGAGCGCGGCGGGCGCGAGCAGCGCGCCGAACACACCCTGGAGGGCGCGGGCGCCGAGCATCATGGCCTCGCCCTGGGCCGCGCCGCCGAGCGCGGACGCGAAGGCGAAGCCGAGCAGGCCGGTGACGAAGGTCCGCTTACGGCCCCACATGTCGGCGATGCGGCCGCCGAACAGGAGGAGTCCGCCGAAGGCGAGCGCGTAGGCCGTGATGACCCACTGCTTGTTTCCGTCGGAGATGCCGAGGTCCTGCTGGGCCCACGGCAGGGCGATGTTCACGATGGTCGCGTCGAGCACGACCATCAGCTGGGCGAGCGCGATGAAGACGAGTGCCTTCCAGCGCATGGGGTCTGCCTTGGGCAGATCCATTTTTGGCAAAGGGGTAGCCACGACGGCACTCCAAGTCTCGAATAAGCCTGAAATATCGGGTGTTACGGAAGCTGCTGAAGATGTCTGTGGGCTCCGCCGGCGAGCCGGCGGCGGCGGGTCGTGGGTGGATCAGGCCTGCCGGAGGTCCTCCAGGGTCGCGGGCGCGCCCGGAAGCTCCGAGCGGGCCGGTGCCATCAGGCCGTCGAGGAACAGCTGCAGATGGCGGTGGACGAAGCCGTCGATGTCCAGGCAGGCGATGCCGGGCAGGGGCCTGGTGAGCTGGGAGAGGGCGACCATCAGATCTCCGACGGCGATGTCGGTGCGCAGCTGCCCGGCCGCGCGGGCCCGCTCCATGAGGCCCTCGGTGCCGGCCTCGAGCCGGTCGCGGGCGGCCAGCAGATCGGGATGGTCCTTGTCGAAGCCGGCGGTGAGCATCGGGCACAGGGCGCCGATCCGCTCGTCCGCGGCCGCGTGCACGAACGTGCGCAGCGCTCCGAAGGAGTCGTCCGGGTCGGCGTCCGCGACGGCGAGCGCCCGTTCGGCGTGTTCGGTGACGCTGTCCATGACGGAGAGGACGACGTGCCGGAGCAGGTCGGCGCGGTCGGCGAAGTGCCGGTAGACCGTGGCGTTTCCGACGCCCGCGCGGCGGGCGATCTCGTCGATCGGCACCTCGGCCCCGAACTCGACGACCATCTCGCGAGCGGCAGCGACGATCCGCTCCCGGTTGCGCAGGGCGTCGGCGCGCGGCTTGGGCACGCGCTTCCCCGTCGCGGGTGCGGTGGTGGTGGCTGCGGCACTCACGGTCTGGCTCCTTCCGGCGGACGTTGCGGTCATTCTCCGTGGCCCGCTCGTTCCGGGGAGTAAGTCCCCGTTTCTTGCGGACACAGGGCTAAACGGGGAAGGCCTCCCCGGTTATTTCCCTCCATTCGTGTGACCTGGGCCACATTGCCGAAAAACCCACGATCGGCGCACTCAGCGAGCGGCCCGGCACACCCCGTCACAGGGTGATCGAAGGACGCAGCCCGCTCCCGGGACTGCCGGGGACCGAGGGTGAGGCGATCTCATTGCGGCAGCGCATACGCAGGGCCCGGCGCAGCGCGGGGCTCGCGGGGCTCACCGCCGTGGCCCTCGCCGTCACCACGTCTGCGAGTACGGGCCGCCTCATAGGACAGTCCCCGTCCCCGTCCGGCCCGGGCTCCGCGTCCCTGTCCCGGCCGGCCGCGCTGAACCCCTGCATGATCCAGGGCGCACTGGGCGTACAGATGTCGGAAGGCGTGCCCACACAGCCGGGTTACGCCCGCTCCACGGGCACCGTCCACGCCCTGAACCTCATGGTCGACTTCTCCGACGCCCCCGGCCAGGGCACCGCGCTCGACCGCCTCGGCGAGTTCTTCCCGCAGACCAAGGACTGGTTCCGCACCGCCTCGTACGGGAAACTCGACTACCGCCCGGAGGCGCCGATCAAGCACTGGCTGCGCATGCCGAAGACGTTCGCCGAGTACGGGATAGAACGGGGCGCCCCCTTCGACCCCGGCTACCACGACCTGGTCGACGACATCGTGGCCAAGGCCGACCCGGACGTGGACTTCCGCGACTACGACCTGGTCAACATCCTGGTCACCCCGAACGCGGGCCCCTCCGCCCTGGACACCGTGCTGTCCGTGACGTTCGCCGGCAACCACGAGGCGCCGGTCGCCGACGGCGTCCACGTCGCCAACGCGTCGTTCGTGTACAGCCGCCAGGACGACGGCTCGGGCTCGTACGCCGAGACCGGCTACCGCGTACTGCCCCACGAGAACGGCCACACCTTCGGCCTGCCCGACCTCTACACGCAGGACGGCGGCGGCGCCGTCGGCCACTGGGACATCATGAGCGAGGACTGGGGCGCCGGCAACGACCTCCTCGGCTGGCACAAGTGGAAGCTGGGCTGGCTCGGTGACGACCAGGTCAGCTGCGCGTCGGCGCACGGCACGAGCGAGCACACCCTGTCCCCGCTCGGCCTCAAGGGCGGCCCGAAGCTCGTCTTCGTACCGCTCTCCGCGAAGACGGGGTTCGCGATCGAGGTCCGTACGCACGAGGGCAACGACGAGGCGGTGTGCCGGCCCGGCGTCCTCATCTACCGGGTCGACGCCGACGTCGACACCGGCCTCGGCCCGATCACCGTCGAGGACGCCACCAAGGACAGCGGCGGCTGCACCCGCAGCCCGAACGTCCACGCGGAACTCTCCGACGCCGCGTTCACCCCGGGCGAGACCTTCAAGGACGCCAGGACAGGGGTGAAGATCAAGGTCGCGGGGGCGGATCCGAAGGGGCACTACCGGGTGCAGGTCACGCGGAAGTGACGTTGCCTAAGGAGTGTCCGGGGCAGTACCCGGCGCCGGGTGGACGGCCTCCCCCACCGGTCCGCGCAGCTCCCGCTTCAGGAGCTTGCCGGTCGCGTTGCGCGGGAGCGGGGCGTCCCGCAGGAGCACGTGCGCCGGCACCTTGAACGCGGCGAGCGACTTGGCGACGTGCGCCCTGACCGCGTCGGCGTCCAGCTCCGACCCGGGCCGCACCTGCACGACCGCGGCGACCTCCTCGCCGAGCACCGGGTGCGGCACGCCGAGCACCGCCGCGTCGACGACGTCCGGATGGTCGTGCAGGACGGCCTCCACCTCCACGCAGTACACGTTCTCGCCGCCCCGGATCACCATGTCCTTGATCCGGTCGACCACGCTGACCCGCCCGTCCCGCAGCGTCGCCAGGTCCCCGGTCCTGAACCAGCCGCCCGGCGCGAACGCCGCGGCCGTCGCCGCCTCGTCGCGCCAGTAACCGCGGATCACCGACTGCCCGCGCAGCCACAGCTCCCCCACCTCACCGTCGGCGACAGCCTCGCCGCCGGGCCCGGCGATCCGCACCTCCACGGCGGGCGCGGGCCGGCCCACGCTCTCCGGGTGGGCCCGGTACTCCGCGCCGAAGTTGGCGGTGACGCCGCCGAGCGTCTCGGTCAGCCCGTATCCGTTACGGGGCTCCACGCGCTCCCCGAACCGGGCGGTGAGCCGGGCCACGAGGTCGGGCGGAGCGGCGGCGCCTCCGGTGTTGAACATGGCGAGCGTCGGCATGTCGTCACCCGCGGCCTCGGCGGCGTCGAGCAGTTGCAGCGCGGTCGCCGGCACACCGCCGTAGTTGGTGATCCCGTGCTCACCGATCGCCTGGAGCGCCTCGGCCGCGTCCCACTTGCGCAGCAGGACGAGGGTGCCGCCGGCCGCCATCGCCGCGTAGAAGCCGGTGAACGCGGCGACATGGAAGAAGGGGAAGGTGAGCAGCGCGACGGGCGTGGGCCCCTGCCCGGGAATCTGCCCGCGCCGCAAGGCCGAAACGGCCGCGAAATAACGGGGGTTGGCGATCGCCCCGACATGCGCGCGGTGCGTGGCGACGGCACCCTTGGGCCGCCCGGTGGTCCCGGAGGTGTAGATGATGGTGGCGTCGTCGTCGGGCCGGATGTCGACGTCGGGCGGCCCGAGCGAGGGATCGGCGGCGGGCAGGTCCTCGTACCGCTCGAAGCGGTCGCCGGGGAGGTCCCCGGGAAGATCGCCGTCATGGTGGAAAACAAGGGTCCAAGGCCGCTGCCCGCCCTTCCGGGCCAGCCACGGCGCGACGCGCTCCAGCCGCTCGCCGTCGACGAGGAGCACGCCCGGCTCACAGTCGTCGAGGGCGTACGTGAACTCGCCGGCGGTCCACCAGGCATTGAGCGGAACGGCGACGAGGCCCGCCAACTGGGCGGCCCAGAAGGCGATCTGCCACTCGGGGTGGTTGCGCATGGCGACCACGGCACGGTCACCGGGCCGCAGCCCGTACACGTCGACGAACCGACGGGCGAGCGCGCAGGCCTCGGCGAAGAACTCCCCGTAGCTGAGCCGCCCACTCGCGGCGATCAGAAAGGGCGCGTCCCCGAACGCCCAGGTCGTCTCGACGAACTCACGCAGGGTCCGCGGCCCGTCGGCGTACTCGAGCCCGCCGCTCTCGCTCCGCACGACGGCGAAGGGGGCACCGGGCGAGGTGAGCAGGTCGACGACGGGGTCGGCTGACTGCGGCTCCATGGACAAGGCCCCTTCCAACTGGCCGAACACGATCTACAGGCCTTCGTTCACGATCTACTGGCCTTCGTTCCCGATCTACAGGCGTTACGGACGCTACGTCGCCGGTGGCGCGTGTCACAGGGGCTTCCTCAGGATTTCCCCGAGGCGCGGGATGCGCGCAGGGCTGCCGCGCGGAGCGCCCGGTCGAGTGAGGCGAGCGCGGTCGAGCGCCTTCCGACGCGCGGTGCATGGGTTTCTGCGAGATCTTGAGGAGGAGTTCGCCCCACAGTGGCGACGCATGTCCAGGGTGACACCCGCACCCAGTGAGGAAGGCGGGCTGTGGTGAGTGATTCGGATACGGGCGCCGCAGGGAGGAGCCAGGGCGAGACGGCCCAGCTCTCGGCGATCGAGTTGAACGTCAACGATCAGGTGCGACGGCTTGAGGTGGATCCACGGACCTCGCTGCTCGACGCGCTGCGCGAGCACCTGCGCCTGAGCGGGACCAAGAAGGGATGTGATCACGGGCAGTGCGGCGCCTGCACGGTGCTGATCAACGGCCGGCGCGTCAACTCCTGTCTGACGCTGGCCGTGATGCATGAGGACGACGAGATCGTGACGATCGAGGGCCTGGGCGATCCCGATGGCCTGCACCCCATGCAACGTGCCTTCGTCGAGCGTGACGGCTTCCAGTGCGGCTACTGCACTCCCGGCCAGATCTGTTCGGCCGTCGGCATGATCGCCGAGGTGGAGGCGGGCTGGCCCAGCCACGCCACCGCCGACGTGACCTCGACGCGGATCGCGTGGACCGATGACGAGATCCGCGAGCGGATGAGCGGCAACATCTGCCGGTGCGCCGCCTATCCGAACATCGTCGCGGCCATCCGTGGCGTCGCTGTGGGAGACCCGGAATGAGATCCTTCACGTACGAGCGGGCGACGGACGCACAGGCCGCCGTCGCGGCCGTGTCCAGAGCCGGCGCGAAGTTCATCAGCGGCGGCACCAATCTGCTCGACCTGATGAAGCTCGACATCGAGAAGCCCAGCCATCTGGTCGACATCAGTCGGCTTCCGCTGCGGGACATCGAGGAGCTCCCGGACGGCGGACTGCGTATCGGGGCCCAGGCGGCCAATTCCGATGTGGCCGCCGACTCCCGAGTGCGTACCCGCTACCCGGTGCTGTCTCAGGCACTGGTGGCCGGAGCCTCGGGCCAGCTGCGCAACAAGGCGTCCACCGGGGGAAATCTGCTGCAGCGCACTCGCTGCCCCTACTTCTACGACACAGCCGCCGGCTGCAACAAACGGGATCCCGGTTCCGGTTGCTCGGCGATCGGCGGGTTCAACCGGATTCACGCCGTCCTCGGTGCCAGCGACTCCTGCATCGCCACCCACCCCTCGGACATGGCCGTCGCGATGACCGTGCTGGAGGCGGAGATCGAGCTGCTCGGCGCCGACGGGTCGGTACGCCGCGTCGCCCTCGCGGACTTCTACCGGCTGCCGGGCCGTACGCCGCACATCGAGACCGTGCTGCGCCCTGACGAGATGATCACGAGCGCGCTTCTTCCCCCGCCCCCGCCGGGCCGGCAGATCTACCGCAAGGTGCGCGACCGGGCGTCGTACGAGTTCGCGCTGGTCTCCGTGGCAGCTGTCGTCTCGACCGGTCAGGGAGCGATCAGCGAGGCGCGGGTGGCTTTCGGCGGTGTGGCGCACGAGCCCTGGCGGTCCATCGAGGCGGAGGCCGAGCTGACCGGCCGTCCGGCCACGATGGCCACCTATCGCGCCGCCGCCGAGGCCGCGATGCGCGACGCCGTGGGGCAGGGGCACAACGACTTCAAGATCGAGCTGGCCAAGCGCACGCTGTGCCGCACGCTGGCGCAAGCGGCTCGGGCGAGCTGAGGAGACGAGATGATCGGGCAAGCGCTGAACCGTGTCGACGGCCCGCTGAAGGTCGCCGGCCGGGCCACATACGCCTACGAGCAGTGGGGGGCCGGGCAGCCTCTCTACGGGTTCATCGTCGGCGCGACGATCGGCAAAGGCCGCATCACCCGGATCGACACCGAGGACGCCGAACGCGCACCGGGCGTAAAGATGGTGATGACCCATCTCAATGCCCCCGCGCAGGGTGTCCGTGACGAGTCCGTTCCGTTCGAATACTGGCGCGCGCAGCCGGTGCTGACCGGCCCCGACATCCACTATTTCGGTGAGCCGGTGGCCTTCGTCGTCGCCACGGCCCTCGAACAGGCCCGGGCGGCGGCCGGTCTGGTCGAAGTCGAATACGCCGGCGGGCACGGACGTTTCAACTTTGCCGAGCAGGACGAGGTGTACATCCCGAAAGTGGTCAACGCCGGTCTCCCCACCGACACCGCGGTCGGCGATTTCGATGCCGGGTTCGACAGCGCGGCCGTCAAGATCGACCAGCTGTACACCACGCCGTACGAGCTCTCGATGCCGATGGAACCGCACGCGTGTCTGGTGGAACCGCGCGACGAGGACCTGGTCGTCTACGTCAGCTGCCAGATCGTCGACGCGGCGCGGGCCTCGGTCGCCGTCACGCTTCAGCTCGACCCGGAGCGGGTCCACATCGTCACCCCCTTCGTCGGCGGGGGATTCGGCTCCAAGCTGGGCATCCATTCCGAGACGATCCTGGCGGCGCTCGCCGCTCGCGAGTTGCGCCGACCGGTCAAGGTCGCGATGACCAGGCAGCAGATCTTCCAGCTCGTCGGCAACCGTTCCACAACGAGCCAGCGGGTCCGACTCGGCGCGGAGCCGGACGGACGGCTCAGCGCGATCGCCCATGACGTCACCATGCACACCAACCCCGACGTGGAGTATGCCGAGCAGACCGCCGCCACGACCCGCAGCCTCTACGCCGCGCCCCACCGGTTGACCAGCCACCGGCTCGCGCCGCTCGATCTGCCGCCCGGGACGGACGTACGCGCGCCGGGCGAAGCGCCGGGCATGCTGGCGGTCGAGTCGGCGATGGACGAGCTGGCCCAAGCGCTCGCGATGGACCCGGTCGAGCTGCGGATCCTCAACGAGCCCACCGTCGATCCCGAGCGAGACGTGCCGTACAGCGACCGGCACCTGGTCGAGTGCCTGCGCGAAGGCGCGCGCCGGTTCGGCTGGGAGCACCGCCCCGCCACCCCGGCGAGTGTGCGCGACGGACGGTGGCTGGTCGGCTACGGCATGTCAGCCGCCATCCGCGGGCACTTCCAGGGGCCGACAGCGGTGCGAGTGCGGTTGGAGGCCGACGGCACCGCCGTCGTCCAGACGGACATGACCGATCTCGGCACGGGCACGTACACCGTCCTGACCCAGGTCGCGGCCGACGGGCTCGGGCTGCCGCCCGATCGGGTGCGGATCGAGCTCGGGCGTTCCGAGTTTCCCACCAGCTGGGGGTCCGGCGGCTCGTGGGGAGCCGCGAACGCGAGCAATGCGGTGCATGGTGCGTGTACGGCCCTGCGCGAGCAGCTCCTGGCCACGGCGCGCGGCGACACGCGCTCGCCCCTGCATGGCCTGGACCCGGCGGACGCCGTGTTCTCGGACGGCAACGTGGTTGCCGGCGCGGCGTCCGAGGCGCTGAGCGAGATCGTCGCCCGCAACCGTCCGGAAGGGTTCGAGGCGGAGGGCGGTACCCGCTTCATGGGCGATGATCCGAACTACACGGACTACTCGATCAACACCTACGGGGCCCATTTCGCTGAAGTGGGGGTCGACGCGGACACCGCCGAGATCCGTCTGCGGCGGATGCTCGGCGTGTTCTCGGTGGGCCGCGTGCTCAACGCGAAGACGGCTCGCTCGCAGCTGATCGGCGGCATGATCTGGGGAGCCGGCGCGGCCCTCGAAGAGGAGGCCGTGGTCGACCCGCGATCCGGCGCCTTCGTCAACCGGGACTTCGCGCAGTACCTGGTGCCGGTGCACGCCGACATCCCCGACGTCGACGCGGTCGTCCTCGACGGGTACGACGACAAGGCCAACGCCCTGGGCGCGAAGGGCGTGGGCGAGCTGGGCATCTGCGGTGCCGGTGCGTCGATCGCGAACGCGGTGTTCAACGCCACCGGCGTGCGTGTGCGCGACTTCCCCATCACCATCGAGAAGGTACTGCCGGGTCTGCCGCTGATGGATGCCTGAATCCGTGAATCCGTGAATCCGTGAATCCGTGAATCCGTGACAACGGTGCCGGTGTCGCCGGCGAGCGGGCGTGAGCCCCGGCAGGACCGGGACCGTCGTCGGCCAGTGGGCGTGAGCCCCGGCGGGACCGGGACCGCACCGAGCACCTGAGTCAGATCCGGCCGGCCATCCATGTCGGCCTCCGCCGCCCCACAAGGTCGTCCGCCGCCGCCCCACAAGAGAGTCACCTGCAGAGAGTCCCCCTGCTGATCCACCTCGGCTGCGCCTGGCTGAGCAACCCCGTCGCCCGGGCCAAGATCACCCACGTGCTCGCAGCCTGAGCCGGTACGCACATCTCTCCGCCCTCGGATCAGGCGCCACCCGCTACACTGACCGCGGTGGCTGCACCCTCACGGGCTGCCACCGCGACCTGTCGCCAAGCGCGCCTGGCAGTCCGCCCACCTCGGCAGACTTCCGGACACGCTTTCCGACAGATCCCCGCCTTCGTAGCTCAGGGGATAGAGCACCGCTCTCCTAAAGCGGGTGTCGCAGGTTCGAATCCTGCCGGGGGCACCAGCCAAATGGCCACCTACCGATCTTGGTAGGTGGCCTTTGACATCTACGTCGACATCAACGGGGCGGTCACTGACGACCGGGACGCCTCCTGAGCAGCCGGTCCATGTGACTCATGGCCTCGCCAGGCCAGTCAACGCCACTGCACTCCGTGTCCGTAGCCGGAGTGGTGGTGCGCGACGACGGTCGACTCCTGGCAATCCGCCGCGCGGACAATGGCACCTGGGAGCTCCCCGGCGGTGTACTCGAGCTCGACGAGACCCCGGAGGCAGGCGTACGCCGCGAAGTCTGGGAAGAAACCGGCATCCACGTCGAGGTGGACGAGCTGACCGGGATCTACAAGAACACGACCCGAGGCATTGTGGCGCTGGTGTTCCGCTGCAAGCCCTCCGGGGGCACCGAGCGCACGTCCAGCGAATCGACAGCGGTCGACTGGCTCACGCCCGAAGAGGTCTCCGAGCGGATGGCCGAGGTCTACGCGATCCGACTCCTGGACGCCCTGGACGGCAACGCCCCCCACGTGCGGAGCCACGACGGCAAGCAGAGGGGCGCCGTTCCCGGCCGCGGGCACGTCGTGGCGAGCGTGGTGGGCTCCCATCCCGTCCACCATCGACCCAGGCAGAGCCGAGCAGACGCGGCCCATGGCGTCCAGGTCGTTCGTACAGTGGCGCGCTCCACCTGGACGCCATGAACCACGCCCGCTCCACAGACGTGTGGGTCGACGGCGGACGGGATGGAAGCCAGGGAGGGTTGTGGCAAGGAAGGGGGCACGTGCGGCTACTCAATGGCCAGCGTCACCCTATGATCCGTAACTCACACTTTCGGGATCACTAAGGCGAGGGCATGCAAGCATTGACGCTGAGCTACGTGCCGGAGAGCGACGACATCGCGGAAATGGCTGCCAGGTCCCCCACGCGGCGCCACTCACGTAAGAGAGCGCTGGTGAACTCAGGCGTAAGCCTCGCGCTAACGGTGGCCTTCGGCGCGCGGACAATCCCCGGTGATCTGCCGGACACCTCGCTCATCACGTTGGCCTGCGCGGCGATGTTCGTTGGCTACACCTACCGGGTAATCATCCTCTCCTCCCCCTGGGGCCTCCGTCGCAGCGCACGCAGGGTCTGGAGCCGTTCTCCTGGCCTTCAGCGGCATTACGAGGAGGTGATAACTGAGGAAGCTCTGACCGTGAGGACAGAAGGCATTACGCACACTTACGCCTGGTCGATGTTCAGTGAGCTGGTGGAGTACGACCGCCAGTTCGTCCTGATGGACCGCTCAGGCAAACCCTCTGTCGCTCTACCCAAGCGTGGGCTGTCGGACCCGTCACTCGTTCCAGTGTGCCGCCGCGTCCTCAGCAACTGCCTTGCCACTGCGCTGAATCAGCGAAACGCAGCAACCACGGAGACCCCAGCCGACCGGCAGCAGTCCCCGTCGACCGACTGACCAGCAGGACAGACGTCAGGGACCGCCCGCCCGTTGTTCGTCTCGAGCGGCTCAAGGCGCGGTCCCCGGACCGCGCCACTCTCGTGCCAGAACGGACGGGGACTCACGGGGAACCGGAGTGCACAGGGGTGGCTTCGGCCGGACTCCACCAAGACCGGGAATCCGCAGGCCACGCCCGTGATCGCCCAACCTCGCTCCTAAGGCGGTGGTCCGAGTCAAGGGATGCCCCAGTTCGGCCTGTTGAGGGGTGAGGCGTAGCCCAGCCTCAAGTGCTCGACCCTTCGGAAGTCGTGTCACGCCTCCCAGGTACGTTGAGCCGTCAGCCGAGGGGGAACGCTCGCGAGGGAGCGCCCCGCAACGCGTGGCTGCGGGGCGCCGATCCACTTTCACAACGGGCCCTAGTGGGGTTTAGTCGACCGTCTGCCCGTCGTTCATACCGCCTCTGCAGGTCGGGAGCATGGGCGTCGACCGATCGATCGTTCCGCCGCCGTCCGTGCACTCACCCGGGGTGACGCTGGCCGGGGTGACGCTGCCGGCGGTGGCGGTGGCGGTGGCGGCGCCTGTGAGGCCGAGTCCGGCGAGGGCTGCCGTGGCGAAGACTGTGGCGAGGATTCGTCGAATGCGCATTTGGTTCGCCTTTCACAGATTGCCTCGGTTGGGACACTACTCAGCCAATTGTTCATCCATGTGGGTGACACGTCATGTTGGGCCGTTCGGTTGACATTGCTGTCGGGTGCGGGGTCGGTGACGCGACCCGTCAGAGCGGATGGAAGCCCGTGCCACATCCGTGCCAGAAAGAGCGGATCCCAGCGGTCAAGAGCAGTCAAGCGCGACGCCTCGCGATTAATCACCAGAGGCCGTTTGCGCTGGTCAGCGTCAACCCCCTCCGTGACGGCCCGGTGATTCCCAAGCTCAGGGCTCTTCGTTGCCGCGGCGGACAGATCCCGGGTACTGCTCCCCCTCGTCGCCGATCAGCTTCGCGGACAGTATGGGGCGTTCCTCGCTGTCCAACCAGTCCGAGGCGCGCGTCATGTGCAGTTCGTATCCCATACCCGGGATCATTCACCGCAGGTCTGACACGTCTCCTGCCCTGTCGACGACGCCTCTGACATCCACGCCTGACATCAACGGCACCGGACGGCGGCGTAAATCAGCATCCCTGTCCGGACGTCGTGCCAGTCACCGATAGCAGCAGGAGCAGGCTCGGAGCGAACTCCTAAAGCGGGTGTCGCAGGTTCGAATCCTGCCGGGGGCACACTTCCGACCAGCGTCGTCGGGCGCCAAGGCCCAGGTCACGGATACATGATCCGCAGACCTGGGCCTTTCGTGTGTCCGCCAGTGCAGCGCAGGGCATCCCGACCGTGGCGATGCCGGGCGTGAACGCCGCCCATGCCCAGCACCGGGCACTGGACCGGAGCGTCACCGAACTGCGGGAGCAGGGGCGATGCGGAACATCCGGAGCCGCGAAAAGGAAATCACGGCGGGGTGCGGGAGTTGAGCGGGCGTCAGCCAGTGGCGGCGAACGCTGCCTGATGCGGCACTGGTTCACCTCTCCCCGAGTTGGCTCAGAAGACGCCGTAGCCGCCGTAGCCGCCGTAGCCGCCCACCACGACAATGGTTACGCCGCCGTAGCCGTTGTCGTAGCCGTACCCGCTGTCGTAGCCGTAGTCGTAGCCATAGCCGTACCCGTTGTCGTAGCCGTAGCCGTACCCGCCGCAGTCATCCCACCAGCCGCACCGGTCGTAGGAGTGGCTGGCCGCGGAGGTCGCGTGGGCAGGGGCCGCCGCGGCCGTCCCTGCGGCACCAACAGCGGCGCCACCAGCCAGCATCGCACCGGCGGCGGCTACAGCGAGGGAATGCTTGATATGAGGTGCTCGCATGAGTCTCTACCTTTCCTTCCGCCGCCGAAGATCGAAGGCGGGTGGCCACAGCGCATGCAACACATACGGTGCGGTTCGCAGAGGTCAAAGCTCCGAGCGGGAGCACGTCTCGCCGCTCATTGATTCCGGTCGTTCCGGAGTCTTGCCGCCCGGGCGTACCCCGGTTGCGACTCTCACAGGAATTACGTTAGTAGCACATACCCTCTCCAGCATCTTGAGTAGAAGTCTGCTCAATTCCGCAGGTCAGCGGCCGACGGCCAGGCCCGAGCCATGACGTCCCCCCTGACGCCGCACCTCTTCGACGGTGACGCCCCAGGGCCCACACCACCCGCATGGAGTATGGGCAGACAAGTGGGGTTGTCCCGGCCCTCGATGAAATCGAGGACCGCGGCGCGGGCGGCGGCCCGGCTGGGCCGGGCAGCAGTGTGAAGCAGCTCCCGTTCGAGGGTGGCGAAGAACGACTCGGCGAGTGCGTCGTCCCAGCACCGACCGGTGCTGCCGACCGAGAGCCGTGCTCCCAACTCGTCGGCGAGTGCGGCGAATTGGCGGCTGGTGTACTGACATCCTCGATCCGAGTGGAAGATCACCGGACCGGCGGGGGCGACGCTGCCGGCGGGCGGTGGTGAGGGCATCGGCGACCAGATCGGTCGTCAGGTGGTCGGCCGTTTGCCCAGCCCACTATCAACTCGCCCAGCCCACTATCAAGCGGTCAAGGCACGGTCCCCAGACCGTGCCGTTCTCGTGCCAGAACGGACGGGGACTCACGGGGACCCGGGGGCAGGGGTGGCTTCGACCCGCTCCACCCACGGTAGGGAACCCACTGGTCACGCACGTGATCGCCCAGCCTCGCTCCTGGAGCGGGTGTCGCAGGGCAATTCATGATGCCGCGGTCAGCGGGAAAGTTCAGGTTCTAACGAGTGAACCCAGCCGTTCCGCGCGTGGCGGCCGATGTGACAGAGGGAAGGCCATTCCACACCGGACAAACGATGGGCAGGAAGCATCCCTATGCCGAAGTTCCTCATCCAGGCCACCTACACACCCGAGGGCACCAAGGGGCTGCTCAAGGAAGGCGCGAGCAGCCGGCGCGCCGCCGTCGACCATGTCGTCACCAACCTCGGCGGGCAGGTCGAGGCCATGTACTTCACCTTCGGCGAGGACGACATCATGCTTATCGTCGACTTCCCCGACCCGGTCTCCATGGCCGCCGTCAGCCTCACCGTCAAGGCCAGCGGGGCCCTTCACACCCGGGCCACCCCTCTCCTCACCCTCGACGAGATCGACGAGGCCGCCCGTCGGCAAGTCACCTTCCGCCCTCCCGGCACGTGAGCCTCGGAGCCCGCGCCCCTTGGGCCCCGGAACCCGGCGAAATCGACAACGACTCGCAGGTCTGCTCACCTTCACCCATTCTGAGTAATAGGGCGTCCCTGACATGAGCCCGCTCATCCCGGAGCGCCGAAACCAGGGGCACTCGAGAGGAGAAAGCCATGCGCTTACGACGACTGCCAGGCCTCGCCCTCGCCACAGCAACCCTCGCCGGCGTGAGCGCCGTCGGCGCCGCCACCGTTCAGGCAGCGACGTATCCGGCCATCTCGGCCGAACAGTGCACGGCCCAGGGCGGCACGGTCAACCAGGGCGGCCCCTACCGCGGCCCCACGTGCACCTTCCCCGACGGGCACTCGGAAAGCATTACCTGAGCGCGCCGGATCAGATGGGCGGGGCATGTCGGCCCTGACATCACAGATCCGCCGGGGCTCTCTGCGCAGAGCGTGGACCCCGCGGGCCGGTAGTGGCACGTCCGTGACACGGCCTTCAGCCTGACCGCGGGTCAGATGGTCACCCGAGTGCGCCGCCGCCTCAAGTGGGGACGCAGGCTCACCAGGACCGCGGCGATCACCGCCCACAGCGCGAGGGTGGCCAGTGGCTGCACCGCCTGCGCGCCGTGGAAGTAGCTCAGGTCGGTCACGGCGCGGACGGCCGCGCCCGGCGGCAGCAGGGCGGAGACGGCGCGAGCGGCGCTGGGCAGGAGGTCCGGGCCGATGGTGGCTCCGCTGGTGGAGTTGCCGACCGTGAGCAGCAAAAGGGTGGCGACCGGCACGCCGACCGGGCCGAGGTAGGTGCCCAGCAGCTTGGTGGTGAACGCGGCTGCCGCGGCCAGCAGGGTCAAGCCGAAGGCCAGCGGCACCACCGGCGCGGGCACCGCCCCGAGGACGGGGCCGGCGATGACGGTGGCGACGATGCCGATGGCCACAGAGGCGCCGGACAGCAGCCAGAACCGGTGGCGCAGGCGCAGACGGTTCGCGAGCCCGAGGGCGTTCTGGGCGAGGACGAAGCCGGCCAGGGTGACGCCGAACGCCATGTAGAACCCGGCCAGTCCACGGGAGTCGAAACGGGCGAACGGGACGACGTCCACCGTGGTCAGGCGCCGGCTCGACCCATGGGCATAGGCGCCGATCAGGCTCTTGACGGCCGTCGTCGTCGACTGCCCGTTGGCCCCTCCGACCTCCAGGCGCAGCCGGTCGGAGGCCGCGCCGCCGCTGAGCGCGGCCACGACATCGCGGCGCTCCAGCTCGGCGCGCCCCGTGGCGGCGTCGGCGACAGGATGCACATCGACGCTGTCACCAAGGACCTGGCGTATCTCGCCCGAAAGCTCCTGCCCGGCGACAGCCACCGGTACCCGGTGCGGCTGGGGGTTGCGCTGCAGACCGACATAGCAGCCGACGAAGGCCGCCACGACGACCAGGGCGATCACGGCCGGCTGGAGCCAGAGCCGGACCGGTGGCGCGGTCGAGGAGGAGGCGGTGCCGGTGGTCAGGTCGGCTTCGGCAGCCGGGCCGAGGCGAGTGGCCATGAAAGGTCTCCCGTGAAGGGGGCGCGCCCTCGGGTGAGGGGAGCGGAGGCCCAAATAGATGATGTGGGTGATCTAAATAGCTACCGTACGATAGATGTCGCCCGACATCCAAAAGGTAGGTGCCCCATGCGTCGCGTCTCACATGGACAGGCGCAGGCACAGACACCGGCACCGGCACCGGCACCGGCACCGGCATGTACTGGCACAGGCACAGGCACAGGCACAGACACAGGGGCACAGGGGCAATAGCACAGGCACCGGCACCGGCACCGGCACAGACGCTCGGACCGAACCCCTTGAGGCGGGTGCGTCGCAGGTTCGGATCACCCGTCCGGTCACCGAGCCCGCCACCCCCGCCTACCTATGCCGCCTCCCCCGCCCCCGCCCCCGCCGCCGGTTCGATGTTCTGGTTCGCGTGGAACAGGTTCTTCGGGTCGTACTTGTGCTTGACCTCCGCCAGGCGGTCGTAGTTGTGGCGGTACGTCGCCCGGACGCGGTCCTGGTGCTCGTCCTCGCCGATGAAGTTCACGTACGAACCGCCCATCGAATACGGGTGCAGGTCGTGCCAGTACGCTCTCGCCCACTGCTTGACCGTCTCCGCGTTCGCCGGGTCCGGGTCGATGCCCGCGATGACGCCCGACCAGACCGCTTCCCGATAGCCCCAGGCCGTCGCGTCCTCGGAGACCCGGGACGCGGCCGCGTTCACCGGGTAGAGGTGCATCGTCGACAGCGGTGTGGGGAGGTTCTCGGCGAACCTGGCGTGTACGTCGATCGCCTCGTCCGTGATGCGGTCGAAGAAGTCGCCGCGCCAGTACCACTGCAGGCCCTTGGGGAGCAGCTCGTCGAACATCGTCTGGAGTGCCGGGTACGGCATCGGTGCCGTGAACTGGAAGGCGGGCGGGCCCACTTGCCCAGCCGCCGCGATCGCCTCGTCCGTACGGGCCAGGTCTCCCGTCCAGCACCACACGACCCCGCACATCTTCCGGCCGTGGATCTCCTCGGGGAACGGCGGTCCCGGCGGCACGGTCAGCGCGGCGAAGAAGCCGTTCAGGTCCTCGGGGGCCTGGGGCAGGAACTCCCGGTACCACGCCAGGACTTCACGGGTCTTCTCGACCGGCCACAGCGTCAGCGCGACGCCCACCGTGTGCACCGGATGCAGCCCGAACTTGAACGCGGTGACGATGCCGAAGTTTCCGCCGCCGCCCCTCAACGCCCAGAAAAGATCGGAGTGTTCGGTCTCGCTCGCCGTGACGAAGCTGCCGTCCGCGAGGACCATGTCCACGCTCAGGAGGCTGTCGATCGTCAGGCCGTACCTGCGCGTCAGGTGGCCGTGACCGCCTCCGAGGGTCAGGCCCGCGATGCCGGTCGTCGACATGATTCCGGCGGGTATCGCCAGGCCGAACGCGTGCGCCGCGTGGTCCAGGTCGCCGAGTTGGCTGCCGCCGCCCACCCACGCCGTCTTGTGCGCGGGGTCGACGCGCACCCAGCGCATCGGTGACAGGTCGATCGTGATCGCGTCGTCGACGAGGCACAGGCCGCCGCCGCTGTGGCCGCCGCCGCGTACGGCGAGTTCCAGTCCGTGGTCGCGGACGAAGTCGACCGCCGCCATGACGTCCGCCGCGTCCGAGCAGCGCACCATCGCGGCCGGCCGCCGGTCGATCATCGCGTTGTAGATCTTGCGCGCTTCGTCGTACTCGGGGTCGCCCCGCGCAATCACCGGGCCACGCAGCTCAGTTCGCATCAGACCGACGACGTCCGTGGCGGTGGGGTCCGGGGCGGTGGCGCCAGTGCCCGTACCGATATCCGTGTCGGTGTCGTTCATGGCACTCCTCGACGGGACGCATCGCTACCCGGACCGCTGTCCCCCCGTCCCGTCCTTCCGCCTCCCGGCGGCGTCGGTGAGCGGTTTGTGCGCCGGCGTGCGGGCCCCCTTCAGCCACCGACACACCTCATCGAGCGCCGGCTGACACTTCCAGGATCCGCCCGCCCGGCAGGCCCCGCAATCGCGGAGCACCATGAAGACATGGATGGATCGGACTGAGTCATGGACGGACCGGAGCACGTCATGGACGGGCCGGACGGTCTCGGCGGCGTCAGCCGTCCCGGCCGGATCGCCGCCCTGGGCGAAGGCATCACCCCCGATGAACTCGCGCTCGCCGCGCGTAATCACGGCCTCCCCCTGGAAGCCCTCCGCTACGACGTCACCCCGCCGGGTCTGCACTACGTCCTCGTCCATTACGACATCCCGGCCGCAAGCGCCGACGACTGGCAGCTCACGGTCGACGGCCTGGTCAGGACGCCGCTGACCCTCGGCCTTGCGGCCCTGCGGTCGCTGCCCGCCGTCACGCGCCGCGTCACGCTGGAGTGCGCGGGCAACGGCCGCGCCCTGCTCACGCCCCGGCCGATCAGCCAGCCCTGGCTGGTCGAGGCGGTCGGCACGGCGGACTGGACCGGCGTGCCGCTGCGCGTCCTCCTCGACGAGGCCGGGGTGGACGAAGGCGCCGTCGAAGCCGTCTTCACCGGCGCCGACCACGGTGTCGAGCGCGGTGTCGAGCAGGACTACCGGCGGAGCCTGCCCGTCGCGGTGGCCCGCGGTGACGTACTCGTCGCGTACGACATGAACGGCGCGCCCCTGCCGCCGCAGCACGGCTACCCGCTGCGGCTCGTCGTCCCCGGCTGGTACGGCATGGCGCACGTGAAGTGGCTGCGCGGGATCACGCTGGTCGACGCCCCGTTCGACGGGTTCCAGCAGGCGGTCGCGTACCGCTTCCGGTGGGACGCCGACGATCCCGGCGAGCCCGTCACCAAGATCCTGCCGCGTGCCCTGATGATCCCGCCCGGGTTCCCCGACTTCATGTCGCGGGCCCGCGTCGTGCGCCCCGGGCCCGTACTCCTCGAAGGCCGCGCCTGGTCCGGGCACGGCCCCGTGACCAGGGTCGACGTGACCACGGACGACGGCGCCACGTGGAGCGAGGCCGCGCTGGACGGGGACCCGTCTCCCCGGCAGGCGGCGGCCTGGCTGCGCTGGCAGGCCCCGTGGACCGCCGTGCCCGGCACCCATGTCCTCGGCGCCCGCGCCACCGACGCCACCGGCCGCACCCAGCCGCTCACGCAGCCCTGGAACCGCGGCGGCTTCGCCAACAACCTCGTCCAGCGCATCCCCGTCCACTGCCTCTGACCGCCGGTCCGGTCACGGACGAGGCCGCCGCCACGGACCAGGCCGTCACGGACGAGGCCTGATCCAAGGAACCTCACGCTTCATCAGGAACCACTCCGCCGCCGTCTCCGGGCGCTCCCCCGTGCCGTGGCGGACCAGCGGGTCGTGGTGGACGCGGTCGGACGGTACGCGGTGCAGCATGGCCAGTTGGGTCTCCACCGTGTCGACCATGGCCGAGGGGCCGCTGACGTAGACGTGAGGCCACTCGGCGGGCGCGTGCCGCAGGCTCTGGGCGGTGGCGTACCGCGTCAGTTCCCGCAGGAGCGTCGCGTCCGCGTCGGGCCGGTCGCGCCGGGGCAGCGCGCCCACCAGCCGCAGCCACGGGTGCGCGCCGGCGAGGAGTTCCAGGACACCGAGGTCGTACACGTCGTCTTCCGTGCGGGCGCCGATGAGCAGCGTGGCGGTCGCGGAGCCGCGGCGGACGGCGAACTCCTCGACCAGCGCCTTGATCTGCGCCCAGCCCGTCCCCCCGGCGACGAAGAGCAGCTCCCCCTCCGGCGCTTCCGGGAGCGTCGTCGTGCCCAGGGGCGGGCCGAGGCGGACCGACCCGCCCGGGGCGACCTCGTCGACCAGGGCGCTGCTCAGGAGGCCCCCGTCGACGCGGCGTATGTGGAAGTCGAGGGTGCCGTCGGCGCGCGGGGCGTTCGCGATCGAGTACGGGCGCCAGACCTGCGGTGCCTCGGGGGCCGTCAGCGTCGCGTACTGGCCGGGCATGAAGGGGTACGGCCGGTCGGGGCCGACTGTGAGGACGGCGATGTCCTCGGCGCGGCGCTCGTGGCGGAGCACCTCCGCGTCCCACCAGGCGGGTTCCGACTGCGGCGCGGACGCCGCTCCGGCCATCATGATTTTGGAGATCAGTGCGTAGGCCGCGCGCCAGGCGGCCTCCGTCTTCGGCGTCCAGGCGCTGCCCGAGAAGAACCTGAGGGTCGCTATGAGGCTGTCCCCGACGGCCGGGTAGTGCTCGGTGCGGGTGCCGAACTTGCGGTGGTCGAAGCCGAGCGTGCGCAGGTGGCCGACGAGCGCGTCGGTGTCCTCGAGGTTCAGGATCGCCGTGGTCAGGGCGGCGAAGAGGCGGTCGCGCTGTTCCTCCATCCGCTCGGGGAACATGGCCCGTACACCGGGGTTGTGCTTGAACAGATGGGCGTAGAAGTACTTGGTCAGCGCGTCGGCCCGGCGTTCCACCACCGCGAGACTGGAGCGGATCAGGGCCGGGTTCAGGGCGGCGTACGGTCTGGTGCCGGTACTCGTCGTCACTGGCCGGAGCCTCCATTCCACGATCAGGCCGGAGGCCTACGCACGGGCGCCATCCGGACGCCGCGCCCCTATCCTGAGGCAGCATGCAGGGGGACGCGGGAGCAACCGGAGAATTCAGGGGCCGCCGATGACGGCGTCCTCCGGTCCCCTGTTCGTGATGCCGCCTCCCGACGGGCCGCGGGACGCCCGGGTCACGCTGCCCGACGAGGGGCCCGATCCGACGGCGCTCCCCGAGGTCAGACCGCGCGACGACCGGGGCCGGGCCGAGGGTCCCGGCGAATCCGCCCTGGAACAGGGCGAGTTACTGGCCGGCCAGTATCAGGTCGTACGGCGTCTCGGGCGCGGCGGCATGGGCGACGTATATCTCGCGCTCGACAAGAAGGTCGACGACCGCGAGGTCGCCGTGAAGACCCTGCGGCCGGAACAACTCGCCCCACGGCTCGGCTCGCTGGAGGACGAACGGCAGGCGTTCGCCGACCTCCACCACGACGGGATCATCCCCGTCTTCAACTACGGCCGCCACGCCCGCGTCGGCCCGTTCCTCGTCCTGCCGTACGTCGACGGGCTCAACCTCGACGAGATCCGGGCGCTCGCCCATCACGACCCGGACCGGTTCGGCGGCGCCCGCTTCCACGAGTTCGTGCTCGCGTACGGGCTGCGCGTCCTGTCCGCGCTCGACCATCTGCACGCGCGGCCCGCACCCCGCAAGGTGTACGGCGACCTGAAGCCGCAGAACGTGATGCACGACGGCGCCACCACCAAGGTCATCGACGTGGGCTCCATCCGCGAGGAGGGCGCGCCCGGCCTGACCACCGAGGGCTTCCATGCGCCGAACGTGCCCCTCGCCCCGCCCGCCCTGGCCGGCGCGTCGACGCCGCGCGACGACCTGTACAGCCTGGGAGAGACGCTGCGCACGCTGAGCGGACTCGGCATCGGACCCCACTCGCTGGCCGAACTCGGCGCCCTGGACCGGATGCACGACGGCGACCCGGTGACGGCGCAGGCCGCCGCGCTGACCACCACCCCGGCGCCCGAGGGCCTCGGCCTCGTCTCGCTGGCCCGCGCCCTGCGCCGCGCCACACGGCCCGAACCCGCCGACCGGTACGCGGACGCGGACGAGATGGCGGATCAACTGCGGGGCGTGTTCCGTGAGCTGAGGTCGCTGCGGACCGGACGGGAGACGTTCGAGCCGTCGCCGCTGTTCATGCAGTCGCCGTACGCCCTGGACGGAGCGCTCGGTGTCGCGCCGGTCCTGCCGCGCTGGGCCACCCCCGCCGGAGGCACCCCGCCCGCCCCGCTGCACGAGCCGCCGTCCGCCGCCGATGTCGCGGCCCGGCTGCCCGTCCCGCGCCCCGACCCGCACGACGCCCACCACGACGGCCTCAGCCGGCTCGCCGACGCCGACCCCGCCGCGCTCCTCCAGCACACCGGGGACTGGCGGGACTCCCCCGAGGTGCGGCTCCTGCGGTGCAGGCTCCGGCTGCGCGTCGCCGTACGCGCCGAACGCGCGGAGGGCGAACGGCCGGACCTGGAGGCCGCCGCCGAGGAGCTGCGCGGCGCCGTCGACGGCATCGGGCGCGAACTGTCGAGGCACGACTGGCGCATCGACTGGCACCGCGGCCTCCTCGACCTCGCCGACGGCGACGTGGCGTCCGCACGCGACTACTTCGACCAGGTCTACGGCGCGATCCCCGGCGAGTACGCGCCCAAGCTCGCCCTCGGCCACTGCGCCGAGCGGCTCGGCCACTGGCACGAGGCGCTGACCTTCTACGAGGCCGTACGGCTGCGCAACCCCTCGCTCGGCAGCGCGGCGTTCGGCGCGGCGCGGGCCCGCCTCGCGCTCGGCGGCACCTCCCCCGAGACGTACGCCATCGCCGCGCTCGACGCCGTGCCGCAGCACTCCCGGCACCGCACGGTGGCCCGGACCGCGACCGTGCGCATCGCCGTCGAGTACGCGACGACGGCCGACGGCCTGCGCACCGCGCTCACCCGGCTCGCCCGGCTCTTCAGCGAGCACGGGCTCACCGACGAGCAGGCCCGCGTACGGATGAAGGCCGAGGTGTGGGAGGCCGCGCAGCGCCTCGTGGCGGACGGGACGGTGGACAAGGAGGCGCTCGCGCGGCTCTCGGAAGCGGCGGACCGGCGTGACAAAGACGCGCGGGACTCGGGCGGGCGGCTCGAGTTCCCGGCTACGGAAGGCGAGTTGAGGCGTCAGCTCTCGCAGTTCTACCGGGCGCTCGCCCGGCAGGCCGCCCGCTCCGACAGCCCGCACGGCGAGGCCGTCGCCGAACGCCTCCTGGACCGCGCCTACTTGGTCAGACCGCTCGCACTGACGCACCGCCGCGAGGGGACCTGGCCGGCCCGCCTGCGGCTCACCGGGCGGCGACCGGCGGCGGACCGGTGATCCCCACGCCGAGGCGGGCGGGTGAGTGGGCCGGGCGTCTCGTGAGCGCCGCGCTCAAGGGCGTACGCGTGCTGTGGCGGTACGTGTGGGCCCCGCCGGCACGGGCCACGAAGCCCGCGGCGGCCCCGCCCCGAAACCGCGCCTACCTTCACGACCGCCTCGTCGCCCTCCCCCTCCTCGCCGCCGTCGCCTTCTGCGGACTCGGCTTCACCGCCACGTCCCTGCGCGACGACTCCGCCGCGATCCGCACGCACATCGCGCCCGCGCTCAGAGACCTGGCCGACGCGCGGATCTCGCTGCGGATCGCCCAGCGGGAGGCCGAGGTGAGCCTCGGCGCCGGGGACGCCGTCGCACTGAGCGGACTCAGCCCCCGCTACGGCTCCCGGATCACCGGCGCCGCCCAGGACCTCAGCCAGGTCGCGCGCAGCGGCGCCCTGACCGCGGCCGAGCGCCAGGAACTCGACGTCGTCTCCGGCCTCGTCGACGGCTACGAGCGCTGGATCGCCTGGGCCCAGACGAACGTCTCCGACGGGTCCCTGTACAGGGCCGGACTCTCCTACGCCCAGAGCATGCTCTGCTCGCCCGACCGCCTCCATCCCTACGAACCCGCCACCGGCCGCTACGCCCCCTACCCCCGCTGCGCACCCGTCACCGGCAGCGAGGCGACGGCCGTCGTCGACCGCATCTCGGATCTCGAACGCGCCCTGCGCCAGCGACTGGAGGCGCGCGCCACGCTCGGCCCCGCCGCCGTCACCGCCGCCGCCGTGTCGGCCGTCGCGTTCGTGCTGCTGACCGCCGGCCTGTGGCGCACCCTGCGCTTCCTGCGGATCCGTTTCCGCATCCTGGCCAGCCCGCCGCTGCTCGCCGCCGCGCTGCCGCTGCTCGCCGTGCCCGCGATCGCCCTCAGCGCGCTGTACGCGTACGCCGCCCAGGAGGACACCGTGCCGATCGCCCGCCACCTGTACGCGGTGACCTCGCCGTCCACGGAGGTCGCCTTCGAGGAGCGCCGCACCGACCCGCTCGACCCGCACCACCGCCGCGCCATCGTCACGCTCGCCGACTCGATGGACGACGTCCTGGACAACCGCCGCCTCGCCGCCCTCGACGCGGTGGCCCCCTGGGTGGCGCCCGCCGGCCTCCTCGTCGCCGTCGTCATCGGCGCCACCCTCCACGCCCACCGGCGCGAGTATCTGCTCGTGGGGCGCCCGGGGACCGCCGTATGAGGCGCCGGAACAGGGTGCTGCGGCTCGCGCTCGCCGCCTGCCTGCTCGCCCTCACCGCGCTCACCGGCGGCTGCACGGGCGGCGACGCGCACCGGACCGTCGTCGTGCTCGGGCCGTGGACGGGCGACGAGGGCGCGGCGTTCGAGGCCGCCCTCGCCCGCCTGTCGCACCACAGCGGCGACCACTACGTCTACAAGGGCACCCGCTCCCTGCGCGAGACGCTCGTAGCGCAGTTGGAGGCCGGCGCCCCGCCCGATGTCGCGATCCTCAACAGCATCGGCGAGCTCACCGAGTACGCGGCCGACCGCAAACTCGAGCCGCTGTCCCCACAGGCCGCCGAACGCGGCTACCCGCCCTGGTTCCCCACCCTCACGCTGGACGGCAGGCGCCGCACCTACTGGGTGCCGCTGCGCGTCAACCTCAAGAGCATCGTGTGGAGCAAGCGCGGCACCGGGGCGAAGGCGCCCCACTGGTGCGTGGGCATGGCCGCGGACGCGACCTCCGGCTGGCCCGGCACCGACTGGATCGAGGACATCCTCCTCCACCAGGCGGGCCCCGGCACCTACACGCAGTGGGCCACCGGCCGCCTCGACTGGTACAAGGACCCGGCCGTGCGCCGGGCCTTCACGACCTGGTCCGAGATCCTCGGCCCACGGACGCCGGGGTCCGTCGAGGACTCCCTCACCATGTCGTTCGAGGGCACACCCGACCCGAAGGACCCGAAGGCCACCAAGCGCGGACTCCTCGGCGGCTCACTCCCGGGCTGCACCCACGAGCACCAGGGCTCCTTCATCCGCTCCCTCTACCCGGACGCCATGGGCGACCGCACCCTGCGCGTGGAGCCGGCCGCCCGGTTCCTGCACGGGCGGCCCGCGTACGACGACACGTACGAGGTGTCGGGCGACATGGCCGCCGTACTCACCGGCAACCAGGCGGCGCAGGACCTCGTCACGCTCCTGACCAGCGAGTACGGCCGCAAGACCTGGTCGCGGGCCACGCAGCCGCACCTGCGGCCCTTCTTCCCCGACGCGAGCGACCCCCAGCCGGACGACCCGACCGGCAAGACCGTCGCCTCGCATCTGACCGATGACGCGGACACCCTGTGCTTCGACGCGTCGGACGTGATGCCGCCCGTGCTGCGCGACGCGTTCTACCGGGCCGTCCTGACGTACTTCCAGGACCCGCGTACGACGACGCTCGACACGCTCCTCAAGCAGCTGGAGACCGTCCGCAGCCGGATCGCCGGACCGCTGTCGGGCCCGTCCGGGCAGGCGCACGCGCCGGACGACATCTGCGCGTAGCCGCGCCGCGGACCGACGGCCCTGCGTAGATTTGCCGTGAATATCAAGGGCGCGTCAACCAACTCTCGGGCCACGGCTAGCGTCTATCCGAACACAATTGCCCGTCCGACCGGAACGGAACGCCGCAGTGGCCTCTGCCGAACTGTCTCCACCCCCTGCCGCACGCGCGCGCCGGTCCCCGGACATCCCCGAGCCCTGGCACGGCCGGCACCGGACGGCCCTGCTCGTCACCGCCTGCATACTGCCGCTGCACGTCCTGTGGCTGGCGTTCCTCGCGACCGGCGGCGGCGACCTCGCGGCACAGGTGGCATGGGCCGAGTTCGCCAAGATGTACCCCGGCTCCGCGTACAACCTGTTCTGGTACGGCGGCCTCCACATCGCCAACTACAGCCTCATCTCGCCCTACCTGATGGCACTGTTCGGCGTCGTCCCCGTCACGCTCCTGTCCGGCGTCTCGTCGACCTGGCTCGCCGCGTCGATCGTCGAGCGCACCGGCATCCGAAGACCCCTGTGGCCGGCCCTCATGGTCGGGTTCTCGCTGTGGTGCCAGGTCGTGTCGGGGCGCTCGACGTTCATGCTGGGCGTGGCCTTCGGACTCGGCGCCGTCCTCGCGCACATGAACGGCCGGCGCGTCGTCATCGCGACGGTGTGCGCCGCGCTGTCCACGATGGCGAGCCCCGTCGCCGGCCTCTTCCTCGTCGTGGCCGGCGCCGCGTGGCTCCTGAACCGGCAGTGGGGCAAGGCCCTGTCGCTGCTCCTGCCGCCAGTCCTCATCGTGGGCGTGACGACCTGGCTGTTCCCGTTCAAGGGGGAACAGCCCATGCCGTTCGGGCGGATCTTCCCGCCCCTCATCGTGTGCGCGGTCGTCCTGCTGTGCGCGCCCCGGGCCTGGTTCGTGGCGCGTCTCGGCACCGCCGTGTACGCGCTCGGCGTGGTGCTCACCTATCTGATCGCCACCCCGATCGGCACGAACGTGGAGCGGCTCACGGAGATCGTGGCGCCCGCGCTGCTCCTCGCCGCCGTGATGAACCGGGACCGCGCGCCCCGCTACGACGGCAGACTCGGCCGGTTCTTCCCGCCCCACCGGCAGCGCGTGCTGTGCGTCGCCGCCATCGTGCTCTCCCTGGGCTGGCTGTCCGGCAAGACCATCGCCGACGTCGTCGCCAACACCGAGATCCCCGAGTGGGCCGTCAAGACGGACGGCGTCGTCTCCACGCTGAAGAAACTCGGCGCCGAACGCACCCGCGTCGAGGTCGTCCCCGCCCGCGACCACCGCGAGGCGGCCGTCCTCGCGCCCTACATCAACATGGCGCGCGGCTGGAACCGGCAGGCCGACGTCGAGCGCGGACGGCTCTTCTACGAGGGGCACGGCGGCACCGACGTACCCGAGGGCGCCTTCTCCTCCGCGTCGTACCACGCCTGGCTCTCCGAGTGGGCGGTCGGCTTCGTCGTCGTCTACAACGGCGAGCCGGACGGCCCCGCGGAGCTGGAGCACAAGCTGGTGTCCAGCGAGCCGGACTACCTCGAGTCGGTGTGGCAGGACGCCAACTGGCACATCTACCGCGTGAAGAACGCGGTTCCGCTGGTGGACTCCCCCGGCTCGGTGGTCCGCTCCGACGGCGCCAACCTCGTCGTACGGATGCCGAAGGCCGGCTCGGTCATCGTGCGGATCGCGTACTCGCCGTGGCTGTGGGCGGACGACGGGTGCCTGCGCGAGGAGGGCGAGTTCACGCGCCTGACGGTGAAGGAGCCGGGCGACGTCCGGATCAGCTCCCAGTACGGGGGGCCGTCCGGCAAGACGGCACCCAAGTGCGTGCCGCCGAAGGAGAAGTGAGCGGGTCCCTCTTGAGGGGCAGGCCTGCAAGGAGAAGCGCCCCCACGGCTGTGTGCCGTGGGGGCGCTTGTGCGCGTAGCGACCGAGTCGTCAGCCGACGCGGGTGAGCTTCTCGCCGAAGCCGGGTTCGGTCAGGTCCTTCTGGAGGGCGACCGGGACGGTGACCGCGCCACCCGAACCGTCGCCGACCTTCAGCTCGCCGACCTTCGTACCGGCCTTCGCGCTGTGCGGGATCACGGCACCCTTGGCGCCGTCCGCCAGCTCCAGCTTCACGGTCAGGCCCGCCCAGCCGACCGCCGAGACGTTCTTCGTCACCACGACCGGGGTCTGCCCGCCGAGCCCGTCGTCCACGTACCCGACGACGTCGCCCTTCTTCAGGATCGTCGACGCCTTCACCGCGTCCTGCGCCGCGAGCATCGCCGTCTTGCTGACCGCGTTGACGGTGTCGATGATCGGCGCCCGGTGCTGGCCGAGGATCGCGCCGACGACCGTCACGGTCTCGCCGCCGGCGTCCTTCGTCGCGGCGAAGAGCAGGTTGCCGCCGGCCTTGGTCGTCGAACCGGTCTTCACGCCGACCGCGTTGTTGTACGGGACGAGGCGGTTGTAGTTCTGCCACGTCTTGCCCGACGGGTCCTTCCACGTCGGCAGCTTGGTGATGTCCATCAGGGCCTGGATCTTCACCAGCTCGTTGCCGAGCTTGACCTGGTCCCGAGCGGTGGAGACGGTCGTCTCCCTCAGCCCGGACGGGTCCGTGTACGTCGTGCCGGTCATGCCGAGGTCCTTGGCGGCGGCGTTCATCTTCTTGACGAACGACTCCTCGGAACCGGCGTCCCAACGGGCCAGGAGCCGCGCGATGTTGTTCGCGGACGGAATCATGATGGCCGACAGGGTGTCCTTCTGGCTGAGCTTGTCGCCCTCCTTGACGGTGTTCAGCGTCGACTCGCCCTCGGAGTCGTAGCCGCCCTCCGTCTCCGCCTTCGCGTCCACGTCGATGGACGGCCCGTCCTTGCCCGGCTGCAGCGGGTGGTCCTTGAGCACGACGTACGCCGTCATGGCCTTGGCCACGGACCCGATCGGTACGGGCTTCTGCTCGCCGAACTGGTCCATCGAGCCGATGCCGCTGACGTCCATCGAGCCCTGGCCCTCGGCGGGCCACGGCAGCGACACCTTGTCCCCGTCGAAGGCGAACGTCGACTTGGCGGTCAGCGCCAGCGTGGGCGCGGGCAGCGGCCGTACGGTCTGTACGACCGCAAACAGGACGGCGAGCAGCAGGACGATCGGCGTCCAGATCTTGACCCTGCGCACGGCCGTGCGGACCCGGGTCTCCGCGGGCGGCGGCGTGTTCGTGAGCTCGGCCAGGAGGTCGAGCGGGGGCAGCGGCGGGAGCGGCTGCTGGGTGGTGCGCTCGGGGCCGACGTAGGGCTTCGCCGGCGGCGCGGCGGGCTCCGCCGTGGGCTGTGCCTCGGGCCTGGCCGGGGCCCCGGAGTCGAACCCCCTGAGCGGTACGAATTTGCTGGTGCGCTCGGCATCGGACTCGGCCTTGCCCGCACCGGCGGGCTTGGACCCGAGCGACTTGAGCATCTGGGTCGGCTGATCGACGGGCGGCTTGACGGCCTTGAAGACGGCGGTGGCCTGGTCGACGGCTGAGGGCTTGGCGTCCGCGTCGGTGGGCTCGGCGTCGTCGGACGGCTTCGACTTGTCGGCCGGCTCGGCGTCGTCGGGCGCCTCTGCCTCTTCGGACGGCTCGGCGTCGTCGGACGGCTCGGCGTCGGCCTTCGCCTCGTCGGTCGGCTCGGCCTCGTCGGCCGGCTCAGCGTCGGCGTCGGACGCCTCGGTTTCCGGTGCATCGGCTTCCGGTGCGTCAGGTTCCGGTGCCTCAGGTTCCGGTGCCTCAGGGGCATCGGCCGGCTCGGCGTCCGTGTCCTCGTCGGACTCCTCGGGCGCGTCCGTGGCCTCGGCGTCGACCGCGTCCTCAGCGGCGTCCGCCTCGTCGTCACCGGAGTCGACACCGTCGGCCTCAGCGGCGTCGTCTGCCGCCTCCGGCCCGTCCGCCCCGTCCACCTCGGGGGCGTCCGCGTCTCCGCCGTCCTCCGCCGCCTCAGCGGCACCCGTCCCGTCCGCCTCGGGCTCATCGGCGGAGCCGTCCCGCGGACCCGCCACCCAGGCCGCCACCGCGGCCCGCAGGCGTGCGTCGCCCGGCTCGTCGCCGGAACCCGGCTCCGTACCGTCCCCGGAACCCGCCTCGGGCTCCGGGTCCGCCCCGGAATCCGACGCGCCGGAGGCGTCCGGGCCCGGGCCGGAGTCCGCGTCCGCGTCCGCGTCCGGCGCGGAATCGTCCGCCGAACCGGATTCCGTCCCCGCCGCCGGAACATCCCGTACGGAGAACACCGCCGTCGCCTGATCGACCCGCTCCGGCGACTGCCTCGCCATCGCGAGCCTCGGGTCCCGTTCCTCCGGGGTCGGTCCTCCCGACGACTCCTGCTGCTTCGACCTGTCGGGGGTCCCCGCCACCGATGCCTCCTCGCTACGCGCCACGCGCTACGCCGCTGCTGTCCGAACCATGTACCAGTGTCCTGTGTGGGGGCTTCACCCAGGTGGTAGACGAGAACGACATACCTACTGGTTCCCGTACAAAGCACCCACGCACCCTCGACAGACCAATGTGAGAGGGGTCACCCTGTCATTCATCCACGCGGGGAGGCATGGATGGGCAGGAGCCGCAGAACAATTCCGGAGGAGCTTCTGCTGCTCGCTCTGGACCCGGCCACGGGTACCACAGCGCAGCCGCAGTCGCTCGACCTAGGTCTGGCCGGAGCACAGCTAGTAGAGCTGGCGCTGGCCGGACGGATAGCCCCAGACGGGGATCGTATCGCCGTGGTGGCACCACGGCCGACCGGAGATCCGACTTTGGACTGCGCACTGGAGTTGCTGCGAAGGCGCGGCACCCCGGTACGCGCGGTGCACTGGATCGGCGGGCCCCGACTGGGGCTGCGCCAGACGTATCTCTCGCATCTGGAAAGGTGCGGCATGGTCCATGCCGTGGCCGGCCAGATGTGCGGAGTGCTGCCGACGACTCGCTACCAGGCGACGGACACGGCCATCAGCCGGGAGATCAGGTCCCGGCTGGACAGCGCGATCCGTACCGGCGTACCGCCGGACCCACGGACCGCGGCGCTCGCCGCACTGGCCCACGCGGTCGGACTCGGCAAGCACCTGTATCCGGGGAACGAGGGACGATCGTCCCGCTCCCGGCTGCGGGACCTGATCAGGCACGACCCCATGGGCGGCCTCGTGGCGCACGCCGTGATGGACGTCCAGAACGGTGTGGCCGCTCAGCCACGCCGCAGCCCGGCCCCGCCGGGCAGGGGAGCACCGGAGCCCGGCAGGGTGCCGATGCAGCCGCATCACGGGTCGATGGCCCGTGCCGTGGCGCACTGAGCGAGAACACCGGCAGCACCGCATCAACTGAACAGCCCGCACCGCAACAGCGCCGCACCGCAGTCCCCAAAGACCGGTCCGGGAGCCGCTGAGCCGCGCGGGGTGCCGGATCCGGACGTCGGGACGACGACACGGGCCGGCACCCCGCGCGGCCGCATGTCCGGCCACATGCCCAACTGTCGTGTCCGCTGCGCATATCCGCCGTTTCCCAGCGGTATGAAGCCCAGGGTGGCAATCTGCTGAGCAGCAGATTCGCACGATACGCAAAGAATCACAGAGGCACGCAGCCGGAGGTGCACGTCCCGTGGCGTCCAACGTCAATCCCACCGTCAGGCGGCGCCGGTTGGGCCAGGAGCTGCGCCGGCTCCGCGAGCTCAAAGGCATGACCGCCGAAGAGGTGGCCGAGCGGCTCCTGGTCTCGCAGTCGAAGATCAGCAGGCTCGAGAACGGGCGGCGCAGCATCAGCCAGCGCGACGTCCGTGACCTGTGCGGGGTCTACGAGGTCGAGGACCACCGCATCGTCGACTCACTCATGCAAATGGCCAAGGACTCCCGCCAGCAGGGCTGGTGGCACTCCTTCGGCGACATCCCGTACAGCGTCTACATCGGCCTGGAGACGGACGCGGCGAGCCTGCGCGTCTACGATCCGCAGGTCGTGCCCGGCCTGCTGCAGACCCGGGCGTACGCGGAGACGCTGATCACCGGGGCGCTCCCGGAGACCACGCCGACCGACATCGACAAGCGCGTCCAGGTCCGTGTCCGCCGCCAGGAGCGCATCGTGGCCCCGGACAACCCGCTGCGGTTGTGGACCGTCCTCGACGAGTCGGCGCTGCGTCGCGTCGTCGGCAGCCGGGCCGTCATGCGCGAGCAGCTGGAGCACCTGGTCGAGCAGTCGCAGCTGCCCCATGTGACCGTGCAGGTCATTCCGTTCGACATGGGCGCGCACCCGGGCCTGAACGGCCAGTACGCGATTCTGGAGTTCCCGGACGCCGCGGATTCGAGCGTCGTCTACATCGAGGGCGTCACCAGTGACCTCTATCTGGAAAAGGCCAACGATGTGCAGAAGTACAGCGTGATGTACGAGCATCTGCGGGCACAGGCGCTGAATGTGGAGCAATCCCGACAGTTCATCGCGAAGATCGCCCAGGATTACGCGCTCCAGGAAACGGTCTAGGGAAGGGCCAAAGGCGGTCCAGAGGGACAGAATCCGCCCCCCGCGAGAAGAGTGCCGCACGGTACACCTTCGCCGCGGTGGGGCGGAAGACCCCCATGGAATATGCCATCCGGTCGAGTGAATGGCCTCTTCGCGCACCGATGTTGGCGAGTAGCGTCGATCACGCCATCAAGCACCACGTTGGCGCAATCCGCTTCACAGGAGCGGTGCAGCACATTCGACCACTGGCTAAACCGGAGCAAAAATGGCAATTCAGCAGGGCGGCACGAATTCCTGGACCAAGTCCTCCTATTCGACGGGGAACGGCGCGTGCGTCGAGGTCAAGTCCCCTCTCCTGCACGCGATCGCGGTGCGGGACTCGAAGGCCCCCGAAGGGCCCTCGATCGGCTTCGCCCCCGATTCATGGAACTCCTTCGTGACCGAGGTCGGCCGGGGTGCCTTCGACGCCGCCTGAGGCATCGGAGAGCACCCATCGCAGCACAGCACCCATTCGGCATCACCGCATCAACTCAGCACCACAGCATCATTTCGGCACCAACAGAACACCACTGCGGTACTGAAAGAGCCCTCTCGACTGGCCCGCCGTCCTGGCCGAGGGGGCTCGGCTTTTTTCAGCGGGTCACCCGCGCAGCCGGTCCACGTACGTGTCGGTGCCGGGGATCGTCGGGATGAACGGCGCCACCAGCTCGACGCGGCCGAGGCCCGACTCGTGAACCGCCGCCTCAAGCCCCGTGAAGTGGTCCTCCCAGCAGTCCGCCGGGTCCGCCTCCAGGAACCACAGGAGCGTCAGACGGGTGTCGACGCCCTCGACCTGCTTCACGTACGACATCCGGTCCCCCGGCAGCGGCGTCGGGCGGAAGACCGTGACCATCGCCGCCGGTGAGCCCGCGATCCGCTTCGGCAGGTGGCGCGAGCGCAGCCACTCCAGCAACTCGTCGCGCCGCTGGGGCCCTTCGGCGTCGATGACCTCCACGACCAGACCCCGGTAAGGGTGGTCGAGTGCGTGGTAGTCGCGCGGTCCGGCCGCCCCGTCGCGGTACACGGTCGCCGCGTGGTCCTGGAACGCGGTGAAGACGTGCGTGCGGTCCTGATAGACGCGCCCGTCCCTGTTGAGCCGCTTGTTGATGCCGACGGTCCACTTCATGTGGTCGTCGTAGCGGCCGTCGGTGATCCAGTACGTGGAGAGGTAGCAGCCCGCGGTGACCGGCTGCGCGACCGCCGACTTCTCCGGGTAGCGCAGCAGCTGGAGTTCGCGCGTGGCCACCCAGCGGCGCCCCGAGTACATCCAGGGCATGGCCATCGCGCCGGCGTAGTAGTGGTCGTCCTCGTACCAGCGGTTGTACGCGTACTCATGGCCCGGGTGCGGCTCGACCATGGTGATGAGGGCGTGCCCGGGGCGCACCCCGTACGGGCCGACCGATGCCAGCTCCGCGTACACCTCGCTCCTCGTGTCCTCGCTCACGACGCTCCCCTTCCTTCCTCCACCGGACGGGCCTACTCTGACGCCCCGTCAGAAGAACTGCCATAGCCGGGAGGCGACCGGATGCTCCTGAACGGAAAGACAGTGGTCGTGTCGGGGGTCGGGGCGGGGCTCGGCCACCAGGTCGCCGCGGCCGTGGTGCGCGACGGCGGCAACGCCGTGCTCGGCGCGCGCACGGAGGCGAACCTCGCCAAGTCGGCCGCGGAGATCGACCCGGGCGGTACGCACACCGCGTACGCGGCGACGGACATCACCGACGAAGGCCGGTGCGAGGCGCTGGCGGGGCTCGCGCGCGAGCGGTTCGGCGGGGTCGACGCCGTGGTCCATGTCGCCGCCTGGGACAGCTACTTCGGAGGTCTCGAGGACGCGGACTTCGCGACGTGGCAGCAGGTCATCGACGTGAACCTGCTGGGCACACTGCGTATGACGCGGGCCTGCCTGCCCGCACTGAAAGAGCGGGGCGGCTCCGTCGTCGTCATCGGCACGCAGTCGGCCGTGGCCGCGCCCTCCCAGGTGTGGCAGGCGGCGTACGCGGCCTCGAAGGGCGCGCTGACCTCCGCGATGTACTCCATGGCCCGCGAGCTCGGCCCGCACCGTATCCGGGTCAACACCGTGCTGCCCGGCTGGATGTGGGGGCCGCCGGTCGAGGCGTACGTCCAGTTCACCGCTCACACCGAGGGGGTGCCGCAGGACGAGGTCCTCGCGCGGCTCACCGAGCGGATGGCGCTGCCCGAACTGGCCACGGACGGGGACGTGGCGGACGCCGCCGTGTTCCTCGCGTCCGACCGGGCGCGGGCCATCACCGGACAGTCGCTTCTGGTCAACGCGGGTGAGCTGATGCGGTAGTTGCGAACGCGGCCCTGACGGGCCGCCCGGACAGGCAGCACCTCCCGACCGCACGGCACCCACTGCCGTGCGGTCCTTTTTGCCCGCATCTAGATTCATGGACATGAACATAGGTCAATAAGTAGAACGATTTTACTGTCCCTTGACCATCCAGTGCGTTGTCCTGGCCCTTCGGCTCCCCACACCATGAACGGCGTTCATAAGTAGGACCAGACCCCTGGAGGGGGCTCAATGAACAGTCTCGACTGGGCCGTGCTCATCGGCTATTTCGGCGTGATGATCGCGATCGGCGTCTGGTCCCACAAACGCGTGGACAACGTCTCCGACTTCTTCACCGCCGGCGGCAAGATGCCCTGGTGGCTGTCCGGCATCTCGCACCACATGTCCGGCTACAGCGCCGTCATGTTCACGGGGTACGCCGGCATCGCGTACACCTACGGCGTGACATCCTTCGTCACCTGGTCGTTCCCCATCGCGCTCGGCATCGCGATCGGCTCGAAGCTGTTCGCGCCGCGCATCAACCGGCTGCGGTCACGCCTGCATGTGGCGTCGCCGCTCGAATACCTCAAGAACCGCTACAACCTCAAGACGCAGCAGGCGCTGGCCTGGTCGGGCATGCTCCTGAAGATCGTCGATGTCGGCGCGAAGTGGGCCGCGATCGCGACCCTGCTGTCCGTCTTCACCGGCGTCTCCCTCAACCAGGGCATCCTCATCACCGGCGCGATCACCGCCGTCTACTGCACCATCGGCGGACTGTGGGCCGACGCCCTCACCGAGCTCGGCCAGTTCGTCATCCAGCTGATCGCCGGAATCGCCATGTTCGTGGCGGTCGTCGGCAAACTCGGCCCGCACGGCGGCTTCTTCGGTGTCTGGGACGAGCCCGCGCTCCAGGGCCACGGCAAGCCGCTCGTCGGCCCGTACGGCACGGTCTTCCTGCTCGCGTTCCTCTTCATCAAGCTCTTCGAGTACAACGGCGGCATGCTGAACCAGGCCCAGCGCTACATGGCCACCGGCAGCGCCCGCGAGGCCACGCGCTCGGCCCGCCTGTCCGCCGTGCTCTGGCTGGTCTGGCCGGTCGTCCTCTTCTTCCCCATGTGGGTGTCGCCGCTCCTGGTGCACGCGCAGAAGCCGGACGGTTCGGACAGTTACGGCCTGATGACCGAACAGCTCCTGCCGCACGGGCTCCTCGGCCTGGTCATCGTCGGCTTCTTCTCGCACACCATGGCCATGTGCTCGTCGGACGCGAACGCCATCGCCGCCGTCTTCACCCGTGACGTGGCGCCCGCGTTCTCGAAGAAGGCGCGGCAGTGGAACGAGCACAAGGGGCTGATCGCCGCGCGCCTGACGACGGTCGTCTTCCTGGGTCTTTCGATGGCGGTCGCCACCCAGGTCAACTCGCCCACGTTCAAGGACATCATCACCGTCGTCATCAAGTGGGTCGCCGGTCTGATGGGCCCGATCGCGATCCCCATGATGCTGGGTCTGCTGCGCGCCTTCCGCAAGTCCGGTCCCACGGCGGCACTCACCAGCTGGGCCGCGGGCCTGTTCGCCTTCTGGCTGGTCAACTACCCGATCAACTGGAGCGTCGAGGGCGGCGTACCGCTCGAGTACCAGGTGTCGATCCCGCTGGCCGTCTCGCTCGTGCTGTACATCCTCATCGGCTACGTGAAGCCGGAGGACACCCCGGAGCGGGACGCGCTCATCGAGCGCATCAACACGGACGACGACGGGTCCGCCGGAGCGGCGGCCGTTCCGGCGCCGGCGCAGCCGCAGGACGGGGCGGTGGGCTCGCAGCCGCCCGGCCGGCTCTCGTAACGGCTGTTCCGCACCGGGCGCCGGACGGGCTGATCACAGCCGGTCCGGCGCTTCGGCGTTCACGCCCTCGGGTAGCGGGCCAGCCACCCCGGCGAGGATGCCGCGGGGCTGTGCAGGGCGGGCCCCTGCGTCATCTCCATCGCGAAGTCGTCGGCGAGCTCCAGGACGGTGGGGCGGCCCTCCAGCTCGGTCACCCAGCCCGGCGGCAGCGCGGTCTCGCCGTGCAGGGCGCCGAGCAGGCCGCCGCACAGCGCGCCCGTCGCCTCGGACGGGCCGCCGTGGTTCACCGCGAGACACAGGCCGTGCCGTATGTCCTCGCCCACCAGGGTGCAGTACACCGCCACGGCGAGCACGCCCTCCGCGAGCCCGTCTCCCACGAGTTCGTCGACACGGGCGGCCGACGGCATGCCCTGGCGGACCGCGCCGAGCGCGTGCTTGAGCGCGTCCGTGACCGGCTGGTGCCCCGGCCGCGCGGCCAGCAGGACGAGGGCGCGCTGCACGGCGCCGTCCAGGCTCTCGCCGCGCGCGAGTCCGTGCACCAGGACCGCGTACACGCCCGCGGAGAGGTAGGCGGCGGGCGCGCCGTGCGTCTGGACCGCGCACTCGGCGGCGAGCTGGAAGACGAGCTGCGGCTCCCAGCCGACGAGCAGGCCGAACGGGGCCGAGCGGGCGGCCGGCGCGGATCCGGCGGCGGCCGGGTTCTTCGGCCTCTCCAGGGTCCCCATGACGTCGTTGCCGAGTCCGAGGAGGCAGTCGCGGGAGGGGTCGCGGCGCGAGTACAGCCACTCCTCGCGGGCCAGCCAGCCGTCCTCCTTGCGGCGCTCGTCCGGGCCCCAGTCACGCTGGGTCGCGGCCCAGCGGAGGTAGGCGCGGTGCACGTCGGTCGGCGGATGCCAGGCGCCCGTGTCGCGCCGCACCTGCGCCCTTATCAGGCCGTCCACGGTGAAGAGCGCCTGCTGGGTGGCGGCGGTGACGGCGCCGCGGCGCCCGTACGCGGGAGCGAGGTCGGTCAGTCCCTGCGGACCGTGCGCGGCCCTGGCCTCCTCGAGGGAGAGCCCGGCCAGCGGCGCCCCGAGGGCGTCGCCGAGCGCGGCCCCGATGAGCGTGCCGCGGACCCGGCTGCGGAAATCCTGCTGCTCGGCGCGGCCCCATACGGCCGATGAGGGTCCCCCCTGCTTGGGGGTCAGTGGGGCTGCCACGGGGAGCTCCCCTCCGGGTCTCGTTACGCGTGCGACGACTGCGCAGCACTGTAATCGACGGGGCGTACCCGGTTGAGAACCGAAGCGGCACAGGTGAAGTCGCCCTTGAGAGCAATTCACCCGCTTTTCTTCCGCAAACCGGACGATGTCCCGAGGCGCGGCCCGGTACCTGCGGTGCGCCGCCGCCGGGCCGACGGAGGCGACGGTGCGGCCGCCCGCGCGGACCGCCACGTGCCGGACGTCGCCGACGCCGACGGCGCGCCCTCGGCCTCAGCCACCGCGACGTACGCGACCTGCGCGAGGACCTGCCGGTCGGCTGACGATCGTCCGGGCCGGGGTCGATCAGGGGGAACCGGCCCGGGCCGGGCAGGCCGGGACCGCGTCGGTCCCGGCCTGCGGGGCGGCGTGGTCCGGGTGGGCGCGCGACCTCGGCGCCGCTCCGTGCAGGCGGTGCAGCAGGGCGGCCGGGAGCCGCCCCCGACCGCTCCTGACGGGGATGCGCCGCCTACGCCGCGTACCGTTCCTGAACGGCGTCCCTTGCCGCCACGACCCGCGCCAGACGGGGGGCGAGGCGGGTGCGGTCCGCGCCGGGACTGTTGAGGAGCTCCGTCAGGGCGAGTGCGATCTCGGTGAGGTCGTCCCAGGCCGCGCCGGAGGCCAACAGCTCGGCGAGACAGCGGTCCAGGGCGGGCCAGTCGGCGAGAGCCGCGGAACTGAGCAACAGAAGGCTCTGATCCTTCACACGGGTGGCGAGTTCCGGGTCGGCCGCAAGCTGCCCGGCGTCCCGCCACAGCGCTTCCGCGGCGTGCACGTCACCGACGCCGGCGGTGAGGGCGAGTTCTATGCTCCCGGCCACGACGTCCTGTGTGTGCAGCCGCGTCGCCACGCGCCGTGCCGCGGCCAGGTTCCCGAGCAGGCGCAGCGCGTAGACCTCGACCTGAAGTGCGGGGCCGTCCGTCCCGTCGCCGGCCGGTCCCCGCTGCCCCAGCTCCGCCAGAGTCTGCTCCGCATGCCCCTGGTACAGATGGATCACGGCGCGAGCGAGATGGTTCTGCCCCCGGTCACCGCCCAGCTCCACGTGCCGGGCGAGATCCGCCCGGGCCTGGTCCAGGCGGCCCACGGCAAGCGACACGTTGATGCGAATCTCGAGATACGAGGCGGACGACGGGTCGAGCTCGACTGCCCGATCGGCGTCCGCGAGGGCCTGGGGGAAGTCACGCAGATACCGGTTCACTTCGGCTCGCTGCGCCCACGCCCAGGCGTAGTCCGGGTCCAGCTCCAGGGATCTGCTCAGCGCGGCCAGGGCCTCGTCGTCACGGTCGAGCGGGTAGAGGGTCATGCCTCGGCACGCGTGGGCTTGCGCGTACTCCGCGTCCAGTCCGATCGCCCGGTCGAATTCGGCGAGAGCCTCCACGTACCGCCGGGTCAGGCGCAGGACCTCGCCGCGCTCGACGGCCACCCAGGCCAGATCCGGCCCCAGTTCCTTCGCGCGGTCCAGATCTGCCACCGCGTGGTCCGGTGCGTCCAGGCGATGCGACGTCTTCGCCCGGTGGACCAGTGCCCATACGTAGTCGGCGTCGAGTTCGAGGGCCCGGTCGAAAGCCGCTAGCGCCTCCGCGGTGCGGTCGAGGCTCCTGAGGGTCACTCCCCGGCGGGCATGCGTGATCTCGTCCGTACCGTCCAGGCCGAGAGCCACGTCGAAGTCGGCCAGGGCCTCCTCGTACCGGCCCTCCTGGCGAAGGGTCTCCGCCCTTTCCCTGCGGTACCAGGCGTTGTCCGGCTGGCTCTCCACCGCGAGGTCGAGATCGGCCAGTGCCTGCGCCGTCTCGTCGCGCGCGTTCCTCACCCTGGCCCGCTGCACCAGCGCCCACCCGTAGTCAGGGCTGAGTTCGATCGCCCGGTCCAGGTCGCGCAGGGCCAGATCCTCGTGGTCCAGCGCGTAATGGGTCACGCCCCGGCTCGCATAGGCGGCGGCGTACGCGTCGTCGATGCCCAGGGCCCGGTCCAACTCCGCGAGGGCTTCCGGGTAGCGGCGGGCGAGGCGCAGGTGTTCCCCGCGCTGGAGAGCCACCCAGCTGTCGTCCGGGCCCGCGCTCAGCGCGCGGTCCAGGTCCTCCCAGTGCTGCGTGTCGTCGCCCCGGTCCCGCCACACCTTGGCCCGGTACGTCAGCGCCCGCGAGTCGGTCGGGTCCATGGCGATGGCCCGGTTGAGCGTGTCGAGGGCCTCGTCACTGCGCTCCAGGTCGTACAGGGAAAGCCCCTTGATCACCAAGGCCTCGTACCCGTCCGAGCCGAGTTCCAGGGCACGGTCGGCGTCCGCCAGCGCCTCTTGGAGGTGGTCAAGGAGCCAGTGCGCCTCCGCCCGCCCGATCAAGAAGTCGGTGTCATCCGGGTCGAGTTCCACGGCCCGGGCCAAATCAACGAGGCCGTCCTCGCTGCGGCCCTGCATGAGTCGGGTGTAGCCGCGGCCGTAGTACGCCCTCGCCTGCTCGGCGTCCAGCTCGAGGGCGCGGTCGTACTCGGCCACCGCGCGCTCGAACTCCCTCTCGTGGCGCAGGTCCCGGCCCCGTACCGTCCGGATGAGCGCCCTGGTCCGGGGGGCCTGCGCCGCCCGGTCGAGGAGCAGCCCCAGGGCCGCGACGGTCCCTCCCGCCTCCAGGGCGCCGAGCAGGTCGCGCCCCCACTCGGCCACGGTGTCCGCGCCCGTGTCGTCCCCCGCCTCCGCGATCATCTGCGCCCAGGCCCGTCCGACGGACTCCCCCTCGTCGATCGCGTCGACGGCCTCCCGCAGGACGCCGGGCAGCGCGGCGCGGGGGCCCGCGCACAGCAGGTGGTACGACTGGGCGAGGCGCAGCTCGCGCCAGCTCCTCGACGACCACGCGTCGGACCCGGACAGTCCCGCCTCCGCCTCCGCCCGCCATGCGCCGAACGTCTCCGCGAGCCGCGTCTGCCGGTCCGCCCAGTCCCGCGGCGACTGATGGCGCTGCAGCCGCAGCATCTGCGAGCGCACCACCCCGTGGTACTGGACCCGGTCGCCCCGGTCGCTGACGAACGCGAGCCCGCGCAGCCATCCGTACAGCGTCGCGGCGTCGTCGTCCTGGCTCCCCACGGCGGCCCGGAAGACGTCGGCGTCGAGGCGGCGTGGAAGAGCGCAGGCGAGGGCGACGGCGCGCCGCACTTCGTCCTGTTCCCACTTCAGGAACCGCTCGACGGCCGTGGGGCTCGGGTCGCCCACGTCGTCAGGGCCGGCGGGCCGGCTCTCGGCAAGGGTGGAGACCAGGACGGGGAGGCCGCCCGTCAGCCGCAGCACCTCTTCGACGACAGGCTCGGCGACCACACCCTTGTCCGCGAGCAGGCCGCGCGACTCGGCCTCCGTGAAGGGTTCGAGCGGAATGTTCCCCACGTAATCGGCGTAGCCGCCCCATCGCGACGCATCGAAGTCACGCTGGCCGGCGGTGGTCACCACGACGTTCGCGGGAAGCGTCCCGTACCGCTCCGTCGTCATCACATCCCGCAGCCACCCGTCCAGGAACGGCCCGGTCCGCTCGTACGTGTCGAAGAACAGCACGACCCACGGCACGGAAGCGGCGATGTGTGCCAGCTCGGTGAGCAGGACCGGCGTCAGGGACTTCTCCGGCGCCAGGACCAGTTGCGCGTCCTCCTGGCTGCCCAGCCGGGCGCTGAGGCCCGCCTTCAGCCGGTCGGCTCCACGGGCGATCGGGGCGGGGTCCACGGCCCCGGCGAACGCTCCGACGCCCGGCACGAGCCCGAGACCCACCAGGCCCGCCCGTGCCACTGCCATGCCGCCTGCCGAGGGCGAGGCGGGCTCGGACTGCTCCGGAACCAGGGCCGCGGCGGACGCCGACTCGGCCTCGTGACGGCGCTCTTGGTGTGCGGCAAGCCGCCGGTCGAGGTCCTTGAGGCGGTGGCCCTGCGCGGCGAACTGTGAGGAGAGCGCCGCCAGAGCCTCCGGAACGCTGCCCACCGCCTCGTCGACGTACGCCGTCAGCGCGCCGCGCTCGCGCGCCACCTGCTCGAGTTCCCGCACCAGGAAGGTCTTGCCGACCCCGGCGTTGCCGTGGACATGGAACAGGAACCGATGCCGCTCGTCGTCCACCGGTATCTCGAAGTTGCCCCGGAACGCGGAGAGTTCGTCACGCCGGCCCACGAATCCGGCGCGCCTGCGCCGACGTATCAGCTCCTGCATCGACGGCCCTGAAGCGCCCACGGCGCACACCCCTCCCCGTCACCGCCAGATCCCTGCCCCTCAGTGTGCCGCACGTCCCGAACGCGGGCCTGTTCATGCGCTGTTACAGGCTTGGGACGTACGTGCTCCGGGGCGCGTACAACGTTTTCCTCGGATGGCCTGTCTTTCTTCACGTAACCAGGAACACCCCCACAGGACACCAAGAAGGATGGGAACAGTGCGCCGCTCTCTCGTCACAGCCCTTGCCGTCACCGCACTCACCGTGCCGCTCGGACTCGCGTCCGCCGCCGGTACCGCCGCCGCTGCCACACCCGTTCCGCCGCGCGTCCCCGCCACGGACTTCAACCACGACGGGTACGGGGACCTCGTGCTCGGGGCGCCGGGCGCGACCGTGTCCGGGAAGGCGACCGCCGGGGCCGTCTCCGTGGTCTACGGCGGGAAGACCGGGCCCGACACCGCGAACGCCAAGGTCTTCACCCGCTCCACCACCGGGATACCCGGGGCCGCCGAGGAGGGCGGCTACTTCGGGGAGCGCGTCACCAGCGGCGACCTCGACGGGGACTCGTACACCGACCTCGTCGTCGCCGGGCTCGGCGGCGCGCCGAGCGTCGTGCTCTGGGGTTCGGCCGCCGGGCTGAGCGGGCAGGGCAGTGTCGCGCTGCCCACGTCGACCGGGATGTTCGCCGTCGGCGACTTCAACGGCGACGGGCACCGCGACCTCGTCACCGACGACTACCCGCGCAGCGACGACCCGTCCGACAACGCAGACGTCGCCGGGATGACCGTCTCCTACGGCCCCTTCGACCGCGCGAGCGGCAAGCCGGCGAGCCAGGACACCATCGCCACCAGCCAGACCTTCGGCCCCTCCGACATCGTCGTCGGCGACATGACCGGGGACGGCGCCGACGACATCGTCACGAGCCACGGCTTCGAGGAGTCCGCGTACGCCAGCAAGTTCTGGAAGGGCGGCAAGTCCGGCGTCAGCCACACCGCGAAGTCGCTGACGTCGTCGTTCCGCGGCGCCGTCGGTGACGTCGACGGCGACGGGTACGGCGACCTCGTCGTCCACGACATCGGCGACAACTACGAGGACATCCCGTACGAGAAGGGCACCGTCCTCGTCATGTACGGGACCGCGGACGGGCCCTCGACGACCCGCACGAAGACCATCACGCAGGACACGGCCGGTGTGCCCGGGGTCGGCGAGAGCGGGGACATGTTCGGCAGCGACCTCTCCGCCGGTGACGTGAACGGCGACGGCTACGCGGACATCGCCGTCGGCGTGCCCGGCGAGGCCATCGGCAGCATCAAGGACGCCGGCAGCGTCGTCCTGCTCAAGGGCGGCAGCGGTGGCCTGTCCGGCACGGGCTCGCAGGCCTTCAACCAGTCCACGACCGCCGTGCCCGGCGCCTCGGAGACCGGCGACGGCTTCGGCCAGCAGGTCGTCCTGTCCGACCTGAACGGCGACGGCAAGGCCGACCTGGCCGCCGCCGCTCCCCTGGAGGACGGCACGTACACGGACTCCGGCGCCGCGTGGGTGCTGCGCGGGGCCACCGGCGGGCTCACCACGAGCGGCATCACGTCGTTCGGCGCCGCCGCCGTCCATGTTCCCGAGAGGAACGCCCAGTTGGGGCAGGACCTCGGCGGGCGGTAAGCGACAGCGAGGAGGGGGTGGGGAAGACCCAGCAGTCCGGGGTTCCCCACCCCCTCCCGCGCAAGAAGCCCCCTCAGTCCCCCAGCACCGGCAGCAGTTCCGGCAGGTGGCCGTCCGAGGCCGTCGCCGCGCGCTGCCGCTCCTGCGGGACCTCCCCGTACAGCGTCGTGCGCGGCTTCGCCGGGCGGCCCGCTTCCTCCGCGATCGTGACGAGGTCCTTGACGGAGCGGTACGAGCCGTAACTGGAGCCCGCCATACGGGAGATGGTCTCCTCCATCAGCGTGCCGCCCAGGTCGTTCGCCCCCGAGCGCAGCATCTCCGCCGCGCCCTCCGTGCCCAGCTTCACCCAGCTCGTCTGGATGTTCGGGATGTAGGGGTGCAGGAGGACGCGGGCCATGGCGGTGACGGCCCTGTTGTCCCGGGTCGTCGGGCCCGGGCGCGCGATGCCCGCCAGATAGACCGGCGCGTTGGTGTGGATGAACGGGAGGGTCACGAACTCCGTGAAGCCGCCCACGTTCTTGGACAAGGCGGCCTGCTGGATGCCGGCGAGCGTGCGGAAGTGGCCGAGCCAGTGGCGGGGCTGGTCCACATGCCCGTACATCATCGTCGACGACGAGCGGATGCCCAGCTCGTGGGCCGTCGTGATGACCTCGACCCATGTCGCCGTGGGGAGCTTGCCCTTGGTGAGGACCCAGCGGACCTCGTCGTCGAGGATCTCGGCGGCCGTGCCGGGGATCGAGTCGAGGCCGGCCTCCTTCGCCGCGGTCAGCCAGTCCCGGATCGACATGCCCGTGCGCGTCGCGCCGTTCACCACCTCCATCGGCGAGAACGCGTGCACGTGCATGCCGGGGACACGCTCCTTCACCGCCTTCGCGATGTCGAAGTAGGCCGTGCCCGGCAGGTCGGGGTGGATGCCGCCCTGCATGCACACCTCGACCGCGCCCACGTCCCACGCCTGCTCGGCGCGGTCGGCGACCTGGGAGAGCGAGAGCGTGTACGCGTCCGCGTCCGTGCGGCGCTGCGCGAAGGCGCAGAAGCGGCAGCCCGTGTAGCAGACGTTCGTGAAGTTGATGTTCCTCGTGACGATGTACGTGACGTCGTCGCCGTTCACCGTCTTGCGGATGTCGTCCGCGATGCCGCAGAGGGCGTCGAGCGCCGGGCCGTCCGCGTGCAGCAGGGCGAGCGCCTCGTCGTCGGTGAGCTTCGTCGGGTCGTCGGCCGCCGTCGCGAGCGCGGCGCGCACATCGCTGTCGATGCGCTGCGGGACCATGCCGGGCGCGGCCTGCTCGCGCAGCGCCTCCCAGTCGCCGTACACGTCGTCGAAGTCGTCGCGCCGGTCGGAGGTGCGGCCCGTCGTGTCGATGGTGCGGTGCAGGTCCGTGCGGCCGGTGGCGGTGAAGCCCTCGTCGGGCTCCTGCCAGGGCAGGCCCTCGGGGCGCGCGCCCTCGTCGGCGAGGCCCGTGTCGGCACAGGCGAGGGCCCGTACGTGCGGAAGGAGGCGCGGGTCGAGCCACGGTTCGCCGCGCTCGATGAACTCCGGGTAGATCGTGAGGCGTTCGCGCAGCTCGAAGCCCGCCTCGCCGGTCTTCGCGGCGAGTTCGTCGATGTGCGGCCAGGGGCGCTCGGGGTTCACATGGTCCGGGGTCAGCGGGGACACCCCGCCCCAGTCGTCGATTCCGGCGCCGATCAGGAGCGCGTACTCCTCGTCGACCAGGTTCGGCGGGGCCTGGATGCGGGCGGAGGGGCCGAGGATGTGGCGGGCGACCGCGATGCACGCGGCCAGCTCCTCCAGCTCGGCGTCCGGCATGCCGCGCATCGCCGTGTCCGGCTTGGCGCGGAAGTTCTGGACGATGACTTCCTGGATGCCGTGGTAGCTGCGCTGGATACGGCGCAGCTGGAAGAGCGAGTCGGCCCGCTCCTCGTACGACTCGCCGATGCCGATGAGGACGCCGGTGGTGAACGGGACGTTCGACCGGCCCGCGTCCTCCAGGACCCGCAGCCGGACGGCGGGTTCCTTGTCGGGCGAGCCGTGGTGCGGGCCGCCGGGCTCGGACCACAGGCGCGTCGCCGTCGTCTCCAGCATCATTCCCATGGACGGTGCGACCGGCTTGAGGCGCTGGAGGTCGGTCCACGTCATGACGCCGGGGTTGAGGTGCGGGAGCAGTCCCGTCTCCTCCAGGACGCGGATCGCCATGGCGCGCACATAGGCGAGCGTGTCGTCGTACCCGTGCGCGTCCAGCCACTCGCGGGCCTCGGGCCAGCGGTCCTCGGGCCGGTCGCCGAGCGTGAACAGGGCTTCCTTGCAGCCCATCTCGGCGCCGCGGCGGGCGATGTCGAGGACCTCGTCCGGCGACAGGTACATCCCGTGGCCGTCCCGGCGCAGCTTCCCGGGGACGGTCACGAACGTGCAGTAGTGGCACTTGTCCCGGCACAGCCGGGTCAGCGGGATGAAGACCTTCTTCGAATACGTGATGACGCCCGGACGGCCCGCGGCCTTCAGGCCCGCGTCGCGCACGCGCGCGGCGGACGCCGTCAGGTCCCGCAGGTCGTCGCCGCGGGCCTGGAGCAGGACCGCCGCCTCGGCCATGTCGAGGGCAACGCCGTCGCGGGACCGCTTCAACGCGCGGCGCATCGCGTTGGCAGTGGGTCGTACAGCCTCCGGATCACTCATGCTCCCGAGCATACGAGCGCCCGCCGACAACGTCTGCGCCGCGCTGACGTGCGCGGGATCACGCGACGTACACGTTTCACCCGCGCCCGCCGCCCGTCCTGCAGAGATCCCGGAGAGACTGCCTACAGGTACTGCTCGTACTCGTCGAGGATCTTGAGGACCGAAGCCTCGTCCGCCGGGGGCAGTTGGAGGACGACCTCGTCGATGCCGAGCTCCGCGTAGTGCGCGAGCTTGCCCGGGCTCGGCAGGACCGCGTACGGGACGACGTGCAGGTCCGCCGGGTCGCGGCCCGCCTCCTCCCAGCCGGCCCGCAGCACGGGCATCGACTCGGTCAGTCCGCGCCCGCCGATCGGCAGCCAGCCGTCGGCGTACTCGATGATGTGCGCGAACAGCTTCGGGCCCGCCGCTCCCCCGATCAGGGTGCGGGGCGCGCCGCCCGCCGGCTTCGGGTAGGCGTGACTCGCCCGCACCGACACCCCGAACTCACCGTCGTACGCGGTCGGTTCCTGCGCCCACAGGGCCCGCATGAGGCCCATCCGCTCACGGCCGAGCTCGCGCCGCGTGCGCCATTCGACGCCGTGGTCGGCGGCCTCCTCGACGTTCCAGCCGAAGCCGAGGCCCAGCGTGAAACGGCCGCCGGAGAGGTGGTCGAGGGTGGCGATCTGCTTCGCCAGGTCGATGGGGTCGTGCTGGGCGATCAGCGTGATGCCGGTGCCGAGCCCGAGCCGCTCGGTGACGGCCGCGGCCTGCCCGAGCGCCACGAACGGGTCGAGGGTGCGGCCGTACTCGGCGGGCAGGTCTCCCCCGGCCGGATACCGCGTCGCCCGCTCCACCGGGATATGGGTGTGCTCGGGCAGATACAGCCCGGCGAACCCGCGCTGCTCCAGCGCGCGGGCGAGCCGCACCGGCGTGATGGTCTCGTCGGTCAGGAAAATCGTGGTCGAGATCCGCATGGGGGCATTACTACCGGCCCGCCCCTCAGGAGTCCATGGACTCCCCGGGCGGACAGACGTAAGACTCCGGTCCCCTTCCCTTACAGATGAGTTCACGGCTCAATACCAGGGTTGCTTGCACCACCCACGTCACGGACGACACAGTCACGACACCCTTGGAGCCGCAGCATGTGCGACGACGAGATGCACCACACGAACGGCGACGGCATCGGCAGACGCGCGCTGTTCGTGACGGGAGCGGCCACCGCGCTTACGTTGAGCGGTGTGAGCTTCGCGAGCGCGGCCGACGGCCGCCCACCGGCGGACGGTACGAAGACGACGAGCACCCTGAAGGGGACGCTGCCGCCCGGCGCGCCCGACTTCGTGTACGTGCCCGTCGAGGTGCCGCGCGGGGTCCGCGAGATCCACGTCGCGTACACCTACACGAAGGCGACCGTCCCGGCCGGCACGCAGAACAACGCCTTGGACATCGGGGTGTTCGACGAGCGGGGCACCGCGCTCGGCGGGGAGGGCTTCCGCGGCTGGTCGGGCGGCGCGCGCACCGAGTTCTTCGTCCGCGCGGATGACGCGACGCCGGGCTACATCCCGGGCCCGGTCCGCGCGGGCACCTGGCACATCGCGCTCGCCCCCTACACGGTGGCGCCCGAGGGCCTCCCGTACGAGCTGACCATCACGCTCACGTACGGCGAGCAGGGCGAGACCCCGAAGCCCGTCTATCCGCCCTCGCGCGCCAAGGGCCGGGGCCGCGCCTGGTACCGCGGGGACTGCCATCTGCACTCCTGGTACTCGGACGGGAAGCGCACCCCCGCCGAGATCGCGGCGCTCGCGCGCGCGGCGGGCCTGGACTTCATCAACTCGTCCGAGCACAACACGCACTCCGCGCACGCCCACTGGGCCGACCAGGCGGGCGACGACCTGCTCATCATGCTCGGCGAGGAGATCACGACCCGTAACGGGCACGTGGTGGCGCTCGGCACGGACCCGGGCACGTTCGTCGACTGGCGCTACCGCGCCCGCGACAACCGCTTCGGCAAGTACGCGGCCGAGATCCGCCGCGCCGGCGGCCTCGTCGTCCCCGCCCACCCGCACGCCACCTGCATCGGCTGCAACTGGAAGTTCGGCTTCGGCGAGGCGGACGCGGTCGAGGTGTGGAACGGCCCGTACACCCCGGACGACGAGGTCTCCCTCGCCGACTGGGACAACACCCTCGTGGCCTCCGTGCGGGGTTCACGGGAGTGGATCCCGGCGATGGGAAACAGCGACGCCCACCGCGACCCGGACCGCATCGGCGGCCCGCAGACGGTGGTCCTCGCCGACGACCTGACCCGTGAGGCCATCCAGGCGGGCATCAAGGCGGGCCGCTCGTACGTCGCCGAGTCGAAGTCCGTGGAGCTGACGTTCACGGCGTCCGGCTCGCGCGGCGAGCACGCCGGCATCGGCGAGCGGCTCCACGTGGACCCCGACGCGCCGGTCACCGTCCGCCTGGACGTCAAGGGCGCCCCGGGCTGCACGCTCCACCTGGTCACGGACCAGGGCACCCTGTTCACCGCGCCGGCGCTCCCCGAGTCCGGGTCGGGCACGGCCGAGTGGCGCACGACGGCGTCCTACGCGGCCTACGTACGGGCCGAGGTCCGGCACCCGGCGACGGTCCCGGGCCTGCCCGGGGCGCTCACCGCGTTCACCAACCCGGTGTTCCTGGGGGCGTAGGAGTCCAAGCTTCCTGAAGAGGAGCGGAGCCCGGCCCCGGGGTGGGGGTGGCCTGGACAGCATGGCTGGCTAGGCTGCCCCTCCTGAATGTTTGCCACAGCGGCGGGTGCGGCAGTGCCGGGCGCGCCGAGACGGGGGCGGAAGACGCATGGCAGATCGCCAGACGGTCCAGTTGTTCGACCACATGCGCAGGGGCATGCCGTTCGAGTTCACGACCAAGATGTCGATGATGAAGCGGCTCGCGACGCTGGTGTCCACTGCCGAGCTCTTCGGCTATCAGTACGCCGGGGCCCGCCAGGAGATCTTCTCCATCAAACTGCTCTTCACCCCCGACCCGAGCCCGCAGGCGCAGGCGCGCGCCGCGCAGTACTGGCCGTACGCGCCGCAGGTGCCCGGGATCCCGCCCCAGACGCTGGAACTCAACAAGAAGCGCGTGCTGTTCGACCTGAGCAGCAAGGCCGCGCTGCTGAAGCGGCTGCCGGTCGTCGGGGTGGTCGTCCTCCTGGCGTTCCTGCGCTCGTTCACCTTCCTGGGCAGCTCTCCGGGCCTCGCCCTCGGCTATGGGTGCGGCGTGGCCGTCCTGGCCGGCGTCGGCATGTGGATCAACTTCCTGCGCCACAAGAAGGCCGGCGCGTACCTCCAGGCGGCGGGCTTCATACGCTACGAGCCCTCCCCCGGCCAGGTCTTCCACCTCCCGCCGGGCTCCCAGCCGCAGTACGGGCAGCCGCAGCAGCAGTACGGGCAGCAGGCGCCCGGATACGGCGGCCAGGCCCAGGCCTATGCCCAGCCCCCGTACGGCGCACCGCAGCCCCCGCAGTACGGACAGCAGCAACCTCCGCAGTACGGACAGCCTCCGCAGTACGGACAGCAGCAGCCCCCGCAGTACGGGCAGCAGGCGCCCTACGGCGGCCGGCCGCCGCAGTAGGAGGGGGGCAGGAGTCAGTCACCCCTGCCAGACGACCGACTGTAGCTCGCTGTAGGCGTGCAGCGCGTACGAGCCCACGTCCCGGCCCACCCCGCTCTGCTTGAACCCGCCGAACGGGGCCTCCATGTTCCGGCCGACCGTGTTCACGCCGACCCCGCCGGCCCGCAGCCGCCGCGCCACCCGGAACGCCCGCGCCACGTCCCCCGACCACACGTAGTCGATGAGCCCGTACTCGCTGTCGTTGGCGAGGGCCACCCCCTCCTCCTCGTCATCGAAGGGCACCACCACCACGACCGGGCCGAAGATCTCCTCCCGCACGACCCGCATGTCGTTCGTGCAGTCCGCGAGGAGCGCCGGAGCGACGTAGAAGCCCTTGTCGAGGGCGGGCCGCTCGCCGCCCGCGACGACCCGCGCGCCCTCCTTGCGGCCCAGCTCGACGTACGACTCGACGCGGTCGCGGTGCGCCGCGGAGATCACCGGCCCGACGACTGTCCCCCGCGCCCTCGGATCCCCGACCTTCATGAAGCCGATGTACTCGGTCAGCTTCGCGACGAGCGCGTCGTACACCCCGCGCTGCGCGATCACCCGCGTCGGCGCCGTGCAGATCTGCCCGCTGTAGAAGGCGTACGTCGTGCCGATGCCCGCGACCGCCGAGGCGAGGCCCGCCTCGTCCAGGTCGTCGAAGACGAGCGCCGCGCCCTTCCCGCCCAGCTCCATCAGCTGCCGCTTCATGCCGCGCCCGCACACCTCGCCGATGCGCCGGCCGACCGCGGTGGAGCCGGTGAAGCTGACCATGTCGACGTCCGGCGAGTCGACGGCCGCCTCACCCACGTCCACAGCCGTCCCGCTGACCACGTTCACCACACCGGGCGGCGCCCCCGCCTCCTCCAGAGCGGCCGCCATCCGGTACACCGACAGCGGGTCCTGCGGGGCCGGCTTCACGACGACCGTGTTTCCCATGGCGAGTGCCGGGGCGACCTTGCCCGCCGGGTTCGCCCACGGGTTGTTGTACGAGGTGATGCAGGTGACGACACCGACGGGCTGCCGTACGGCGAGCGCCCCGAGGACGCCCGCCTTCCCCATGGGTCCCGCCTCGCTGATCTGCGGCGGCAGCGCCTGCTCGACCGGTTCGAGCGCGCCCTTCGCATAGCGGCGGAACCGCGCCAAGCCCACCGCGACCTGCATGCCGCGTGCGGTCCCGCTCGTCGCGCCGCTCTCCGCCTGCGCGAGCTCCGCGTTCACCGCGAAGTCGCGCTGCATCACGTCGGCGGCCCGGTCCAGGATCGCGGCGCGCTCCTCCGGCTTCGTCCGCGACCACGCGTCGAAGGCCTCGCGGGCAGCCGCCGCCGCGTCGTGGACCTGCGCGCGGGACGCCTCGGGGGCGAGACCCACGACCTCCTCCGACGCCGGGTCGACGACCTCGTAGTGCCCGCCGTCCGGCTCGGTCCACGCGCCGCCGATGAACAGCCGCTGGGAATCGTCCACTTGACGCGTCACTTGGTGGACACCGTCCTCGTGTCGCGCCCCGACCGCAGCACCGTCCCGGGCACGGCCCCCGTCACGACGTCCTCCCGGATGACCTCGACGCCGTTGACCCACACGGCGTTGACGCCGATCGCCTTCGAGTCGAGGCGCGGGCTGTCGCCGGGCAGGTCGTGGACGAGGGTGGCCTTGCCCGCGTCGATCCGCTCCGGGTCGAACAGGACGAGGTCCGCGTGCCAGCCCTCCTCGATCCGGCCGCGCTCACGCAGCCCGAAGAGCCGCGCCGGATCGTCGGTGAGCATCTTCACCGCCTCCTCGATCCCCGCCAGCTTCCGCCCGCGCAGACAGTCCCCGAGGAAGCGCGTCGTGTACGGCGCCCCGCACATCCGGTCCAGGTGCGCCCCCGCGTCGGACCCGCCGAGCAGCACGTCCTCATGGCTCCAGGTCTCGGCGCGCAGCGCCCACGAGTCCGGGTCGTTGTCGCTGGGCATGGGCCAAAGGACCGTCCGCAGACGGTCGTTGGCGCAGATCTCGACGAGGCACTCGAAGGGTTCCTGGCCGCGCTCGGCCGCGATGTCGTTCACCACGCGCCCGGTCAGGCCCTCGTTCGCCTCCGAGTACGTGTCCCCGATGACGTACCGCCCGAAGTGGGCGAGCCGCCGGAAGACACCGGCCTCCTTGCTGTCCGCGCGCCGCAGCATCCCGGACCGCACGTCCGGGTCGCGCAGCTTCGCGATCCGCTCGTCGACGGGCAGGGAGAGGACCTCGCCCCAGCCGGGGATGAGGTTCAGGGCGCAGAACGTGCCGAGCGACATGTTCATGGGCGTCAGGATCGGCATGGTCAGCGCGACGATCCGGCCGCCGGCCTTGCGGGCCCGCTCGCTGGGGATCAGCTGGCGCGGCACCCGCTCGGGGACGGCCGCGTCGATGGTGAGGACGTTCCAGTTCAGGGGCCGCCCGGCGGCGGCGCTCATCTCCACGAACAGGTCGATCTCGTCGTCGCTGAACTGGTCGAGGCACCCGGCCACGATCGCCTCGATCTGCGTGCCCTCGTGCTCGGCGACGGCCCGGCTCAGCGCGAGCAGCTCCTCGGGCCGCGCGTGCCGCGAGGCGACCGGCTGCCCGTCACCGTCCGAGTGCGTCGAGGACTGGGTGGTCGAGAAGCCCCACGCGCCCGCGTCCATCGCCTCGTGGAACAGGGTGAGCATCTGCTCCAGCTGCTCGGGCGTCGGCTGCCCGCCGACCGCGTCCGCGCCCATCACGTACCGGCGCAGCGCGCAGTGCCCCACCATGAAACCGGCGTTGACGGCGATCCGCCCGTCGAGGGCGTCGAGATACTCACCGAACGAGTTCCAGTTCCAGGGCGCGCCCTCCTCGAGCGCGACCAGCGACATGCCCTCGACCTTGGACATCATCCGCCGCGTGTAGTCGGCGTCCTCGGGCCGATCCGCGTGCAGCGGCGCGAGCGTGAAGCCGCAGTTGCCGCCCGCGACGGTCGTCACGCCGTGGTTCAGGGAGGGCGTCGCGTACGGGTCCCAGAACAGCTGGGCGTCGTAGTGGGTGTGCGGGTCGACGAAGCCGGGCGCGAGAATCCGCCCCCGCGCGTCCTCGGCGCTGCCCGCGGGCTCGGTCACGGCCCCCGGCTCGGCGATGACGGCGATACGCCCGTCACGTATCCCCACGTCGGCAACGTAGGCGAGGGCTCCCGTCCCGTCGACTACGGTCGCTCCCTTGATCAGATGATCGAGCACGAGGTCGTCCCCCTCCTGAAGGGTGAGTGGTGGCGGGTTCGCGGGCGCCGATCCGGCCGGTGCGGGCGCCGATCCAGCCCGTCCGGTGTCTGAGGACGAGCCCGAAGGGCGACAGGGGGTCCGGGGCACAGCCCCGCGTCGGTCACCCGTGCAACCCGCGACCCCAGGGGCCCCGGCCCCCGTCCGGGAAAGGAGGGGCCGGGGCGGTCCATGGGTGAGCGGCCGGATCAGACGGCCTCACGGAAACGCGTGGTCCGGTGCACCGGATCCGTATCGATCTTCGGAATGACGTGCTCGCCGATGAGCCTGATCGACTGGAGCGTGTCCTCCTTGGAGATGCCGATCGGCATGCCGAACGACAGCTGGTCCGCGCCCGCCTGCTCCCACCGCTTGCACTGCGTGAGCACCTCGTCCGGGTCGCCGCAGATCAGCAGCTCCTCGGCGATGAGGAGTTCGATGATCTCCTCGTTGAACTCGGGCAGCGTCTCGGGCCACACGGGGAAGCCCTCGGGGCGCGGGAACGTGTCGTGGTAGCGGAAGACGAGCGACTGGAGGTAATGCAGCCCGCCGGTCGCGGCGATCCGTACGGCCTCCGCATGGGTCGGCGCGCAGATCGCGGTCGAGGTGACCATGACGTTGTCGTTGACGAACGCCCCGACGGGCTCCGCCTTGCCGATGTTCGACTTGTACTGCTCCAGTACCCACTCCATGTCGGAGACCTTCTGGACGCTGAAGCCCAGGACGCCGAGGCCCTTCCTGGCGGCCATCGCGTACGAGGGCGGGGAGCCGGCCGCGTACCACATGGCGGGGTGCGCCTTCCCGTACGGCTTGGGGAAGATCTTGCGCGGCGGCAGCTGCCAGTGCTTGCCCTTGAACCCGACGTACTCCTCCTGGAGCCACATCTTCGGGAACTCGGCGATGGTCTCTTCCCAGATCTCCTTCGTGTAGTTCATGTCGGTGACGCCGGGGATGAAGCCGAGGATCTCGTGGCTGCCGGCACCGCGCCCGCTGCCGAACTCGTGCCGTCCCTCGCTGAGGTGGTCGAGCATGGCGACCTTCTCGGCGACCTTCACCGGGTGGTTGACCTGGGCGAGCGGGTTGAAGATGCCGGAGCCGAGGTGGATGCGCTCGGTGGCGTGGGCGAGGTAGCCGAGGAAGACGTCGTTGGCGGAGAGGTGCGAGTACTCCTCCAGGAAGTGGTGCTCGGACGCCCAGGCGTACTTGAAGCCCGACTTGTCCGCCTGGATGACGTACTCGGTCTCCTCCATCAGCGCCTTGTGCTCGGCGAGCGGGTCGGTCTCGGCCCGCTTGCCCACATATCCCTGTACAAAGAGCCCGAATTCCAAGGAGGTTCACCGTCCCCTGTCTGTGACCGGCGGCTGCGTCAGAAGCTCCTGTGCTCTTTCTGACGTACCGTCAGATTCGATGTGCCGACTGTTCCACCGTGCCCGTACAGCGTCAATACCTGATGCAACGTCAGATCTTCAGGAATCACAGCACGCTGACGCCCGCCAGCCACCCGCCGTCGATCACGAACGGCTGGCCCGTGATGTACGCGGAGTCCTCCTGCGAGGTGAGGAACAGCGCGAGCCGCGCCACCTCCTCGGGCTGCCCGACCCGCCCCAGCGGCACGAGCTTGCGGTACAGCTCGTCGAGCGCCTGCGAGGCCTCCTCGGTGTCAGCGCCCGGGTCCAGCTGCGACGGATTGCTCATGGCGGTGTCGATCGCGCCAGGGCAGACGGCGTTCACGCGGATCTTCTTCGCGGCCAGCTCGAGCGCCGCCACCTTCGTCAGCCCCACGATGGCGTGCTTGGTGGCGGTGTACGCGCCGACGTACGCCATGCCCGTCACCCCCGTGTAGGAGGCCGTGTTCACTATCGAACCGCCGCCGGCGGCCTCGATCTCGGGCGCGACGGTCTTGATCCCGAGGAACGCGCCCACCTGGTTGACCTGGATGATCTGCTGGAACTCGTCCAGGGGCGTGCTCACCAGCTCGTTGAACCGCAGGATCCCCGCGTTGTTCACGAGCCCGTCGATCTTCCCGTACGCCTTCTTCGCGGCGGCGACGGCGGCCACCCAGTCGTCCTCGCGGCTCACGTCCAGATGGACGTACAGCCCGCCGATCTCCTTGGCGAGCGCCTCGCCCTGGTCGTCCAGGACGTCCCCGAGCACCACCTTGGCGCCCTCCGCGGCGAACAGCCGCGCCTCCTGCTCGCCCTGCCCGCGCGCCGCGCCCGTGATGACGACGACGCGCCCGTCCAGCTTGCCCATGCCGGTACTCCCAATCGGTGAGGTGCCTGGTCGTTGCCTGGTCGTTCGGGTGCTCAGTCGTTCAGGTGCGGAGCGACGTCGGCGCCGAACGCCGCCATCTGGTCGGTGAGTTCAGCCAGGCTCCGGGAGCGGAACCGGACCTGGATCTGATGCACGCCCATCGCCCCGTACGCGCGCAGCGACTCGGCGAGGGCCTGCGGGGCGCCGGACAGGGTGCGCCGGCCGACGTGCCACGCGGGCTCACCCACGTACAGGGGCTCGGCGATCGCGCCCACGGTGACGGGAGTCTCGATGCCCGCCTCCTCCCGCAGCCGCCTCAACTTCGCTATCTGTCCCGGCAGGTGCTCGCGCGTGTCCCCCTGCGGCAGCCACCCGTCCCCCTTCACGGCGGCGCGGCGCACGGCGGGAGCCGAGGAGCCGCCCACCCACACCGGGACCCGGTTCTGCGCGGGACGCGGCCGCTGCCCGAGCCCCTCGAACGCGTACCGCTCCCCCTTGAACGACGGATACTCCTCCGGCCCGAGCGCCGCCTTCAGCGCGTCCAGGGCCTCGTCGAGCACGGCCCCGCGCCGCGCGAAGTCGACCCCGAGCGCCTCGAACTCCTCCTGTACGTGCCCTGCCCCGACCCCGAGGATCAGACGGCCGCCACAGAGATGGTCGAGGGTGGCGTACTGCTTGGCGGCGGCCAGCGGATGGCGCAGGCCGACGATCGCGACGTGGCTCATGAGACGCACGTTCTCGGTGATGCCCGCGAGGTAGGCGAGCGTGGCCACCGGGTCGTACCAGACGGTGCTCATGGCGTCGGCGAGGCGGCGCGGGATGGCGACGTGGTCGCAGCAGGCGATGTAGTCGAAGCCGGTGCGGTCGGCGGTGCGGGCGATCTCGGCGAGGTCGGCGGCGCCGGCCCCGGCCTCCCAGCCCTCGGCGTACATCGTGGACTGGGACTGGACGGGCAGCTGGATGCCGTAGGCGAGGTGCGACGTCCCGGACGTCATGGGGTCACTCACCGCCCTGCCCCGCCCAGAGCCCGTCGTCGGTCAGCCCCAGCAGGTCGATGGCGTTGCCGCGCACGATGCGCTCGACGACGTCCGCGTCCAGGTGCCCCATCTGCGCCTCGCCGACCTCCTTGGACTTCGGCCAGGTGGAGTCGGAGTGCGGGTAGTCGGTCTCGTAGAGCACGTTCGCGACACCGATGGAGTCGAGGTTCTTCAGCCCGAACGCGTCGTCGAAGAAGCAGCCGTAGACGTGGTCGGCGAAGTACTCGGAGGGCCGCTTGCGGACCTTGTCGGCGACGCCGCCCCAGCCGCGGTTCTCCTCCCAGACCACGTCCGCGCGCTCCAGGATGTACGGGATCCAGCCGATCTGGCCCTCGGCATACATGATCTTCAGGTTCGGGAAGCGCTCGAACTTGCCGCTCATCAGCCAGTCGACCATCGAGAAACAGCAGTTGGCGAAGGTGATGGTCGAGCCGACGGCGGGCGGCGCGTCGGGCGAGGTCGACGGCATCTTGCTGGACGACCCGATGTGCATCGCGATGACGGTGCCCGTCTCGTCACAGGCCCGCAGGAAGGGGTCCCACTCGTCCGTGTGGACGGAGGGCAGGCCCAGGTGGGGCGGTATCTCGGAGAAGGCGACGGCACGGACGCCCCGGGCGGCGTTGCGCCGCACCTCTGCGGCGGCCAGCCCGGCGTCCCAGAGGGGAACGAGGGTGAGCGGTATGAGCCGCCCCTGCGCCTGCGGCCCGCACCACTCCTCCACCATCCAGTCGTTGTACGCGCGCACGCCGAGCAGCCCGAGCTCGCGGTCCTTGGCCTCGGTGAACGTCTGCCCGCAAAAACGCGGGAAGGTGGGGAAACAGAGCGCGGACTGGACATGGTTGACGTCCATGTCGGCGAGCCGGGCGGGCACGTCGTACGAGCCCGGACGCATCTGCTCGTACGTGATGACCTCGAGCTTGATCTCGTCGCGGTCATAGCCGACGGCGGTGTCGAGACGGGTGAGGGGCCGGTGCAGGTCTTCGTAGACCCACCAGTCACCTATCGGCCCCTCCTCGCCGGGTGCGCCCATGACCGGCGCGAACTTGCCTCCCAGGAACGTCATTTCCTTCAGGGGCGCGCGCACGATCCGCGGTCCTTCGTCGCGGTATTTGGCCGGGAGGCGGTCCTGCCAGACGCCGGGCGGTTCCACAGTGTGGTCATCCACCGAAATGATCCGGGGGAAGCCCCGCGGGCTCTCCTTGGTCTCCTTGGTCTCCATGTCGACCACGGTAGCGCCGATCTGACGACCCGTCAGCTATCCGGACGACGGTGACATGAGGTGAGGTGTCTGTGATGGCTGTCTCGCGCGGCTGACGCATCCGCCATGAACAAGGCAAACTGGCCTCGTCGTCTTTGGATCTGACGCGTGCGGCAGGGGGCAGCGATGGACGGTGTACCGCGGGTACCGGAGCAGCGGTACGCCGGGACCTCCAAAAGCACCGGGAGCACTGAGCTGCCCGAGGCCATGGAGGTCCCGGCGGGCCTGCGCTTCAGTGTGCTCGGCCCGGTGCGCGCCTGGCGCGGCGACGAGCCCCTGACCACGGGCTCACCCCAGCAGCGCGCCCTGCTCGCGGCGCTCCTGCTGCGCGAGGGCCGCACCGCGACAGCCGCCGAGCTGATCGACGCCCTGTGGGGCGACGAACCCCCGTCGCAGGCCCTGGCAGCCGTCCGTACGTACGCCTCCCGCCTGCGCAAGATCCTCGACCCCGGCGTCCTGGTCAGCGAGTCCGGCGGCTACGCGATCCGCTCCGTCAGCGGCGACGCGCTCGACCTGGCCGCGGCGGAGGCGCTGCGCTCCGACGCCGAGAAGGCCCGGGGCGCCGGGGACCTGTGCAAGGCGCGCGAACTCTGCAACAGGGCACTGGCCCTGTGGGACGGCGAGCCTCTCGCGAACGTCCCCGGGCCCTTCGCCGAGACCCAGCGCGCCCGCCTCGAGGAATGGCGCCTCGGCCTGCTCGAATCCCGCCTCGACATGGACCTGGAACAGGGCTGCCATGCGGAGGCGGTCTCCGAACTCACCGCCCTCACCGCGGCGCACCCCCTGCGCGAGCGCCTGCGCGAACTGCTCATGCTGGCTCTCTACCGCTCCGGCCGCCAGGCCGAGGCCCTCGCCGTCTACGCCGACACGCGCCGCCTCCTCGCCGACGAACTCGGCGTCGACCCGCGCCCCGGCCTCGCCGAACTCCAGCAGCGCATCCTCCAGGCCGACCCGGCACTCGCGGAACCCTCCACCCCGGCGGCGGAACCCTCGGCGGCCACCCTCCGGCCCGCCCAGCTCCCGGCAACGGTCCCCGACTTCACGGGCCGCGCCTCATTCGTGAACGAACTGCGCGACATCCTGTCCTCGGCCTCCTCCCCCGACGGGGAAGGCCAGGTCATGGCGGTGTCGGCGGTGGCCGGCATCGGCGGCGTAGGCAAGACGACACTCGCCGTCCACGTGGCCCATGCCGCCCGCCCCTCGTTCCCCGACGGCCAGCTGTACGTCGACCTCCAGGGCGCGGGCCCGCGCGCGGCGGAACCGGAGACGGTCCTCGGCTCGTTCCTGCGCGCGCTCGGCACGGCCGACTCCGCGATACCCGACTCCCTGGAGGAACGCTCAGCCCTCTACCGTTCCACGCTGGACGGCCGCCGCGTCCTCGTCCTCCTGGACAACGCCCGCGACGCCGCCCAGGTCCGCCCCCTGCTCCCCGGTACGGAGGGCTGCGCCGCGCTCATCACGGGCCGCGTACGGATGGTCGACCTGGTGGGCGCGCATCTCGTCGACCTGGACGTCATGTCGCCGGAGGAGGCGCTCCAGCTCTTCACGAAGATCGTGGGCGCGGAGAGGGTGGCCTCGGAACGGGAAGCGGCCCTGGACGTGGTCGCCGCCTGCGGCTTCCTCCCCCTGGCGATCCGCATCGCGGCGTCGCGCCTGGCGGCGAGGCGCACATGGACGGTCTCGGTCCTCGCGGCGAAGCTCGCGGACGAGCGCCGCCGCCTGGACGAACTCCAGGCGGGCGACCTGGCGGTCAAGGCCACGTTCGAACTGGGCTACGGCCAGCTGGAGCCGGCCCAGGCCCGAGCGTTCCGCCTGCTGGGGCTCGCGGACGGCCCGGACATCTCCCTGGCGGCGGCGGCAGCGGTCCTGGACCTCCCGTTGGAGCCGACGGAAGACCTCCTGGAGTCCCTGGTGGACACGTCCCTCCTGGAGTCAGCAGCGCCCGGCCGCTACCGCTACCACGACCTGGTCCGGCTCTACGCGCGTGCGTGCGCGGAACGCGACGAGCTGCCTCCGCAGGAGCGGGAGGCGGCGATGTCGCGGCTGCTGGACTTTTATCTGGCTACTGCGGCCAGGGTTTATGCGATCGAGCGGCCGGGGGATCGGACGGTGGATCACCTGGAGGCGACCCGCCATCCAGGTCAGGAATTCACGGACGACGGCAAAGCCCTGGACTGGCTTCACGCCGAGGCGGCCTGCATTCTGGCTTGCGTTCAGCAGTCGCTGGGGGCACCGACGCTTCGCAGGGCGGTCGACCTTCTGTTGGCCGCGAAGGATCTGGCGGAGTCCGGGGCGAGCTCGCTGCGCTACGAGTCTGCGACGGTGGCCGCAAGGGACGCTGCCTACGCAGCAGGAGAGGCACGGGCGGAGGGTCGCGCCCGAGTCACACTCACCCAAGTACTCATCGCCTCCGGCCGGTTCGAAGAGGCCAGCGTGGAAGCGGCCACTGCCACCGCTCTCAAGGATGCAGCGGACGATCCGTGGCTCAGCGCCAACGCACCGAACGAGCAAGGCATCATCGCCATCTGCAAGAACGAGCACGCCGAGGGAGAGGCATACCTCCTCAAGGCCATCGAGGCCTTCCGGGACGACGGCAACCGTCCCGGCGAGGCCAGCGCCCTGTGCAATCTCTCCCGGGTCCTGGTCTCCATGGGCCGCGCCGAGCCGGCTATCGAACTGGTCGAGCAAGGTATGGCGATCTACGACGAGTTGGGCCTGACACTGCGTCTCGCCAACGCGCGGTATGCGCTGGGGATCGCCCTCAACTACGTGGGGCGACAGTCCGATGCCTTGGGGCAGCTCTCAGAGGCGCTGAAGGTATTCGTGGAAAACCGGCAACGCCTCTGGGAAGGGACCACCCACTTCCGATTGGCACAGGTCCACCTCTCCTCCGGCCGTTCGGCACAGGCCGCGCAGCATGCCGAACAGGCGCTGGCCACCGGATGCATAGGCGGTGACTGGATGCGCGCCAACGTCCTGACACTCCTCGGGCGCTCCCTCGACCACCTCAGGCAGGTCGACCGTGCGCGGGCCTGCTGGCGCGAGGCGCTAAGTATTCACGAGGCGGCCGGAGCGTCCGAAGTCGCGGATCTGCGCCGCCTTTTGTCGCCGTCAATTGCCGCCTGACCTCCCCAGGACAGCGCGTTCATCGAACGTTTATGGCGCACTGCCACTCTCAAGTCATCGAGCCGTCGCGTCGGGGGGCAGACGGATCGCCATGGGCCCCACAGATATGGTGAGCGGCCCCAGGAACGCCCGTTCGGAGACCCACGGGGGAGTCGCTGAACGGGCGTTCCGCATCCCAATGCACCACCAAGTCCAGTAGGAGGGCTCGACCATGAGCAAAGAGAAGAAGAACGAAGAAATAACCACTCTGGACAGCCACGCGCCCGCTCCGCCGGCCGACGACACCATCACCACGATGGACAGCCACGCGCCCGCTCCGCCGGCCGACGACACCATCACCACGATGGACAGCCACGCGCCGGCTCCGCCCAAGGACGCCTAAGACTTTCTTCCCGACGGGGATCGGCCGCGGCGGCGCGGAGGGGGAGCCGTCGCGGCCGAGTCATGTCCGGCCGAGGCGGCTCACTTAGCCAAACTCTGGCAGGAACTATTCGATTTTCATCAAACAGCCTGTGCGGCTGCGTCCGCACTGGCGGACAACCACGCGCCGGTCGCGCCGCTAGACAGCCACATGCCCTGATCCGGTCACTCCTCGCTGGGGCCGAGCCCACCAGGCTCGGCCCCATCGTCGTACCCACCCCGCTAAGCACTTCGCGTCCCGAAACGCGCCAGGTAGTGCCACACCTTCTTGACCGACTGCGGGGCATAGTGGCCGGCGCGGGCCGCGTCTCCGATGATGCGGGGATCGAGTACGCCGCCGACGGCGATCCGGGCGGCCAGGTCGACGTACTCCTGACCTCGGTAGTCGGGGTGACGGCGGAGTTCCTCGACCCCGAGGCGGAAGCCGCCGTGCCACTCCACCGGGCAGCCGAGACGCAGCGCCGCCGCCTCGACGGGCGTTCCTCGGTAGCACGGGTCCAGAACCAGCGCTTCCGCGTGGCAGTCCGGCCGGACCGGCCCATGCACCTGCGCCTCTATGTAGTCGTCCAGGTCGTCCCGGCTGTCGGACAAGGCTAGGTCGATGAGACCCATACGATCCGCGACACCGAAATCCGAGGGCTCGAGGAAGCTGTCCGGGTAGCAGAACGTGGTCCGCGCCACCGTCTCGACAGACAGCCGGAAATGGGCGGAGCCGAACCGCGGCGCCCCGCCCACCTCCTTACGGCGGAAGTTCAACGCCCCGTAGACCGGCCGCTCATGAGCAGGCGCCCCGTCGTACGACCCGCCGAAGATCCGGCTCTCCCAACGCCACCGGTCCCCACCGGGATGCGCGGTCAGGCCGCCATTGCTCGTACCCGTGACGAACTGCGAGTGGTAGAGGCCGTCGTCGGCCATAGCTTCCAGGATCGGCTTGCCGTGCAGCATGCGGTCCGGGTGGAAGTTGAGCGTCACCCGCAGCGCCGGGTCCACCGGAGGACCCGACGCCACTGACGCCACGTGACGAAGGGCCCGTTCCTGCGGTGTCCGGGAAGCTTCGGTGCTCATCCGCGCAGTGTTCCCCAAGCCCATCAGCCGGCGCACATGGATTCCGACGCGCGGTAGTAGCGGTAGTAGGGCCGGGTCAGCGGCTCGTCGGACACGTCGACTCGGTAGTCCGCCGCCGCCTCACGGGCGTACGGGCTGCGGGGCCGCGCACGCGGGAGCGGCGGCGCGACCGGACCCGGCTCCTTCACCGGGGCGGCCCGGCGCCGGGTGCCCCCTCCCGGCAGCAACCACGCAAGCACCGGCCCCAGCAAGGCCAGCAGCACTACGACTCCCCCGCTTCGACCTCGACCTCGCACCACACCGTTTTCGTCGCGGCACCCTGCTCCACGCCCCATCGCCGCGCCACCGCGTCGAGCAGTACGAGGCCCCGCCCGGACTCGTCGTCACCCGTCGCGTGCAGCAGCACGGGGAGGACGCGCGGATCGGGGTCCGTGACCTCGACCCGGATCCCGACACCCTCCACCCGCGCCACCCGCACGCGGACCGGCGTTCCCTCTCCCACATGCCGGATCACATTCCCCATCAACTCGCTCACGCAGAGCTGCACTTCGGGGCACGCCGTCCCCAAGTGCCCCCGCACCGCCCGGCGCAGCTCGGGTACGACTTTCGGTACGGCGAGCAACTCGACCTCCAGGTCGGGCGGGGTCACTACCTTCGCGCCGACGGCGGTGGGGGGTTGGCGGTGCATGCGTACGCCCTTCCTGTCGAGTGCACTCCGTGATGAATCAGTCACACAGTGACGGCGGGCGGCGTAACGTGAAAGGGGTTTGGGTTACGCAGAGCAACTGGCAAACGGTGGTCGTGAGTTGTGTCCTCCCGCAAGGATCCCGACGCGTCGGCGAACGTCCCCTCCTTCTACGGCGCCGAGTTGCGCTTCAAGAGGGAACTGGCCGAGCTCACCCTCGAACAACTGGCGGAGGGAAGCTTCCGTGGCGTTCCGTTCCTCAGCCAGATCGAACGCGGTGAGCGCCGTATGCCCCTGGACCTGACCCGGCACGTGGACGAGAAGCTGGGCACCGACGGCTTTTTCCAACGGCGTTGTGAAGATGCACGCAAGGCGCGTCAGTCGGGGCACGCGGAGTACTTCGCCGACGTAGCCGAGATGGAACAGCACGCGGAGACCATCGAGGACTGGGCTCCGATGATCGTGCCTGGGTTGCTTCAGACGGCGGCGTACGCGCGCGCGATCGTGCAGGCGGCCATGCCCCGGGCCAGGGGCGAAGAGGTCGAAGAGAAGGTGGCGGCCCGCATGGCGCGGGCAGGGCTCTTCGACTCCGAGAACCCTCCTTCGTTCTGGGCAATCCTCGACGAATCGCTGATCCGTCGCCGGGTCCTCCCGGATGAGGAGATGGCCGAACTACTGGATCACATCGCGGAAGTGGTCCACGCAAGCCGCTCCATTTTGCAGATTGTTCCGGAAACCGCCGCAGCCCATCCGTTCATGATGGGCATGACCCGGATCATGACCTTCTCGGATGCGCCACCGGTGGTGTACGCGGAGAGCCTGCACAGTGGCCAACTCATCGATTATCCGGCCCTCGTGAAGCAGTACCGGGAGTCGTACGATCTGCTCAGGGCCGCCGCACTGCCGCCAGAGGCGTCCCTGGCCCTGATCCAGGCAGCGGCAGAGGACTATCGAAATGTCAAGCACTGAGATCGACTTGAGCGCCGCCCACTGGCGTAAGAGCAGCTACAGCAACGGAACGGGCGGCGAATGCGTCGAGGTAGCCGACGGCCACCCCGCCCTGGTCCCCGTCCGGGACTCGAAGACCGCCCACTCCGGCGGCCCCGTCCTCCTCTTCCGCACCCCGGCCTGGGCAGCCTTCGTAGCCGACCTGAAGCGCTGCCCCCCCGCAGGAGAGGGGCGATTGGCAGATCCCGGCCACCCGCCCCCTACCCCAGCGCACCCTCCCCGCCCCATATCCGCCAATCCCCGCTGGGCCCGCTGGGCCCGCTGACCCGGTGCGCTGAGGCGATGCGTTGGACCGCGCGTCCGGGGCGGATGGGCGCAACGGCCCCCTTCCGCCGCGCCTCAGCGGGATAACCGCTGGATCGAGCCTTGCCGGCCTTGTAGGTTCCCGGCGTGAGTGATGACCGTAAGACTCGTATCCGGTGCGCGGCGGAGGCGGATGCAGGCATGATCGCGCGCATCCACATGGCCTCTCGGTCGGCGACCATGCCCTATCTGCCCCCGCAGAAGCGGAGTGACGAGGAGGTGACCCGATGGATCCGGGACATCCTGCTGAAGCAGTGTCGTACCTGGGTCGCGGTGCGTGATGCGGAGATCACCGGCTATGCGGCCCTTGACGGCGACATGCTCGAACACCTCTATCTGCGCCCGGACGTCCGTCGGCAGGGAATCGGCACGCTACTGCTCGACGAGGTGAGGCGACACAGCCCGGAAGGGGTGTCCCTGCACGTCTTTCAGCAGAACACCGATGCCCGCGCCTTCTACGAGCGCCACGGTTTCACGGTCTTCGACACCAACGATGGTGATCGCAATATGGAGAACCTGCCTGACATGACACTTCGCTGGACACCGGACAGCGCCCGGTAGCCGCGCCGCCGCCCGGGGAGCCGAAGACTCAGGCGGCGTTGGTGCGGGGGGCGAGCGGGCCGGCATCCATCGCCTCGTTATCCACAGGCCGGAGCGCCGAATCCGCCGTTCCGGCAGAGTCGTCGCATGGCGGGGACAGAATTGCGGGCGTTGGTGCAGGGCGGGGTACTGCTCACCTCCGTCGCGCTGGAGGCCGGGTGGGTGCCGCGTACGCTCACGCGGCGGTTGCGCAGCGAGGGCTGGGTTCGGCTGCATGCCGGGGCGTGGGGCGAGCCCGGGCGCGGGCCCGACCTGCCGATACGCCTGCGCGCCGTGCAGCTGCTCAAGCCGGGGCTCGTCGTCAGTCACCGCAGCGCCGCATCCCTCTGGCGGATCGAGACGCTCACCCCCGCGCGCGACGCCCACACCCTGGACTTCACCGACCCCGGGCTCGCGATCCGCCGGGAGGGGACGAGGGTGCGCGTGCACCGGATGCCCCTCGCGGCGCGCGAGATCGCGGTTCGACGGGGGCTGCGCGTCACGCACGTGAACCGCACGGTCGCCGACCTGCTCCGGGCAGGCGGTCCTACGGACGACGCGCTGGTCGCCGTCGAGTCGGCTCTCACCCGGCGCACAGTGGACCGGGTGCGCCGCGCCCCGCTCACGACGGCCGCGGCGCTCGCCGCCGAACTGGACGCGCCGCTGCTCGGGGCGTCCCGTGCGCGGGGCCGGCTGAAGCTCGTGGATCCCGGCGCCGGATCCCCCGCCGAGACCATCGCGCGCCTGCGTCTGCACGAGGCGGGCCTGCGCCCCGAGAGCCAGGTGGAACTGCGGACGCCGGACGGACGGCGCCGTTTCCTGGACTTCCTGTTCCGGGCGGAAGGGCTCGCCGTCGAGATCGAGGGCTACGCGTACCACGGCTCCCGAGAGGCCCACCGGAAGGACATCGACCGCTTCAACCAGGTCCTCCGGTGCCCCGAGGTCCGCCTCCTCCTGCGCTACACCGCCGCCGACGTCTTCCAGCGACCCGAGCGGATGGTCGATGAAATCCGCGCCGCCCTGAAGTGACTGCGGTGGCTCACCTGCTCCGCAACTCGCCCTTGACCACCTTCCCGCTCGCGTTGCGCGGGAGTTCGGGCAGGAACTCCACCTCGCGCGGCACCTTGTAGTTCGCCATCTCGCGGCGGGACCAGGCGATCAGGTCGTCGGCCGTGAGGACGGAACCGGGGCGCCGTACGACGTACGCCTTGCCGACCTCGCCGAGCCGCCCGTCCGGGACGCCGATCACGGCGACGTCGGCCACATGCGGGTGGAGGCCGAGGAGCTGCTCTATCTCGGCCGGGTACGCGTTGAAGCCGCCGACGATGAACATGTCCTTGATGCGGTCGGTGATGCGCAGGTTGCCGGACTCGTCGAGGACGCCCACGTCCCCCGTGCGCAGCCAGCCGCCGTCCTGTGTGAACGCCTCGCGGGTCGAGTCCTCGTCCTCGAAGTAGCCACTCATGACGTTGAAACCGCGGACCAGGACCTCGCCGGGTTCGCCGGGGCCGGGCGAGTCCACGCGCACCTCCGTGCCGGGTATCGCCCGGCCGGACGTCGACGCGATCACCGACGCCTCGTCGCCGCGGCGGCACATCGTCACGATGCCGCTCGCCTCGGAGAGGCCGTATGCGGTGAGGACGGTGTCGATGTGAAGTTCGGAGCGGAGGCGCTCGACGAGTCGGAGGGGGACCACCGCCGCGCCCGTCACCACGAGTCGTAGCGCCGACAGGTCGTGGGAGGTGCGGTTCGGGTGGTCCAGGAGTGACTGGTGGAGCGTGGGCGGGCCGGGGAGTACGGAGATGCGTTCGGCGGCGATGTTGGCGAGGACCGTGTCCACGTTGAAGACGGGTTGCGGGACCATCGTCGCGCCGCGCATCAGGCAGGCGATGATGCCGGCCTTGTAGCCGAAGGTGTGGAAGAACGGGTTCACGATGAGGTAGCGGTCGCCTTCGCGCAGGCCGGCGAGGTCGGACCAGATCGCGTAGCCGCGCAGGGTCTGGGCATGGGTGATCACCGCGCCCTTGGGACGGCCCGTGGTGCCCGAGGTGAAGATGATGTCGGAGGGGGAGGTCGGGGCGATTCCCGCCGCGCGGGCCCGGACCGTCTCGCCCGAGACGCCCTCGCCGCCTGCCAGGAAGTCCTTCCAGGTCCGCCAGACGCGCGGGTCTTCGTGGTCGGCCGAGGTGTCGGGAGCCGTGTCGGCGAGGACGACTACCTGCTCCAGGTAAGGGAGTTCGGCGTTCGCCCGGCGCAGTGATGCCACGTACGAGGTGCCGAGGAACGTGCCCGTCACGAACAGGAGCTTCGCGCGGGAGCGGGCCAGGATGTAGGCGGCCTCCGTACCTTTGAAGCGGGTGTTGAGGGGGACGAGGACGGCGCCCGCGGTCACCGCACCCAGGGCGGAGACGATCCAGTCGAGGGTGTTGGGCGCCCAGACCGCGACCCGGTCGCCGGGTTCGACGCCGCTCGCGATGCACGCGGCGGCGGCCCGTTCGACGCGGTCGCCGAGTTCCGCGTACGAGATGCGCGTACGGCCCTCGACGACGGCCTCACGCTCCCCGTACCGTTCGGCTGCCGCACGCACCAGTTGGGGAACGGTGCCCCACTCCAGGTCCCCGCGCATCGCCCGACCTCCACACCCGTAGCCGACCCGTAGCTGACTATCCGTCAGATTAACGGTAGCCTGACGCGCTGTCAGCAGACGGGACGATCGTGGTGGCATCACGACGCGCGGAGGTGGCTTGCGATGGCGGGGCTCAAGGACGCGACGGCCATAGTGGGGATCGGGCAGACGGCCTTCGGCAGACAACTCCCCGAGAGTGAGAAGACGTTGGCCTGCCGGGCGATTCTCGCCGCGCTCGACGACGCCGGGATCGCGCCGTCCGAGGTCGACGCCTTCGCCTCGTACACGATGGAGGAGACCGACGAGGTCGAGGTCGCCAAGGCCGTCGGCGCGGGGGACGTGACCTTCTTCAGCAAGGTCGGATTCGGGGGCGGCGGATCGTGCGCGACGGTCGCGCACCTGGCCGCCGCCGTCGCCACGGGGCAGGCGAGCGTCGGGGTCGCGTGGCGGTCGCGCAAGCGGGGGTCGGGGCCGCGCCCGTGGAAGAACACAGCGGTCCAGCTGCCGACGCCGGCACAGTGGACCCGCCCCTACGGGCTGCTGCGCCCCGCCGACGAGATCGCGATGCTCGCGCGGCGCTACATGCACGAGTACGGGGCGACCAGGGACCACCTCTTCAATGTCGCGCTCGCCTGCCGCAACCGCGCCAACCAGAACCCGGCCGCGATGATGTACGAGCGGCCGCTGACGCGCGACATGTATATGACGGCCCGCATGATCAGCGAGCCACTCTGCCTCTTCGACAACTGCCTCGAGACGGACGGCGCGTTGGCGTGCGTCATCGTCTCCGCCGAGCGGGCGCGCGACTGCCGCCAGAAGCCGGTGTACGTGCACTCGGTCGCGCAGGGGCTGCCGTCCCAGCACCACGGGATGGTCAACTACTGGAACGACGATCCGCTGACGGGCCCGGCCTGGACCGCCGCCCGACACCTGTGGAAACAGGCCGACTTCGGGCCCGAGGACGTGGACGTCGCACAGATCTACGACGCGTTCACGCCACTGATCCCGCTGTCCCTGGAGGGGTACGGGTTCTGCGGGCGGGGCGAGGGCGGGGCGTTCACGGAGGGCGGGGCGCTGGAGATCGGCGGACGCCTGCCGCTGAACACGGGCGGCGGCGGCCTCAGCGAGGCCTACGTCCACGGCTTCAACCTGATCAACGAGGGCGTGAAGCAACTGCGTGGCGTCAGCACGGCGCAGGTACCGGGCGCGGGGACATGCCTGGTGACGGCGGGCGAGGGGGTACCTACGTCGGCCTTGCTGCTGCGGGGGGCGTGAGGGGCGGAGGCGGGGGTCCTGCCGTCGCCCCGGCGGAGGTGGACTCACGGAGTCCGGAGTCCGGAGTCCGGCTCACGGCGTTGCACTGACCCATGACAAAGAAGGAAGTTGGATTGACCAATGACAGAATCTGAAATCTGTTATCTGTCACCTGTCATCGATGACGACGGTGCGCCCTTCTGGCACTACGCCGCCCAGTCCCAGCTCCGCATCCAGTCCTGCGCCTCGCCCGCCTGCGGTGAGCTGCGGTTTCCGCCTCGTCCGTGCTGTCCGCACTGCGGGTCGTTCGAGAGTGAGTGGCGGCTCATGAGCGGGCGCGGGCGGATCTGGTCCTACGTCGTTCCGCATCCGCCGCTGCTGCCCGCGTACGCCGCCGTCGCCCCGTACAACGCGATCATCGTCGAGCTGGCCGACGCCCCGCGGATCCGGCTCGTCGGGAATCTGGTGGCCTCCGCCGACGCGGCCCTGAACTCCGTCGACCCCGCGCGGCTGCGCATCGGCGCCAAGGTGCAGGTCGTCTTCACCGACGTCGACGGTGTGACGATGCCGCGCTGGGTTCTGGAGCGGCCGTGAGCGTGCGCGTCGAGACCGACAAGGAGAGCGGGGTCGCGGTCGTCACCCTCGACCGGCCCGAGCGTCACAACGCGATCGATCTGGCGACCGTCGATGAACTCACCGCCGTCTGGCGGGGGTTCAGGTTCGACGACTCCGTGCGCGCCGTCGTCATCACCGGCGCCGGTGAGCGGGCCTTCTGCACGGGCATCGACCGCGACGCCGACGTGCCGCAGCCGCAGTCCCCGTACAGCATCGACGATCCGCTCGTCGCGGTCGGGCCGAAGGCCAATGACCTGTGGAAGCCCGTCGTCGCCGCCGTCAATGGGATGGCGTGCGGCGGGGCGTTCTATCTCATCGGCGAGAGCGAGTTCGTCGTGGCCGACGAGAGCGCCACCTTCTTCGACCCGCATACGGCCTACGGCATGGTCAGCGCCTACGAGACCATCCACCTCGCCCAGCGCATGCCGTTCGGCGAGGTGGCCCGGATGGCGCTCATGGGGACCGCCGAGCGGATCTCGGCCCGGCGCGCGTACGAGACCGGGCTCGTGTCCGAACTCACCGCGCCCGGCGGTGCGTTGGCGGCATCGGTGCGCTGCGCCGAGACGATCGCGTCGTATCCGACCGAGGCGGTGCAGGGCACGGTGCGGGCGGTGTGGGCGGCCAAGGAGGCGGCGCGCACGCAGGCTCTCGCGCACGCGCCGCAGTTGATCGCCCTGGGCAATCTGCCTCCGGAGCGGCAGGCCGAGCTGTTCTCCGCGCGGCGGCCGGGCGGGTTCCGGGTGCGGTGACGAGCGGGTCAGACCGTGGTCGCCCACGGGTTGGCACACTTGCGGACCTTCGACGCCCTGCTCGGCACCGTCATCTTGAGCGTGACGGTCTTGGTCTCGCCCGCGTCGAGGGTGACACCCTCGTCGACGTTCTCGACGAGGTTGCCGCGGGCGTCCAGCAGGTCGATTCCGATTCCGAAGTCGTACGTGCTCGCCTTGAGGGAGGTGACGCGTACCGTCACGGTCGAGTCGGCCTTCGTCGAGGTGCGGCTCCGCTTGCCGGCCCTGCGGTCGGGCCCGGCGCAGTCCACGATCACGAAGGTGGCGTCACCGGTGTTGGGGGCGGTGGACGTCGGGGTCGGTGTGGGGTCGCTGCCGCCGGACGACGACCCGTACGAGTCGTCGTCGTAGTCGTCATCGTCGTAGTCGTTGCGGTGTGAACCGGTGTAGCCGCCGCCGTGGTTCTGCTTCGAACTGGAGCAGCCGCCTCCGCTGCTGCTGTGGCTGCCGCTCCCCCTGCTCTTGCCCGAACCATGGCCGCGGCCCGTCGAGAATCCGGTCAGTGCGAGTACGACCACGGCCGCCAGTGCCGTGAGCTTCAGCCCTCGTCGCAGCATCCTTCTGCTCCCCCGAAAATATGGTGATCCGTGCGTTCCATTTGGCGATCCGACACCGTAGCAGCGCCGCGTGGCGACGGGTGTGCCGGCGGCGTAGCGTCGGGACCGAGAGCCGAACCAGGCCGGATTCAGGAGGCTGCGCATGGTCCGCAACGTCCTTGGGTCGATCCTCGCTCTCCTCGGAGCGACGGCCGCCGTTTCCAGCCCCTTCCGTGCGTGGTACGACGGCCGTCACGGGCGCTATTACCGCCTCGGTGACCTGTTCACGGGTGCCGGAGTGACCGACGCGCGCGCGGGGTTGTCCGGTTCCCTCTTCCTGCCGTTCGCGGTGGCCGCCGCGGCGACGCTGATCGGTGTCGTGCTGCGGTCGCGGCTGCTGGTCGCGTTCGCGGGCGTGGTGGTGCTCGCGTTCACCGTGCTGTGGATCGTGCGGGTGGGGCAGGCGGAGGGGCGGATGGTGGTGGCCGGTGACGGTTCCGGGCTCGGTCTGGGCGTGGCCGGCGCGGTCGTCGGCGGTGTACTGCTGCTGCTCGGCGCGGCCGTGATGAGCGGGCGGCACAAGCGGCTCCCCGAGGACGCGGACCAGGGGTACGCCGGTGGCAGCGGCCCGGAGCCCTCACACTTCACCGACCCCGTCCCGCCGCCGGCGCCCACGCTCGACGGTCCCCAGCACACGCTGGAGGGCCCGATGCAGCCGTACGCCGAGCAGCCCCCGTACCCGGATCCCCCTTACGAGGAGCCGCCGTACGAGGAGGGGCAGCACGGGCACCCGGGTGAGCCGCCCGGCGGCAGGTCCTAGCGCGCCGAGGCCGTCCCGGTGCCCTTTTCCGCGTCCAGTGCGTACACGCAGCGGTCCTTGCTGCACGCGTACACCACGCCGTCCTTGACCACGGGTGCGCCGGTGATCTCGCCGCCCGTGGCGAGCTTCCAGCGGAGGCGGCCGTCGTCGGCCTTGAGGGTGTAGAGGAGGTGGTCGGTGGCGCCGAAGTGGATGCGGTTGTCGGCGACGACGGGTGAGCCGACGACCTCGCCGCCCGCCTGGAAGCGCCACTTGGGCGTGCCGGTGACGGCGTCGAGGGTGTAGAGGCCCTGGCCGCTGCCGACGTGGACGTGGCCGTGCGAGACGAGGACCGGTTCGATGGAGGAGGGGCGGGGTTCCGTCGCGATGCGCCAGCGGTCGCGGCCGTCGGTGGCGTCGAGGGCGTAGACGGTGCCGAGGTGGTCGGCGAGGTAGACGCCGCCGCCGGTGACGGCCGGGCCGGGGGCGAAGGCGGGCGGGCAGAGGAACACGGCGGGCGCCTCGAAGTGCCAGCGGACGTGTCCGCTCGCGACGTCGACGGCCAGGACGCGGGTGCCGGCGGCCACGTAGACGTAGCCGTCGGAGGCCTGGGTGAGGCGGACGGGGACGCCGCCGCAGGAGGCCGCGTCGCCGATCGGGTACGACCAGCGCTCCTCGCCGGTACGGGCCTCCAGCGCGCGCAGCCGGGCGTCCTTCCAGACGTAGACGGTGCCGTCGTGGATGACGGGTCCGGCCTCGGGGGACTCGAAGTCGGTCTGGACGCCGGTGATCTCCCACAGCTTGTCGCCGTTGACGGCCTCCCAGGCCTGTACGCCGCCGCCGCGGGTGCCGGTGACGACGGTGCCGCGGTCGGCCTTGAGGGAGTACACCCAGGCGTCGGTCTGCAGCCGCCACAGGTCGTGCCCCTCGCGGGCGTCGAGCGCGAAGAGGGTGGGGCCGTCGGAGGCGTGGATACGGCCGTCGGCCACGGCCATGGACCAGGCGACGTCGCGTGTCTTGAAGCGGCGGCGGCCGGTGGACACGTCGAGTGCGTGTACCTCGAAAGAGGTCACGTAGACGAGGTCGCCGGCCACGGACGGGGTGCCCCACACGTCGTTCGACATGCGGAAGCGCCAGGGCCGCCAGGCGGCGCCCGCCTCGGGGGCCGGGGCGGGGATCACGGGATCGGGGGCGCCGTTGACGCCGGGTTTGGGGCGGGACCAGGACGCGGCGAGGCCCGCGTCGGCGGGCGGGGCCTTCACCGCGGCGGCGCGGGCGTCGGCGACGCGCGGGCCGGGGCCGATCGGGACCTTCGCCCCGGCCAGGCGTACGGGCCCGGCGTCGGGTGCGAGGCCCGAGGTGGCGGCGACGGGTGGGGGTACGGGCGTGGGGCGCCAGCCGCCGGTGCCGGGGACGTGGGACGGGGGCGGGCCGGGGGGCTGGGCAGGCATGGCCGGCATGGGACCGGGGGCGCCGCCGTGCGCGCCCCGTCCCCCGCTGCCGCCGCGGCCGGGTCCGCTGCTCTTGACCGGGGGCCGTCCGCCCCTGCGTTCCTCGATGAGCGCGACGGAGCGCTCGGGGAGCCAGGCGGACGCGGTGCCGCTGTCGTCGCTGCCGGAGCCGAAGAGGTGCGGGGCGAGCTGGGCCTGGAGGTCCGCGGGCGAGGGCCGCAGCGGTGCCTCCATCTTCATGCAGGACTCGATGAGCGGCCGCAGCTCGGCGGGCAGTCCTTCGATGTCGGGGCCTTCGCGCAGCAGCATGAAGACGGTCTCGACGGGGTTGGCGCCGTGGAAGGGGGCGTGTCCGGTGGCGGCGAAGACGAGGGTGGAGCCGAGGGAGAAGACGTCGGATGCCCCGGTGACGCTCCGGGAGTCCTTGGCCTGCTCGGGCGACATGTAGGCGGGGGTGCCGACGGCGACGTTCGTCATGGTCAGGCGGGTGTTGGAGACGCCGGAGGCGATGCCGAAGTCGATGACGCGGGGGCCGTCCTCGACGACGAGCACGTTCGACGGCTTCAGGTCGCGGTGGACGAGGCCCGCGCCGTGGATGGACTGGAGGGCTTCGGCGATTCCGGCGGCGAGCCAGCGCACCGCCTGGGCCGGCAGCGGCCCGCACTCGTTCACTATTTCTTCGAGGGAGGGCGCGGGGACGTAGGCGGTGGCGAGCCACGGCACGGCGGCGCGCGGGTCGGCGTCGACGACGGCCGCCGTGTAGAAGCCGGATACGGCGCGGGCCGCCTCGACCTCGCGGGTGAAGCGGACGCGGAAGAGCTGGTCCTCGGCGAGTTCGGTCCGCACGGTCTTGATCGCCACGCGCCGGCCGGAGGCCGAGCGCGCGAGATAGACGAGTCCCATGCCGCCGGCGCCGAGCCGTCCCAGGACCTCGAACGGGCCGATCCGCCTCGGATCGTGCTGCGTCAGCTGATCCACCACTTGCCTGCCTCCCCGTACGGGACCGGGTCGCTGTGCACAGTCCCCGGTCAGCGTCTCACCACCGAAGCGCTACGGCGGCACGCACCCCGATTCTTCCTGTACGTGGCTCCGGTTGCGAACCCGGGGGCAAATCGGGGTGTCACGGGAGAGGTACCGCATTACGGGTGCGTTCCGCAGGGGCGGAAGGGGAGCGGGAGGGGCGCGGAGGGGCCCGGTCAGCCCTGGTGGAGGGCGAAGGCGGCGCCCTGGTTGTCGGTGAGGACGGCCACACGTCCGTATGCGGTGTCGAACGGTTCTTCCTTTACGCGGCCGCCGAGGCGGGTGGCGGCGTCGGCCGTGGCCTCGCAGTCGGTGACGGCGAAGTGGACGAGGAAGTGGGCGGGGGCGCCGCCGGTGGCGAGGGACAGGCCGGAGTCAGTGGCGCCGTGGCCCAGGACCGACGCGTAGAAGGGGGCGACGGTCGCCCTGTCGCGCGCGTGGAGCTCGGTCCGGCGGAACGTGCCGGGTTCCCCCTGCACCTCGAAGCCGTTGTGGGTGCCGGGCTGCCAGAGGCCGAAGACGGTTCCTTCGGGGTCGGCGGCGAGCGCCAGGGTGCCGAACGGGCCGATGGAGAGGGGTTCGACGAGCAGCCGCCCGCCGGCGTCCCGCACGGCGAAGGCGCGCGTCTCGGCGTCGCGGGCCCTGAAGTAGACGGTCCAGCCGGTGGGCGTGCGGCCGTCGCGGTCCGGGGCGAGGGCGGCGACGCTCCTGCCGTCGCTGTAGGCCTGCGTGTAGTAGCCGTACTCCGCGCCCGCGCCCTCGTCGAAGGTCCAGCCGAAGAGGTCGCCGTAGAAGCGCTTGCCCGACTCCACGTCGGGGAGCGCGGCGTCGGCCCAGCAGGGGGCGCCCTCGGCGAACTCCATCGGCGTGCGTCCTTCCTGTTCACCTGCCGTACGCGGGTGTGCCGTACGTCACTATGGGGAGGGGTGTCCCCTGGGTGGCAGGGTGCCGCGTCCGCGGGCCGGCGACACATCCAATTCGAACACTTGGCCAATTTTATCCACGGAGTTTTCCACAGGCTGTTGATAACGTGCGCGATCCCACTGGCCCCCACGTGCGCAAAAGCCCCGGGCGACCCCTCATCAACCCGTGTGCCGGAGCCCTCAACCCCATTTGCAGTCGGCCGAATCGCGCTCCGATCACCCCTCGGTAAGCTGACGGCATGACAGGACAAGTACGTACCGTCGACGGCCGAGTGGCCGGACGGCGTGGTCAGGCGACGCGTCAGAAGCTGCTGGAGTGCCTCGGCGACATGCTCAGCTCCTCGCCCTACCGGGACGTCAAAGTCATTGATGTGGCCCGGAAGGCAGGCACCTCACCGGCGACCTTCTACCAGTACTTCCCGGACGTCGAGGGCGCCGTCCTGGAGATTGCCGAGCAAATGGCCACGGAGGGCGCCGGGTTGACCCAGCTCCTCGAGGGCCGCTCGTGGGTCGGCAAGGCCGGCTGGCAGACCTCGCAGGAACTCGTGGACGGGTTCCTCGAGTTCTGGCGAAAGAACGATGCGATCCTGCGCGTCGTCGACCTCGGCGCGGCCGAGGGCGACAAGCGCTTCTACAAGATCCGCATGAAGATCCTGAACTCCGTGAACAACTCCCTTACGGACACGGTCAAGGAGCTCCAGGCCAAGGGCAAGGTCGACAAGGACGTGAGCCCCGCCGCGATGGCCGGTTCACTCGTCGCGATGCTCGCGGCGGTGGCCTCGCATCAGAAGGGCTTCCAGACCTGGGGCGTCAAGCAGGCCGAACTCAAGCCCAATCTGGCCCTGTTGGTACACCTGGGCGTCACCGGCAAGAAGCCGACGAAGTAGCCCTGAAGCGGTCTTTCGGGTTTCCCGGTCCTGTCGCGCAGCGGCGGTTCGCGTCTCACGTGAGCCGCCGCTGTTGCAGTTTCAGTCGCTGGTCCGCGTCACCGGCGCACCAGCCGGAAGAGCCTGATCTCCCGCTCCACCCTCGCCTGGTACTTCGCGTACGGCGGCCAGAACGTGAGCGCCGCCGCCCAGGCCTCCGCCCGCTCGCCGGAGTCGAGCAGCCGCGCGCTGACCGGGATGTCCTCGCCCTTCCAGTTGATGTCGGCGTCCGGGTGGGCCATCAGGTTCGCCGTCCACGCGGGGTGTCCCGGGCGGCCGAAATTGGACCCGATCAGCAGCCAGGTGCCCGCCTCGTCCTCAGGCATGCAAGCGAGTGGCGTACGCCGTGGCAGTCCGCTCTTCGCGCCGCGCGCGGTCAGGATGACCCCGGGCAGCATCTGGGCGCTGAGCAGCACCTTTCCCCGGGTGAGCCGGTGCACGGCGCGGTCCATCGCGGGGATGAAGTGGGGGGCGACGCGGGCGAAGGCGCGGGTCGAGGAGACCTTCTGCAGCAGTCTCGTTCCGGGTGGTGCCATCAGGCAGTCGCCTCCTGGCGGGTGAAGAGCTCGGCGGATTCCGCGGCGCGTGCGCGCAGCAGGTGGACGGGCCCGAAGAGGAGTTCGTCGCCGGTCGCGCGTTTGAGGTAGAGGTGGGCGTCGTGCTCCCAGGTGAAGCCGATGCCGCCGTGCAGCTGGACGGCCTCGGACGCGGCGGTGCGCAGCGCTTCCAGGGCCTGGGCGAGGGCGAGGCCGCCCGTCCGCTCCCCGCTCCCGGAGCCCGCAGCCCAGGCCGCGTAGTACGCGGCGGAGCGCGCCGCCTGCACCTGGACGTAGACGTCCGCGAGGCGGTGCTTGACCGCCTGGAAGGAGCCGATGGGCCGCCCGAACTGCTCGCGCTGGCGCACATGCTCGACGGTCCGTTCCAGGGCGCGCCCGGCGGCTCCGACGGCTTCCGCGGCGAGTACGGTCGCGGCCGCGTCGCCCGTGGCGGCGAGGACGCCGGCCACGTCGCCGCCCTCGCCCTCCCCCGAGCCGAGCAACTCGGCTGCCACGTCCCGTAGTTCGACCCGGGCGCTGGGGCGCGTCTCGTCGAGGGACGTCCGGCGGGTCCTGACGACTCCCTCGGCGTCGCCGTCGACGAGGAAGAGCAGGGTGCGTGAGCGGGCGAAGCCGCCGGTGTGCGCGGCGACGATCAAGAGGCCGGCGCTGTGTCCGTCGAGGACCTGGTCGGCCTGCCCGTACAGCCTCCAGCCACCGTCATGGCGGTCGTCCCGCCTGGCCTGGACGCCGCCCGCGCGCCCGCCGCCCGACCAGTCGCCGCAGTTGTCGCCGGTCAGGCCGAGCGCTGTGGCGAGGCCCTCGCCGGGTACGGCGAGCGTGGCGGTCAGGGCACCCGAGGCGATACGGGGCAGCAGTTCGGCGCGCTGGGCCTCGGTGCCGAGGGCGAGGACGAGCGGGGCGGCGAGCGCCGCGGTGGCCAGGAGCGGGGTGGGGGCCAGCGCGCGGCCCGACTCCTCGCAGGCCAGGGCCAGTTCGGTGGTCCCGCAGCCGACTCCGCCGTACTGCTCGGGGAGGGCCAGGCCGGGCAGGCCCAGTTCGACGCCGAGGGCCGACCACAGGGCCGGGTCGTAGCCGGCGGGGGTGCCGACGGCGGCCTTGACGTCCTCGGGGCCGCAGCGCTTGTTCATGAGTTCGTGCAGGGTGCGGCGGATCTCGTCCTGTTCCGCGGTGAAGGCGGCGTCCATACGGGCTCCTCCCCGGGGTCCGGCGACCCCGGAGCCCCTGTTCTGACGGGGCGTCATGTTAGGGCGGCGGGGACGGGATGCACAGAGATATGCGCAGAGGCGTGTACAGCGGTGTGCGCGGACGCAAGTGCGGAGGCGTGCAGGACGTACGAACAGAGACACGCTCTGGCGGATCAGCTGATCTGATGTACCGTCAGATTCGTGACTGCCGCACTTCACGGTTCCCGCCGGGTCGCCATCGCCGGCATCGCCCTTTCCGACTGCGGCCGCGTGGACGAGGCCACTCCCTATGCCCTGCACGCCCAGGCCGCCCGCCGCGCCGTGGCCGACGCCGGACTCACGCCCGACGTCGTCGACGGGTTCGCCAGCGCGGGCCTCGGCATCCTCGCGCCGGTCGAGGTGGCCGAGTATCTGGGGCTCACACCCCGCTGGGTGGACTCGACTTCGGTCGGCGGCTCCACCTGGGAGGTGATGGCGGCGCACGCGGCGGACGCCATCGCCCAGGGCCGTGCCCGCGCGGTCCTGCTCGTCTACGGGTCGACGGCCCGCGCCGACATCAAGGCCAAACGGCGCACGTCGAACCTGAGTTTCGGCGCCCGCGGCCCCCTCCAGTTCGAGGTGCCGTACGGGCACTCGCTGATCGCCAAGTACGCGATGGCGGCGCGGCGCCACATGCACGCGTACGGCACCACCCTTGAGCAGCTCGCCGAGGTCGCCGTGCAGGCGCGGGCGAACGCCGCACTGAACTCGGAGGCCATGTTCCGCGACCCGGTCACCGTGGACGACGTGCTCGACGGGCCGATGATCGCGGACCCGTTCACGAAACTGCACTGCTGCATACGCTCGGACGGCGGCGCCGCCGTGCTGCTCGTCGCCGAGGACCTGCTCCCCGACTGCGCCAAGTCCCCGGTGTGGGTGCTCGGTTCGGGCGAGTACGTGTCGCACACCACGATGTCCGAGTGGGACGACTTCACCGTGTCCCCGGCGGCCGTCAGCGGCAAACTCGCCTTCGAGCGGGCGGGCGTCACGCCCGGCGAGATCGACCTCGCGGAGATCTACGACGCCTTCACGTACATGACGCTGGTGACGCTGGAGGATCTGGGGTTCTGTGCGAAGGGCGAGGGCGGACCGTTCGTGGAGAAGGGACGGCTGCTGCGGGACGGCGGGCTGCCCACGAACACGGACGGCGGCGGCCTGTCGGCCCAGCACCCGGGAATGCGGGGCCTGTTCCTGCTGGTGGAAGCGGTACGGCAGCTGCGGGGCGAGGCCGGGGAGCGCCAGGTGCGCAAGGACGGCGGGCGGCTGCCGCGGCTCGCGGTGGCGTCCGGCACGGGCGGATGGTTCTGCTCGTCGGGAACGGTGGTGCTCGGCACGTCCTGAGGCCTCGCCCACGAGGCCGCGTCCATAAGAAACCGGAAACCGGCACAATAAATTTGCAATTTCAATAAACCGATCGCGAACTCGAAATCGGATAGCGTGACGCCTGCCGCGTCATAAATAGCCCGGAACCTGTTATTTCGGATGCGCAGTTTCCGTGGGGCATGATCCTGAGTAGGGTGCTCCCCGTCGTCCGTACGGAAAAGCAGAACAGTGGCAGGGGAGCATGACCGCCGGCTCGTTCGAAGGACAGTACGTCTGGCATCCCGCCGCCGACGACCGAGAGCTGGCCAGGGCCTGCACGGACTTAAAGGCGGGCCGCTACTTCGGCGCGCACTCGGTCCTCAAGGAGACGCACGGCGACTTCGGACTGCGTGCCCACCGCTCCCTCGTCCTGGCCTCCGTCGCCGCCGACTCCGACCTCGCGGAACGCTGGCTGGAGGAGGAGCCCGGACCCGACGCCGCCCTGCTGTGGGCGCGCGTCGCCGTGTTCCGGACCCTGCGCGCCGCCCAGTCGCACGACCGGCGCATCGGGGCGCTCGGCCGGATAGCGCTCGCCGCCTGCGACCGGGCCGCGGACCTCGCGCCCAAGGACCCCACCCCGTGGGCCGCCCGGCTCTCCATGGCCCGCCTCCAGCGGCCCCGCGACCGCGCGCCGCAGGGCCTGCTCACCGAACCCCGCGGCCCCTGGGCCCAGTTCGAGCACGTCACCCGCCTCGACCCCTGGCACCGCGAGGCCCACCACCAGTTCCTGGCGTTCTTCTTCACCCGGCACGGCGGCACGGCGAACGCGGCCTGGGACGTGGCCGCGTATCTGAGCCAGCGCGCCCCGGCCTCCTCGCCGCTGCGCCTGCTGCCCCTGGTCACCCTCGTCGAGGGCCACAACCCGGCGCACCTCCTCGCCGAGCACACCTGGGACCAGCCGCAGTGGAAGGCGACGGCGCTCGGCGCGTACCGGAACTGGCTGCCGCAGGTGGCCGGTTACCGCTTCACGCCGGTCCTCGACCTGGCGTATCTGGCGCACGCGCTGCACATGGCGCAGTGCGTCTTCGAGGCGCGGGCGGTGCTCACGGCCATGGGCCCGTACGCGTCCCGCATGCCGTGGAGCGTCTTCGGCGACCCCGGGGAACAGCTCAGCAGGGCGCGGCGCGCATGCGGCCTGCCGGTCCCCCACGGCACCTGACCCCCACCCGCCCCACAGGTTTCGGAAATTCCCCCACACCGGAAGGCCGAGGTTGTGTCCGACCCCCTGACCAGCGCACCCACTCCCCCCACAAAATCCGGGCGGCCCGCCGCCGCGCTCGACGACGACGCGACGCTGCACGCGATGGGCTACCCGCGGAAGCTGACCCGGCGCTTCAAGGCGTTCGACAATTTCGCGATTTCGTTCACGATCATCAACATCATCTCCGGCATCTTCTCCTCCTTCGGGTTCGGAATGAACGCCGGCGGGCCTCGCATTCTCGTGTTCGGCTGGATAGCCGTCGCCGCCATGGTGCTTTTCGTCGGAGCGTCGATGGCCGAAATCGCATCGGCGTATCCGACGAGCGGTGCGCTCTATTTCTCGGCGGGAAAGCTGGCGAAACGGCACAAGGGTGCCTGGTCCTGGTACACGGGCTGGCTGAATTTCGTGGGGCAGGTCGGCGGCACGGCGGCGACGGGCTACGCGGCGGCGACGTTCATCCAGGCGTTCGTCGTCATGCAGTGGCCGTCGTACCACGCGACGGCGCAGCAGACGGTTGTGATCACGGCGGTGATCCTGCTGCTCCAGGCGCTCGCCAACACGTACACGGTGCAGTTGGTGGCACTGGTGAACCGGATCTCCGTGTGGTGGCTCCTCGTCGGCATGGTGGTCATCGTGGTCGCGCTGATCGCCGTACCGGACCACCACCGGTCGGCGTCGGTCGTCACGCAGTTCACCAACAACACCGGCTTCTCCAACGGGATGTACGCGGCCCTGCTCGGCCTCCTCGTGACCAGCTGGACCTTCACCGGCTTCGACGGCAGCTTCCACATGTCGGAGGAGACGGTCCAGGCGACGGTCAACGCGCCCAAGGGCATCATGCGGGCGATCGGCTACTCCGCCGTCACCGGCCTGATCCTGATGCTGGCCCTCGTCTTCGCGATCGGGGACTACGCGGCGCAGGCGAGCGCGTCGGCGCCGCCCGTGCAGATCCTCATCGACGCGCTCGGCATGACGACGGCGAAGCTCCTGCTGCTGATCGTGATCGGCTCCATGCTGTTCTGCGGCCTGGCCAACATGACGAGCAACACCCGTCAGATCTTCGCCTTCTCGCGTGACGGCGCCATGCCGGGCTCCCGCTGGTGGCACTCGGTCTCGTCGCGCACGCGCACGCCCGTGAAGGCCGTGTGGCTCGCGGCGGCCTGCTCGCTGGTCCTCGTGGTGCCGGGCTGGTGGTCGCACACGGCGTTCACCGCCATCGTGAGCGTGAACGTCGTGGGTCTCTACCTCGCGTACGCCGTCCCGATCTATCTGCGCCTGCGCCACGACGACTTCCAGCAGGGGCCGTGGAACCTGGGCCGCTGGGGCAAGCCCGTCGCCGTGATCGCGGTGGTCTGGATCGTGGCGAGCAGCGTCCTGTTCATGCTGCCGCAGGCGTCCCCGATCAACGCGACGTCGTTCAACTACGCGCCGATCGCCCTGGTCGCCGTACTCGTGATCGCGACGGTGTGGTGGTTCGCGACGGCCCGCCGCCGCTTCCAGGGCCCGGTCAGCTACGGCAGCCCGGACGAGGTCGCGGCGATGGACCTCATCTGACGCGACTCGTCTGACGGAGTCATCCGACGGGACTCGCCTGTCGTACGCGTCGCCCCGCCTTCCGGACGGACCGGTGGGCGGGGCGCTCGCGTTCACCGCGAGAATCGGTGCATGCCCGAACTGCAAGAGATCCTGAAGTCCCTGCGCGTCTGGGACACCGAACTGCCCGCGTTCGACCCGTCCGCGGCCCCGTCCGCCCCGCTGCCGCTCTTCGTCGAGTGGTTCGCCGAGGCGGTAGCCGCCGGCCAGACCGAGCCGCACACCCCGTCCCTCGCCACGGTGGACGGCGACGGCCTGCCCGACGTCCGTACGGTGATGCTGCACGGCGCCGACGAGGACGGCTTCCACTTCGCGTCCCACGCGGGCAGCGCCAAGGGCCGCCAGCTCACGGCGCACCCCCGGGCCGCGCTCGGCTTCTACTGGCCGTCGCAGGGCCGCCAGATCCGCGTACGCGGTGATGTCACCAGGCAGTCGCCCGAGGTGAGCCAGGCCGACCTGCACGTCCGCTCGACGGGAGCGCTGGCCGCCGCCCTGGTCGGCCACCAGAGCGAAGTCCTCGGCTCACAGGAGGAGCTGGAGCGGGCGTCGGTCGAGGCCTGGGAGCGCGCGCAGGCCGACCCGAAGGCCCCCGCCCCCACGTGGACGGCGTACGCGCTGGCCCCGCGCGAGGTGGAGTTCTTCCAGGGCGACGCCCGCCGCCGCCACATCCGCCTCAGGTACCGCCGCACGGAGACAGGCTGGGTACGGGAGCTGCTCTGGCCGTGAGGCGGCCGGCTCACGCCACCGGCGGCTCGGGGTCCGAGGCGAGGCGGGCGTGCAGGTGCACGTCGCGGAAGGCGTCCTGCCGCCCCGCCTCGAACATCGCGCCCCGCAGCGTGCCCTCGTACCGGTAGCCTCCGCGCTCGGCGACCCGGCAGGACACCTCGTGCCCGAGCGCGTGGCCGAGTTCGAGCCGGTGGAGACCGAGTTCACCGAAGGCCAGCCGGGACGCGAGGCTCAGCGCGCGGGTCGCGACACGGCGCCCACGGGCCTCGGGCAGCACCCAGTAGCCGACGTGGGCGCTGCGGAACGCGGGCATGATCGCGTTGACACCCACGTGCCCGAGGACCTCCCCCGTGCTCTCGTCGGTGACGCAGCAGGACACGGATTCGCCGCTCGCCAGCGCCTCCTGGCGAGAGCGCAGGTACGCATGGGCCCCGGCGAGGTCGTCGACCGGGGTGAGCGGGGTGTTCCAGCGCCGGAACTCGGGGTCGCCGAGCCCGCGCAGCACCGCGGCGGCATCCCCCTCGTCGCCGGCCCGCCAGGCCCGCAGATGCAGTCCGTGGCCACGTATCTCAGGAGTGTCGGTCATGAGCGTCAGCCGTTCTCGGGTGCGGTGAAGGTGTGGACGGCGAAGTCCCGCACGGGACGGTAGCCGATGCGCAGGTAGAGGCCGTTGCTGGTCCGGTTGGCGAGGTCGGTGAACAGGAGCACCTCGCTCGCGCCCGCGGCCCGGGCGGCGCGGCTGACCTCGGCGGTGACCACTCCCGCGTAGCCGCGGCCGCGCAGCTCCTTGGGGGTGTAGACGGGCGCGACCCGGACCGCTCCGGCGGCCTCGCGGGTCACGCCGGCCATGGAGGCCGGCACGCCGTCCGGGGTCTCCCAGAGGGTGACGCCGCCGTACGAGATCCGCTCGTCGGCCCATTCCTGCGAGCCCGAGGCGCCGCCCGGAGTGCCGGTGTGCGCGGCGAACGCGTTGCGCCACCGGACCAGCAGCTCCCGGTCCGCCTCGGTGGCGACGCGGGGCCGCCCGGCGGGTGCGGGCAGCGGCGGGGTGAGGTCCCCGAGCCGGTACAGGCGCTGCTCGACGGCGCGGTGAGCCCGCGCTCCCGTGCGGGACTGCCAGGCGTCGGCGAAGGCGGCGGAGGCCGAGTCGACCCCGAACACGCCGGTCACCGCCTGCCCTTGGAGCGCGACGGCGAGCGCGTCCGCCTGCTCCCAGTCCAGGGGGCTGATGCTGAGCCGGAAGGGCTTCGTCCACAGGAACGTCCCGCTCACGCCGCCGTCCGGCCCGTACAGGACCCCGAAGAGCTGCCCCCGCGCCCCGTACACCGCCGGCCCCCGTTCCCGCAGGCTCGCGGTGACGCTGAGGGCGACCGTGTGCAGGGCGGGCTCGGCGCGCAGGTAGCCGCCCGCGCGGGCGAGGAAGTCGTCGGCGTCAGCGGTGAGGTGCCAGCCGGGCAGGGGAGCGGGGCTCTCTGTCATGACCGCATGGTGCCGCCCGTCCCCTCATGTCCGCGAGCGGAATACGGGGACGGAGAAGCCCTCCACCTGGCGGAAGGTGACCTCCAGGGGCATTCCCGCGCGCAGCTCGTCGCCCTCCGCGTCCACGATCTCCGTCATCATCCGCGGGCCCTCCGCGAGGTCGACGACGGCCGCGGTGTACGGGGTGCGGGTGCCGAAGGGGGGCAGGTCGTTGCGGTGGACGACGGACCACGTGTAGAGGACGGCCGTCCCGGACGCCCGCTCCCACGCAACGTCCTCACTCCAGCAGTGCGGGCAGAACTCGCGCGGATAGTGATGGGCCCGCTCGCACGCGCGACAGCGGCGGATCAGCAGGGTCCCGTCGGCGGCCGCGTCCCAGTAGGGGCGAGTGAAGGCGTCGGGCTCGGGCAGGTCGAACCGTACGGCCGCGGGAAGAGTCACAGGAACAGTCCGATCGCCGCGTCGAGGGACCAGGCCTGCCAGGACATGGTGAAGAGCGCCACGAGCGAGATGAGCGCCATCATCGCGTTCTGTCCCTGCTCGGCCCAGTCGTGGATCATCAGGACCAGGTACAGCAGGTTCAGGAGCAGCCCGCCGATGAGGGCCACGGGTGTCAGCAGGCCGGCCACGAGGCCGAGGCCCAGGGCCAGTTCGGCGTAGACGACGATGTACGCCATCGCTTTCGGCCGGGGGGTGACGACCGCGCCGAAGCCGCTGCGCACGGCGTTCCACCGGTGCTTCGCGGCGACGTCGGCGGCCCAGGCGATGCCGGTGCCCCGCTCGAACCAGCCCTTCTTGTCCTTGTGCCGCCAGCTCTCCAGCCACCACAGTCCGAGGCCTATGCGCAGCACGGCCAGCCATTCGACGCCGTCGAGCCAGATCGAGTCCACGACCGGGGCCCTCCTCTCCGTTTCTGACGGAACGTCAGTTCAGCGCACACGGGGGCGCTCCCGCAAGAGGCGTACGCCGTGATGAATTCGCAACCGATTCCGGCCTTGACCGAGACCCATCAAATCGAACCGTGATTACGCTCGCACTCATGGTCACCGAACCCGCGCCCGCCGCACCCACCCAGGACCGCCCGGTGTACGTCATCGGGGGCGGCCCGGGCGGCCTCGCCGCGGCCGCGGCGCTGGGCGAACGGGGCGTACGGGCCGTGGTCCTGGAGAAGTCGGAGCACGTCGGGGCGTCCTGGCGCCGCCACTACGACCGCCTCCACCTGCACACCACCCGCAAGCTCTCCGGGCTTCCCGGCCTCGCGATCCCGCGCCGCTTCGGCCGCTGGGTGTCCCGCGACGACGTCGTGCGCTACCTGGAGAAGTACGCCGAGCACCACCAGCTGGAGATCGTCACCGGTGTGGCCGTCTCGCGCGTGGAGCGCACGGAGGACGGCTGGCTCGTACGCGCCTCGGGCGGCCGTGAACTGGCCGCGAGCGCCGTCGTGGTCGCCACGGGCTACAACCACACCCCGCGCCTGCCCGACTGGCCGGGCCGCTCCTCGTACACGGGTGAGCTCCTCCACGCGGGCGACTACCGCAACGCGAAGCCGTACGCGGGCCGTGACGTGCTGGTCGTCGGCGTCGGCAACACCGGCGCCGAGATCGCCGTGGACCTCGCCGAGGGCGGCGCGTCCCGCGTCCGGCTCGCGGTCCGCACGGCGCCCCACATCGTGCGCCGGTCCACCGCGGGCTGGCCCGCGCAGCGCACCGGCATCCTGTGCCGCAGGCTGCCGGTGGCGCTCGTGGACCGCCTGGCCCGCCCGATGGCGAGGCTCAGCGTGCCCGACCTGGCGGAACAGGGCCTGCCCAGACCCACGACCGGCCTGTACTCGCGGGTGCGCGAGGGCGCGATCCCCGTGCAGGACGTCGGCCTGATCGACGCCGTACGCGCGGGCCAGGTCGAACCGGTCGCGGCCGTCGAGTCGTTCGAGGACGGCAAGGTGGTCCTCGCCGACGGCACGCACATCGTCCCCGACACGGTGATCGCGGCGACGGGCTACAGCCGCGCGCTGGAGGACCTCGTGGGGCACCTCGGTGTCCTCGACGACCGGGGCCGCCCGACCACGCACGGCCGCCGGACCGATCCCGCCGCGCCCGGCCTCCACTTCACGGGTTACACGAACCCGATCAGCGGCATGTTCCGCGAACTGGCCCTGGACGCACGGAAGATCGCGAAGGCGATCGCGGGCTGATCCCGGCCGGCGCCGCCGTCCGCCACCGACCTGACCCGCACGCAGGGCGCCCTCCGCTCGCGACGCCACCCACTGCACAGTGGCCACATCCCGCCGTTCCAACCCGCACGCCCGCGGGAACACCCGTAACAGCCTTTGCGTGCAGCCCTGTTCCTGACACAGCGTCAGTTCAGTAATCTGACACTACGTCAGTTACGTGAGCACCAGTCGAGGAGCGGGCGGACCCGATGCTTGGATCGACATACGGCACCCTGACCACCGACCCCCGCCGGGCCCGCACGATCGCCTGCGGAGAGCAGCCGGCACCCGCCGTGCACAGCAGGGCGGACGACCTGGACGTGAGCGGCAGGCCACTGCACCGCGAGGTGCCCGACCTGGACCGCTTCTTCCGGCCCGAATCGATAGCGGTCATCGGCGCGTCCGACGCCGAGGGCCGCCCGAACACGGGCATCACGCGACAGCTGATCGCGTGGGCGGAGCGCGTGGGCGCCCGCCTCCACCCCGTGCACCCCACCCGTGAGACCGTCTTCGGCATCCCGTGCTCGCCGGGCGTCTCCGCACTGCCCGAACCCGTCGACCTCGCCGTACTCCTCATCTCGGACCCGCTGCCGGTCATCGAGGAACTGGCCCAGGCCAAGGTGAAGTTCGCAGTGGTCTTCGCGTCGGGCTTCGCCGAGACGGGCGAGGAGGGAGCGGCCGCGCAGTCGTCCCTGTCCGCGGCGGTCAGCCGCTCGGGCATGCGGCTGCTGGGCCCGAACACCAACCTGAACGCGTTCTCCGAGTTCCGCGAGGACCTCGAAGGGCCGGCCATCGCCCTGATCACACAGTCCGGCCACCAGGGCCGCCCCCTCTACACGATGCAGGAGCTGGGCGTACGGCTCTCGCACTGGGCGCCCACGGGCAACGAGGCGGATCTGGAGACGGCGGACTTCATCTCGTACTTCGCCGAGCAGCCGGAGGTCGGTGCGATCGCGTGTTACGTGGAGGGACTCAAAGACGGGCGCGGCTTCCTCCTCGCGGCGGACCGCGCGGCCCGGGGCGGCGTACCCGTCGTGGCCGTCAAGGTCGGCCGCACCGAGACGGGCGCCCGCATGGCGGCCTCCCACACGGGCAAGCTGACCGGCGCGGACACGGTGGTGGACGCGGCGATGCGCCAGTTCGGCGTGATCAGGGTCGACGGACTCGACGAACTCCAGGACACGGCGGCCCTGCTGGCGCGGGCCCGGCCCCCGCGCGCCGACGGCGTGGCGGTCTACTCGATATCCGGCGGCACCGGCGCCCACTTCGCCGACCTTGCCACGCGTGCGGGCCTGACCCTGCCGACGCTGTCCGGGGCGAAGCAGCAGGAGCTGCACCAGTGGATCCCGGAGTACCTCAACGTCGCGAACCCGATCGACAACGGCGGCCACCCCGTGGGGGACTGGCGCGGCCCCAAAATCATCGAGTCGATCCTCCAGGACCCGTCCATAGGCGTCCTGATCTGCCCGATCACCGGCCCGTTCCCCCCGATGAGCGACAAGCTGGCCCGGGACCTGGCAGAGGCGGCGGAGCGCACGGACAAGCTGATCTGCGTCGTCTGGGGCTCGCCCCTGGGCACCGAGGACGCCTACCGCGAGACGCTTCTCGGCTCCTCGCGCCTCGCGACGTTCCGCACGTTCGGGAACTGCATCACGGCCGTGCGCGCCTATCTGGACCACCACCGGTTCACGGCCGCCTACCGCTCGCCGTTCACCGAGGCGCCCCGCACGCCCTCCCCCTCCTTCCGCAAGGCGCAGGCCCTGATGCGCCCGGGCCGGCAGCTCAGCGAGCACGCCGCGAAGCAGCTCCTGCGTGCCTACGGCATCCGCGTACCGCGCGAGCAGCTCGTCACCAGCGCCGCGGCGGCCGTACGGGCGGCCGGGCAGGTCGGCTACCCCGTCGTCATGAAGGCGTCCGGGGCGCGGCTGGCCCACAAGTCGGACCTCGGCCTGGTCAAGGTCGGCCTGACCTCGGCCAGCCAGGTCAGGGACGCCTACCGGGAACTCACCGACATCGCCCGCTACGAGGGCCTCGACCTGGACGGCGTCCTGGTCTGCCAGATGGTCGAGCGGGGCGTCGAGATGGTCGTCGGGGTCACGCAGGACGACCTGTTCGGCCCGACGGTGACGGTGGGCCTGGGCGGCGTACTCGTGGAGGTGCTGCGGGACACGGCGGTGAGGGTGCCGCCGTTCGCGGAGGACCAGGCGCGGGCGATGCTCGACGAACTGCGGGGCAGGCCGCTTCTGGACGGGATGCGGGGGGCGCCGCCCGTGGACATGGACGCGCTGGTGGAGGTCGTCCTGCGGGTCCAGCGGATGGCCCTGGAACTGGGCGGCGAACTCGCGGAGCTGGACATCAATCCGCTGATGGTGCTCCCCCGGGGCCAGGGCGCGGTGGCGCTCGACGCGCTCGCCGTCTGCCACTGAGCCCGGCCGGTACCGCGCACACGCCCGCCGCCCGCGCCCGCCGCCGTACAGGGAAGAAGAGGTCATGTCCGCCACCATCGAGTGCACCACCGCCGACGCCGTCACCTGGATCACGCTCAACCGTCCCGAGGCCATGAACGCGCTGACCTGGGACCAACGTGAGGAGATCATCGGCATCCTGAACAGCGCCTCCGCCGACCCTGACGTGCGCGCCGTCGTCCTCACGGCGACCGGCAGGGGCTTCTGCGCCGGGGCGGACCTGCGGGGCGCGCCGGCCGCCGGGCCGCGCGTGCCCGGCGATGTGGCCCGCACGATCCGCCTGGGCGCGCAGCGCCTGATCGCGGCGGTCATGGACTGCGAGAAGCCGGTCGTCGCGGCGGTCAACGGGACGGCGGCCGGGATCGGGGCACACCTGGCGTTCGCGTGCGATCTGGTGCTCGCGGCTCAGTCGGCCCGGTTCATCGAGGTCTTCGCGCGCCGCGGCCTCGTCCCTGACGGAGGCGGCGCCTATCTGCTGCCGCGCCTCATCGGGCCGCAGCGGGCCAAGGAGCTGATGTTCTTCGGCGACGCGCTCTCCTCGGCGGACGCGGAACGCCTGGGCCTGGTCAACCGCACGGTCCCTGACGGGGAGCTGCGCAAGACGGCCCAGGAGTGGGCGGCGCGCCTGGCGAGCGGTCCGACGCGGGCCATCGCCATGACCAAGCAGCTGGTCAACGCCTCCCTGGAGTCGGACCGCGCGACGGCGTTCGCGGCGGAGGCGACGGCGCAGGAGATCAACATGACGACGGCGGACGCGCAGGAGGGTGTCGCGTCGTTCAAGGAGCGCCGCGACCCGACGTACAGGGGACGCTGAGCCTATGGGCCAATTCCGGCCCGCCACTTCCTATCTGACGCATCGTCAGCTTCAATCGTAGGTGTGATGGGACACGCAGGAATGGCAGCCACGGTGGTCAGGTACCTCCGGTCGGTCGGTGCGCCCACGTCGGCCGAGCCGGTGGACGCACTGCCGCGTCCGGAGCTACGGGCCGTGGGCGAGGACGAGCGGGCGCCGCTGGACCCCGGCGAGTTCCGCCGCGTCCTCGGCCACTTCGCCACCGGCGTCACGGTCGTCACAGCGCCGCCCCCGCACCCCGGCGCTCCCCCGGCCGGCTTCGCCTGCCAGTCCTTCTCCTCGCTCTCCCTGGACCCGCCCCTGGTGGCGTTCATGGTGGCCCGTACGTCCACGACCTGGCCGCGCATCGCGAGCGCCGGCGTCTTCTGCGTGAACGTCCTGGGCGCGGACCAGGGCGCGCTGTGCCGGTCGTTCGCAGTGAGCGGCGCGGACAAGTTCGCGGGCGTCGAGCACGACGCGGCGCCGGTGACGGGCTCGCCGCGGCTGGCGGGCGCGCCCGCGTGGGTCGACTGCACGATCCACGCGGTCCACACGGGCGGGGACCACCTCATCGTGGTGGGCCGGGTGGAGGCGCTCGGGACGGCGGAGGGCGGGGCGTCCCCGCTGCTGTTCCACAAGGGCGCGTTCGGCCGCTTCGAGCACTGATCAGGCGACGCCGGCCACCAGGAGGCCATCGGCATCGGCGTTCCGGCGCCGGATGACCAGCGCCATCAGGGCCGCCGCCGCGCACAGCGCCCCGGACGCGTACCAGACGACGTCGTACGAGCCGAACGTGTCACGGGCGACGCCGCCGAGGAAGGCGACGAGCGCGGCGCCGACCTGGTGCGAGGCGAGCACCCAGCCGAACACGATCGCGCTGTCCTCGCCGTAGTGCTCACGGCACAGGGCCAGGGTGGGCGGCACGGTGGCGACCCAGTCGAGCCCGTAGAAGACGATGAAGAAGATCATCGGCGGGTGGACGGACGGGGCGAGGAGCATCGGCAGGAACAGCAGGGAGACCCCGCGCAGCGCGTAGTACACCGCGAGCAGCCGCCGCGCGTCGAAGCGGTCGGTGAACCAGCCCGACGCCACCGTCCCGACGACGTCGAAGACCCCCACCACGGCGAGCAGCGAGGCCGCCGCGGTGATCGGCATCCCGTGGTCGTGCGCGGCCGGCACGAAGTGCGTCTGGACGAGCCCGTTCGTGGAGGCGCCGCAGATCGCGAACGTCCCGGCGAGCAGCCAGAAGGGACCCGTACGGGCGGCCTTGAAGAGCACTCCCACGGTGCGGCGGGCGGCCCCGGTGACGGGCGGCGGCTTCTCGACGAACTCCTCAGAGCCGTACGGGGTGGTGCCCACGTCGGCCGGGTGGTCGCGCAGCAGCAGCCACACGAACGGCACGACGGCGAGCGCCGCGAGCGCCACCGTCACGGCCGCGGGCCGCCACTGGTGCGTCTCGACGATCCACGAGAGCAGCGGCAGGAAGATGAGCTGCCCCGACGCGGAAGCGGCCGTGAGGATCCCGGTGACGAGCCCGCGCCGGGCGGTGAACCAGCGGTTGGTGACGGTCGCGGCGAAGGCGAGGGCCATCGAGCCGGAGCCGAGTCCGACGAGCAGGCCCCAGCACAGCAGGAGCTGCCAGGCCGAGTCCATCCACACGGTCAGGCCCGAGCCGGCCGCGATGACGACCAGGGCGACGGCGACCACGCGCCGGATCCCGAACCGGTCCATGAGGGCGGCGGCGAAGGGCGCGGTCAGCCCGTACAGCGCGAGGTTGATGGAGACGGCGAGCCCGATGGTGCCGCGCGACCAGTGGAACTCCTCGTTCAGCGGGTCGATCAAGAGCCCCGGCAGGGACCGGAAGGCGGCGGCGCCGATGATCGTCACAAAGGTGACGGCGGCCACGAACCAGGCGCGGTGGATACGGGGACGGGGGCGGGGCGGAGGGGAGGCGCCCGCGCCGGGCGAGCCCTCGGCCGCGGCGGTCGGTGTCATGTCCGATGTGTGCGTCACAGCAGACAGCATCGGATCACGGGCCCTCCCCGGACGAGTGGCCCGAAAGACAGCCTTCGCTAGGATCGGGCCATACACTCGGAGCCATGCCCGAGACTCCCGCAGCCCGCACCCGGCGCCCCCACCGTGTGGTCGTCCTGGCCCTCGACGGCGTGCTCCCCTTCGAACTCGGCATCACCCAGCGCATCTTCACCCGCGCCAAGGACACCGAGGGCCGGCCGCTCTACGAGGTCGTGACGTGCTCGGTCAGGGGACCCGGCCCCGTGGAGACGGACGCCGACTTCGCCGTCCTGATCAGGAACGGCCCGGAGGCGCTCGCGACCGCGGACACCGTGGTCGTGCCCGCGTCGTACGAGCGCGGCCCCGTCCTCGACGAGGGCGTACTCACCGACGAGCTGGCGGCGGCCTTCACGCAGGTCAGGCCCGGTACGCGGATGGTGTCGATCTGCACCGGCAGCTACGTTCTCGCCGCGGCGGGCTATCTGGACGGGCGCCCGGCGACCACGCACTGGGCGTCGGCCGAGCACTTCCAGCGGCTCTTCCCCAAGATCAAGGTCGACGCGGACGTCCTGTACATCGACGACGGGGACGTCCTGACGTCGGCCGGGGTCGCCGCGGGCATCGACCTCTGCCTGCACCTGGTCCGCCGCGACCACGGCACGGCGGTGGCCAACGAGGTGGCCCGCCACACCGTCGTCCCGCCCCACCGCGACGGCGGGCAGGCCCAGTACGTCCACCGCCCCGTCCCCGAACCCCAGCTCGCGACCACGACAAAGGCCCGCGCCTGGGCCCTGGCCCGCCTTCACGAACCGCTCCAGCTGCGGGACCTGGCCGCCCAGGAGGCGATGTCGGTCCGCACCTTCACGCGCCGTTTCCGCGAGGAGGCCGGCGTCAGCCCGGGCCAGTGGCTCACCCAGCAGCGGGTGGAGCGGGCCCGGCACCTCCTGGAGTCGAGCGACCTGTCGATGGACCAGGTGGCGCGCGAGTCGGGCTTCGGCACGGCGCAGTCGATGCGGCAGCACCTCCAGGCGGCACTGGGCGTGACGCCGACGGCGTACCGCCGCACGTTCCACGCCACGGCCGTGCAGGGCGCGATGCACACCACGTAGGCCCAGCTCAGAACACCAGCACTCCCCGCGCCACCCTCCCCTGCTGCGCGTCCTGAACCGCCTTCGCGAAGTCCTCGACCGGGTACGTCTCCGTGACCAGCTCGTCGAGCAGCAGCCGGCCCTGGCGGTACAGGTCGGCGTAGAGCCTGATGTCGCGCTGGGGCCGCGAGGAGCCGTAGCGGCAGCCCAGGACGGACTTGTCGAGGAAGAGCTGGGCGGGCACGAAGGACGCCTCCGCGTCGGCGGCCGGCATGCCGAGGATGACGGCCTGGCCGTGCCGGTCGAGGAGGTCGATGGCCGTCCGGATCAGCTCGACGCGGCCGACGCACTCGAAGACGTGGTCGGCGCCGTGCGGCAGGACGTCCCTGACCCCGGCGGCCGAGGTCAGGAAGTCCGTCGCGCCGAACCGCCGCGCCACCGCCTCCTTGTCGGGGTTCGCGTCGACGGCGACGATCCTGGACGCGCCCGCGATCCGGGCGCCCTGGAGCACATTGAGGCCGATCCCGCCGGTCCCGATGACGACGACGGTGTCGCCCTGGCCGACGCGCGCCCGGTTGAGGACGGCGCCGACGCCGGTCAGCACCCCGCACCCCATGAGCGCGGCCGACGTCAGCGGGATCCCGGCGGGGATCGGCACGGCCTGCACGGCCTGCACGACGGTCCGCTCGGCGAACGAGGAGTTCGCGGCGAACTGGTAGAGCGGAGTGCCGCCCCGCGAGAACGGCTGCGTGGGCCTCCCGATCGCCTTGCGGCACATGGTCGGCCGCCCCCGGTCGCAGTCCGCGCAGGCGCCGCAGTTGGCGAGCGTGGACAGCGCCACATGGTCCCCGGGCGCCACGTGCGTGACGCCCGCGCCGACGGCCTCCACGACGCCCGCGCCCTCGTGCCCGAGCACGACCGGCGCCGGGAACGGGATGGTCCCGTCGATCACCGACAGATCGCTGTGGCACAGCCCGGCGGCGGCGACGTCGACGAGCACCTCGCCCGGTCCCGGCTCGCGTATCTCGAGATCGTCGACCACGTCGGCCCGGACCCCGTCGAACACGACACCCCTCATGACGACTCCCTCGTCTCCCTGGGCAGCCCGAGCACGCGCTCGGCGATGATGTTGCGCTGGATCTCGTCCGAGCCGCCGTAGATCGTGTCGGCCCGGCTGAAGAGGAACAGCCGCTGTGCGGCGTCGAGTTCGTAACGACTGTCAGGTGTCCAGTCCCCGGGCCCGGCGGCGGCGAGCGCGCCCCGAGCCTGGAGGGCGAGTTCGCCGAGGCGCTGATGCCAGCGGCCCCACAGGAGCTTGGCGACGCTCGGGGCGCCCGGGTCCTGCGCGCCGCCGAGCGTGCGCAGCGCGTTGAACCGCATGACGCGCAGCTCGGCCCACTGCCGTACGAGGCGGTCCCTGAACAGCGGGTCCTCGGCAGCGCCCGTACGCACCGCTGTCCGTACGACCTCGGCGAGTTCGGCGGCGAACCCGATCTGCTGGGCGAGCGTCGAGACGCCGCGCTCCAGGGCGAGCAGCCCCATCGCGACCCGCCAGCCCTGACCCTCGCCGCCGACGACGTGCTCCCCGCGCGCGTGCGCGCCGTCGAAGAACACCTCGTTGAACTCGCTCGTGCCGGTCAGCTGCCGGATGGGCCGCACCTCGATCCGGCCCGGCTGGTCCATCGGCACGAGGAGGAACGACAGGCCGTGATGGCGCCGCGACCCGGCCCCGGTGCGCGCGAGCACGAAGCACCAGTCGGCCTCGTGCGCGAGCGACGTCCACACCTTCTGCCCGGTCACGCGGTACGTGTCCCCGTCCCGCACGGCGGTCGTGCGCAGGTTCGCGAGGTCGGAACCGGCGCCGGGCTCGCTGTACCCCTGGCACCACAGCTCCTCGCCGGAGGCGACCGGCGGCAGGAAGCGCCGCTGCTGCTCCTCGTCGCCGTACGCGATCAGGGTCGGGGCGAGCAGGTTCTCGCCGATGTGCCCGTGGCGTGCGGGCGCGCGGGCCCGCGCGTACTCCTCGGCCCAGACGACCTGCTGGGTCAGTGAGGCGACCCGGTTGCCGTACCCGCCGCGCTGCCAGCCGAGCCCGATCCACCCGGACGCGCCCAGCTCCCGCTCCCAGTTCCGCCGTACGCCGGCGTCCTCGTGCTCGCTCCCGGGCCCGCCGCGCCCCCGGGCGACGGCGTACTCGCCGGTGAGGTGCTCCGCGAGCCACGCGCGGGCCTCCCGCCGGAACGCCTCGTCCTCATCCCCGAACCCGAACTCCACCACGCGCCTCCGCCCCCGGCCTCGACTTCGACCTCGACGTCACTGATTGGGCCGCGCTTTCGCGGCGGCCGCCTCGGCCATCGCCTCCAGCTGCGCGAGCATCGGCATCGGATCGACGCCCACGGTGCCCGGCAGGAAGTCCGCGATCTTGTCCGGCGTCCAGCCGCCCTCCGCGTAGCCCGAGCGCAGCTCCCTCGGCTGGGCCCAGACCGCGATCTTGGGCCCGGCGATCGTGTACACCTGCCCGGTGATCTTCTCGGCGCGGGCGCGCTCGCTGAGCAGATAGACGACGAGCGCGGCGACGTCCTCCGGCTCCCCGATCTCCTTGAGCTCCATGGGCACGTTCGCCGACATGCGGGTACGGGCGACGGGCGCGACCGCGTTCGCCGTCACGCCGTACTTGTGCAGCCCGAGCGCGGCGCTGCGCACGAGCGAGATGATCCCGCCCTTGGCGGCGCTGTAGTTGGCCTGCGCCACGGACCCCTGGTGGTTGCCGCTGGTGAAGCCGATGAGCGTGCCCGACCCCTGCTTGCGCATGACGGCGGACGCCGCCCGGAACACGGTGAACGTGCCCTTCAGATGCGTGGCGACCACCGGGTCCCACTCCTGCTCGGACATGTTGAACAGCATGCGCTCGCGCAGGATCCCGGCGACGCACACGACGCCGTCGATCCGCCCGTACCGGGCGAGCGCCACGTCGACGATCCGCTGACCGCCCGCCATGGTCGAGATGTCGTCGGCGACGGCGACGGCCTCGCCGCCGGCCGCCTCGATCTCCTTGACGACGGACTCGGCGATCTCGCTCGCCGGTTCGCCGCCCTCGATGGACACCCCGTAGTCGTTGACGACGACCCGTGCGCCCTCGGCGGCGCAGGCGAGCGCGACGGCCCTGCCGATGCCGCGCCCGGCCCCGGTGACGGCCACCACCTTGCCTGCCAAGAAGTTCCCCACGTCCGGCCCCTTCCCGCGGTTTCTGACGGACCGTTAGATTCTATGACTCGTCAGTTACTGGAAGACAAGCCCCGGGGAGCACTCATGTCGTTGCCTGCCGAGTTCCACGAAATGGCCAAGCGCGTCAACAACTGGGGCCGTTGGGGCGCCGACGACGAGATCGGCACGCTCAATCTGGTCACCGACGAGGTCGTGCGCGAGGCCGCGTCGACCGTCCGCACGGGCCGCCGGGTACCGCTCGCGCTGCCCCTCAAGGAGGACGGGGTGCAGACCGGACTGATCCCGGGCCGCGTCAACCCGCTCCACACCATGGTCCAGATCAACCACGAGCTGTTCGGCCCCGGCACCGTCGCCACCAGCGACGACGCGGTGACCATGGGGCTCCAGGCGGCAACGCACTGGGACGCCCTCACGCACATCTCGCACTCGGGCCGGATCTACAACGGCCGCCCCGCCGACACGATCACGGCGCACGGCGGCGCGCGGTTCAGCGGCATCGACAAGGCCCCGCACATCGTCTCGCGCGGCGTCCTGCTCGACGTCGCGGCGGCGAAGGGCGTGGACCGGCTGCCCGGCGACCACGCCGTGACACCCGAAGACCTGGACGAGGCCGCCGAGTTCGGCCATGTCACGGTCCGCTCCGGCGACATCGTCCTCGTCCGCACCGGCCAGATCCAGACGTATCTCGCGGGCGACAAGCACGCGTACGGCTATCCGTCCCCCGGCCTGTCCGTGCGCACGCCCGAGTGGTTCCACGCGCGCGATGTGGCCGCCGTCGCGAACGACACCCTCACCTTCGAGATCTTCCCGCCGGAGCACGAGAACCTCTGGCTGCCGGTGCACGCCCTCGACCTGGTCGAAATGGGCATGATCCAGGGCCAGAACTGGAATCTCGAGAGCTTGTCCACAGCCTGTGCACAAGATGCGCGCTACGCGTTCCTGCTGTCGGCGATGCCCGAGCCCTTCGTGGGCGGCACGGGCACACCCGTGGCCCCGGTCGCGATCCTTTAGGGATCAGGAAGGCATCAAGAGGCTTGTCCCGTACGGGAGTTCGGGGGTGGACGGCGATGCGCTCGCACCGCCGTCCGCCCCCCGGCGCCGGGGCCCTGCTCCCCCGGCCCCTGGGAGAGCCGCCCGCCGCGGCACGACCCGTACTCACCGAGGGCTCCCGTCACCGGAACCCTTGGCGTCCCCTCGCCACGAATCGCTGTCCACAAGCGTGATCAAACGGACACCTGACGTCAACACCCGTAAGGAGATTTGCCAGTTATGTGACTTTTGTGACGGCGCACGCCCGGCGCGAACCGACGCACACCGAGGATCGGTGAGGCACGCCGGCGCACCGGGAGGCGGAACTGACGCACCGGGAAGCGGAACTACACGGCCTCGTACGCCATCCCCTGATACGTCCCCGCCCCCGCGCCCTGCGCGCCGCAGCGGTCGATCTCGCACCAGATGGCCTTGCCCGTGCCCTCGGGCCGCCAGCCCCAGCGGTCCGCCAGGCCGTCGACGAGTTCCAGTCCGCGGCCGTTGGTCTCTTCTCCGTCGGCGTGCCGCGGCGCGGGGGGCCGGTCGCTGGCGTCGGCCACCTCCACGCGGACCGTGCCGGCGCTGGCCTCCGCCGGGACGCCCGGCAGCAGCATGCGCAGGACGGCCGGACAGCCGGTGTGCACCACGGCGTTGGTGACGAGCTCGGAGACGATCAGGATGAGTGTCTCCGCCAGTGGCTCATCGGCCTCTATCCCGGACCCTGCAAGACGCGAGCGCGCCCACCTGCGGGCTCGCCCCACCTCCGCGGGATCCGCCCCGACCTCCAGCTGAACTTGAAGCACCTGCACCGCTCACACCATCCGAACCGGCGGACACATCGCCTCGGGACTGTGACAAGTCAGGGAGCTCACGGACCGTGATCCCCTTGGAAGACAGCATGGTTGACGTACAGTCACCCCAACAAGCGCTTCGGGCATATTCCAGCGCGAAGGAGTACGCGTGCGCCATACTGTGCGACGCGTCCTGCGGGGAGTCGAACGGGCGGGCGCGCGGCCCTCCCGTGCGCTGCGAACGGCGCGCATCGCCGGATCCGGAGCCGCCTCAGGGGCAACACCGGGATGGCTCGGACTCGGAACCACTCGCATCCCACACAAGGTACCCGAGCGGGACCCCGACTCCGTGCCGTGACAAGTCCCGCGCAGGACACAACCCGATATCGACGTTCCGTGACCGTCCGTACATGGGTTCGCCCCGCGCTGAGGGCGAGCCCCGGACGTCACAGCGCCGCCGCCAGCTCCTCCTCCGTCTCGCGCGCCGTACGGCCGGTCCCGGCGCGCACCCAGGCCCGCTTGAGATGCAGATGCACGTCCGCCTCCCAGGTGAAGCCCATGCCGCCGTGCACCTGGACGCAGTCGCGCGCGTTGCGCACGGCCGCCTCGTCGGCGAGCAGTTCGGCGGCGGCGATCTCGACCGGGTCGGCCGTGACAGCCGCCGCGTACACGGCCGCTCGGGCCAGCTCGGCCCGTACGAACATCTGGGCGCACAGGTGCTTCACGGCCTGGAACGCGCCGATGGGCTGCCCGAACTGCTCGCGCTCGCGGGCGTGTTGGACCGCCAGCTCGCAGGTGCGCGCGGCGGAGCCGAGCTGTTCGGCCGCGGTGAGCAGTACGGCCTCGGGGCTGCGGGGTACGTGCGGGCCCGGCAGCTTGTGCAGGGGCGTGAGCGGGTCGACGGAGGCCAGGGGTACGGCGCCGGCCGCGTCTCCCTGGACGACGTCCGACGCGTCCCGCCACGGCAGGAGTTCCCCGGCGGGCGCCGTCACGACGGCCTCGCCGGTCGCGGCGCCCGGCACGGTGCCCGCGGCGAGATGCGTGGCGACGAGCGGGCCCGGCAGCAGGACCCGGCCCGCCTCCTCGAAGACGAGGACGGCCTCGGGCAGCCCCAGGCCCACGCCGCCGTCCGCCTCCGGGAGGCACAGGGCGAAGAAGCCCGCGTCACCCAGGGCCCGCCACAGCGCCCGGTCCAGGTGCCCGGGCGTGTCCACGGCGGCGCGCAGGGCGTCGCGGTCGAAGCGCCCGGCGAGCAGGTCCCGTACGCCGTCGCGCAGGGCGCGCTGGTCGTCGGTGAGCTGGAAGCGCATGCTCATCGCCCTCCCTTCCGGAGATCCCTCTGAAGGCCCTTCGGCCGGTCCTTCGGCAGGCCGAGGATGCGTTCGGCGACGATGTTGTGCTGGATCTGGGAGGTGCCGGCGGCGATCGTGTACGAGAGGGACGACAGGCGGTCGAGGGTCCACTCCTGGTCCGTGTCGAGCGCGCCCGCGATGCCGAGCACCTCGGCCGCGGCGTCGAACAGCTCCTGGCGGGCGTGCGAGTAGCGCAGCTTGAAGACCGAGCCGCCGGTGCCGGGGACGCCGCCCTCCAGCTCCGCCTCGCTGACGTTCCACTGGGTGAGCCGCCACAGGGCACGGAACTCGGCGTTGAGGCGGCCGAGCCTGCGGCGCAGCACGGCGTCGTCCCAGCGGCCGTTCTTACGGGCCTGCGCGGCCAGTTCGCCCAGGACACGGCGGCAGGCGACGACCTCGCCCACGAACGCGGTGCCGCGTTCGAAGGACAGCGTCACCATCGTCACGCGCCAGCCGTCGTTCTCCTCGCCGACCCGGTTGGCGATGGGGACGCGTACGTCGTCGAGGAACATCTCGGCGAACTCGGCGGACCCGGCGAGCGTGCGCAGCGGCCGTACGGTGATCCCGGGCGCGTCCATCGGCATCGCGAGCCAGGAGATGCCGCGGTGCTTGGGGGCGGACGGGTCGGTGCGCACGAGGAGTTCGCACCAGTCGGCGACCTCCGCGTGCGAGGTCCAGATCTTGGACCCGCTGACCACGTAGTGGTCGCCGTCCCGTGTCGCGCGTGTGCGCAGCGCCGCGAGATCGGACCCGGCGTCGGGTTCGCTGAACCCCTGGCACCACACCTCGTCGCCGCGCAGGACGGGCGGCAGCCAGCGCGCCCGCTGCTCCGGCGTCCCCTCGGCCGCGACGGTCGGCCCTGCGTGCAGCAGCCCGACGAAGTTGGCCCCCACGTAGGGCGCGCCCGCCTTCTCGGTCTCCTCCAGGAATATGAGGTGCTGCGTGGGCGTGGCACCGCGGCCGCCCGCGTCGGCGGGCCAGTGCAGGCCCGCGTACCCGGCGTCGTACAGCCTGCGCTGCCAGCCGAGGTCGTAGGCGCGCCTGCCCGGCCAGTCGTTCGGCGACGGCTTCGGGGGCAGCCCCGGCAGCACGGACGCGAGCCACTCCCGCAGCCGCGCCCTGAACTCCTCTTCCTCGTCCGTGTACGTCAGATCCACGGCGCGGCCCGCTACCTGGCGCGGTCGAAGTCGAGGTCGAGCATGCGGATCGCGTTGCCCCGCATGAGCTTGTAGACCGTCTCGGAGTCGAGGCCCTTCACATGGTCGAGGGCGACGTCCTTGGTGTGCGGGAAGGTCGAGTCGACGTGCGGGTAGTCCGTCTCGAAGGTCGCGTTGTCCCGGCCGACGACGTCGAGGGACGCCACGCCGTGCTTGTCGCGGAAGAAGCAGCAGAACATCTGGCGGTAGTAGTACGACGACGGCGGCTCGGGGATGAGGTCGCGCACCCCGCCCCAGGCCCGGTGCTCCTCCCAGACGTCGTCCGCGCGCTCCAGGGCGTACGGGATCCAGCCCATCTGGCCCTCGGAGTAGGCGAGTTTGAGCGTCGGGTACTTCACCAGGACCCCGGAGAAGAGGAAGTCCATCATCGACGCCATCGCGTTGTTGAAGCTGAGCGAGGCCTGCACGGCGGGCGGGGCGTCCGGGGACGCGGCGGGCATCTGCGAGCTGGAGCCGATGTGCATGTTGACGACCGTCCCGGTCTCCTGGCACACGGCGAAGAACGGGTCCCAGTAGCCGGAGTGGATCGACGGGAGCCCCAGGTGGGTGGGGATCTCGGAGAACGTCACGGCCTTGACGCCGCGCGCGGCGTTGCGCCGGATCTCGGCGACGGCGAGGCCGATGTCCCACAGGGGGATGATGCAGAGCGGGATGAGGCGGCCCCCGCTGTCGCCGCACCACTCCTCGACCATCCAGTCGTTGTAGGCGCGCACGCAGGCGAGCGCCACTTCCTTGTCCTTGGCCTCCGCGAACGTCTGGCCGCAAAAGCGCGGGAAGGTGGGGAAGCAGAGGCTGGCCTCGACATGGTTGAGGTCCATGTCCGCGAGGCGGGCCTTCGGGTCCCAGCAGCCGCGCCGCATCTCCGCGCGTGTGATGCCTTCGAGGGTCATGTCGTCTCGGTCGAAGCCGACGGCGGCGATGTTGCGCTTGTACGGGAACTTCAGGTCCTCGTAGATCCACCAGTCCGTCGGGGGCCCGTCCGGGTCCATGGTGATCTGGTACTTGCCCGCCACGTAGGCGAGCTCGCCGATCCCGGCCGTGAGCGGCTGCGGCCCCCGGTCCCGGTACTTCGCCGGCAGCCAGGTCGAGAAGAGGTGCGCGGGCTCGATCACATGGTCGTCGACGCTGATGATCCGGGGCAGTTCCATCGGGTCCATCGTGTCCCCTCACCTGACAGTTTCTGATGGCGTTTCTGATGGGTCGTCAGATAGCAGGCTAGCCCCGCACCCCTGGACCGACAAGGCGCAGCGCTCTACGCTCTGCGCACGATCTGACTAACCGTCAGGTACGGTCTGCCGTTTCGAGGGGGAGCAGTGAACGACACCGCACACGCCCTGGGTGCCGCCGGGACGCTCTGGGAGCTGATCGAGCGCCGCGCCGCCCTCACCCCCGGCGCCCCCGTACTGATCCAGTCCGCCCCCGACGCGAAGGACGACCGGCGCCTGACCTTCGGCGAGCTGCGCGAGCGCGGCGAGCGGGTCGCCGCCGGCCTGTACGGCATGGGCGTACGCCCCGGCACGGTCGTCGCCTGGCAGCTCCCGACCCGCATCGAGACCGCGCTGCTCTCCTTCGCGCTCGCCCGCATCGGCGCCGTCCAGTCCCCCGTCATCCCCTTCTACCGGGACCGCGAGGTCGGCTTCGCGCTGCGCGAGTCGAAGGCCGAGTTCTTCGCGACCCCGGGCGTGTGGCGAGGCTTCGACCACACGGAGATGGCCCGGCGCCTCGGCGCCCGCGGGATCTTCGAGGCGTACGACACGCTGCCCGACGGCGACCCGTCCGTACTGCCGCCCCCGCCCACCGACGGCACGGCCGTGCGCTGGATCTACTGGACCTCCGGCACGACCTCCGACCCCAAGGGCGTCCTGCACACGGACCGCTCACTGATCGCCGGCGGCTCCTGCCTCGCGCACGCCCTGCACCTGTCGGCGTCCGACGTCGGCTCGATGGCGTTCCCCTTCGCGCACATAGCCGGCCCCGACTACACGGTCATGCTGCTCCTGTACGGGTTCCCCGCGGTGATGTTCGAGCAGTTCGCGCTGCCGGACGCGCTCGACGGCTACCGGCGGCACGGAGTGACCGTCGCGGGCGGCTCCACGGCCTTCTACTCCATGTTCCTGACCGAACAGCGCAAGTCCCCCGAGGACCGGCTCATCCCGACGCTGCGGCTCCTCGCGGGCGGCGGCGCGCCCAAGCCGCCCGAGATCTACCACGCGGTCGTACGGGAGATGGGCTGTCAGCTCACCCACGGGTACGGCATGACCGAGGTCCCCATGATCACGATGGGCGCCCCCGACGACACCGCCGAGAACCTCGCGACGACGGAGGGAAAGCCCCCCGAGGGCATGGAGATCCGGGTCACGGACGCGGACGGCAAGCAGCTCCCGTACGGCGTGGACGGCGAGGTCAGGCTGCGCGGGGAGGCCGTCTGCCAGGGCTATCTGGACCCCGTGCAGTCGGCCGCCGCGTTCGACGGCGACGGGTTCCTCGTCACCGGCGACCTCGGGCACGTGAGGGACACGGGGCATCTGGTGCTCACCGGGCGGGCCAAGGACATCATCATCCGCAAGGGCGAGAACATCTCCGCGAAGGAGATCGAGGACCTGCTGCACGCGCACCCCGCGGTGGGCGACGCGGCGGTCGTGGGGCTCCCGGACCCCGAGCGCGGCGAGCGGGTGTGCGCGGTCGTCGTCCAGCGCGAGGGCACCGAGCCGCTGACCTTGGAGGCGATGGCGTCCCATCTGCGGTCGGAAGGGCTGTCCACGCACAAGCTGCCCGAGCAGCTGGAACTGGTGGACGCCCTTCCCCGCAACGACACCCTGCGCAAGGTGCTCAAGTACAAGCTGCGCGAGCGCTATGCGGGCACAAGCCCGGTGAACGCTATTCCGAAACGGTGAAGTAGTGGGCGAAGGCGGTGACGATCTCCTCCTCGGAGATCCGCCCGTCGCCGTCCGCGTCCAGCGCGGCGGCGACCGGGCCCACCAGGGACGGGGCGACGCCGAGGACGCGCAGGACGCGCTCCGCGGCGGCCGGGGTGAGGCCCGAGCCGCTCTGGTCCGCGACGGCGATGGCGGCCCGCAGGAAGGGGCGGGCGATCTCCGCGAACCGCTCCGGGTTGTCCCGCAGCCGCTTCACCGCGCCCGTCACGAACTCCTCGCGGTTGACGCGCTGGTCGCCGTCCACATCCGCTATGCCGGCCATGCCCTGCCAGAAGGCCTCGGCGCCCGCGTAGAGCGCCTGGCCCTTGTCGCAGCGCGCCGTCGTGGTGAACTCGGCCAGCAGGCCCTTGGCCGCGGTCACGAAGTCCTCGCGGTCGATGTAGCCGTTGCCGTCCTGGTCGAAGCCGGCGAAGCGGGCAGCGATCCTGCGCTCGTACTCGGCGTGATCGGTGCTCTCGGCGTGGTCCATGTCCCCTCGGCCGCCTCTCGCATCGGTGGTGGTCCGGGTCCTGCCCGTCCCCTCGCCAGGGAGCGTACGTCGTGGAGCGGCGCCGGGGGCCCTCACAGCGACGCTTGTGCCAAGACCGGAAGAATTCCGCAACAACTTCCGCGCCCGGCCGCCCGGACGCACGGGTCTGCGCCGGTCGGATCCGCGCGGTCAGGCCGAGAGGGGCGACGCCTCGTCGTTCACGGCGCTCAGCACGTCCGGGTACACCTCGAAGAGGCGGCGCACGCCGAGCGCCGACAGGACGCGGTTGACGTGCGAGCCGTCCTCGGCCCCCTTGGCGGGCAGGATCAGCCGGAGCTCTCCGCGGCAGGAACGCATCAGCCGGCGGGCCGCGATCAGTACGCCGACCCCGCTCGAATCGCAGAAGAGGACCTGCGAGAGATCGAGGACGAGGCTGTGCCGGCCATCCGCGACCGCGTCGTGCACCTGCTGGCGCAGCGCGGGAGAGGTGGCGAGATCCATCTCGCCCGACACCCGTACGACGGCCCAGCCACCCTGCTGTCCCCCGGTCACTCTGAGCGTCACGCCCCACTCCTCCCGTTGATCCGGAACCCCTGCTTACGCTTGTCTTCTCTCGCGGCTGCCCGGCCGCGGAGTGCTGAAACACCACCGCAGACGTATCACATATGGCCCGATTAAGACCCAAGTGTTCGGATTTTGCACAGCTTTCGGCGCCAAAGGTCCGCGCAACGTGACCACCTCCTTACCATCCGCATCCGGCCAGGTCGACCTTTGCCGCAAAGGCAGGTGCGTTGTCGGCGCGTCCGACTACATTCGAGGGAACGCACACGGTGAGGGGGCCGCATGGCCAGGGAGACTCCGACCCGGTGGGACCGGAGGATGCAGCAGCGGCTCGCGCACGGGGAGGCCGCGGCGCTCGGTGAGCTGTACGACCGTTTCGCGTCGCTCGTGCACGGGCTCGCGCACCGCGTGCTCGGTGACGAGGACGCGGCCGACCGCATCACGCGCGACGTCTTCACCCACGTCTGGGAGAACCCCGACGCGTACGACCCCAAGCAGGGGCCCCTGCGCTCCTGGATCGCCACCCTCACCCACCGCCGCGCGGTCCACCGCCTGCGCCAGACCGAGTCCGCCGCCCTCGTCCGCAGCGGCGAGGGCACCACGGAGGACCTGGAGCGCAGGGTGCGGCACGCCTCCGCCGCCGCCCGCGCCGACTACATCGTCACCTCGATGCCCGCCCCGCTGCGCGCCGCGCTGGAGCTGGCCTACTTCCAGCGCAGGGACTACCGCCAGACCGCGGCCGACCTCGGTGTCACCGAGGACGAGGCGCGCCGCCGCCTGCGCCTCGGCCTCCAGCTCCTGTCCACGGCCCACGACAGCGGCACGTCCGGCACCCCGCCGGGTACCGGACACGGGAGGGCGCTGTGAGCGGGCCCGACCCCTTCGGCAACGCCGACCAGCCCGACAGCCCCGACCACCGCGACGGCTCCGGGCAACCCGGAGGCTTCGAGGGCGCCGGGCGTCCCGACGCCGCCGCGAGCGCCCGCATACCGACGCCGCGCTCCTCCGTGGAGGACACCCGGCGCCCGCTGCCGGACCACGTCTCCGAGCCGCTCGTCCTGGAGCACCGCGTCCTCAAGTCCCTGCTCGGCGCGTGGGCGCTCGCCGCGTGCTCGGCCGCGGAGAGCGTCGCCGTGGACGAGCACCTCGGCGGCTGCGGCCCGTGTGCCGAGGAGGCTCTGCGGCTGCGGGACGCCGTGGGCCTGCTGCACTCCGAGGAGAGCCTCGACCTCGACCCGATGCTGCGCTCCCGCGTCCTGGAGGGCTGCCTCACCCGCCGCCCGCCCCGCATCCCGGTCCCCGAGTGGGCCGCCCCGTACGACGCGGAGACCGCCCGCCTCGACGCCCTGCTCCGGGACATCGGCGACTCCGAGTGGCATGCGCCCGTACGGCTTCGCTGGTACGAGGGGGACGACCGGGTCAGCCGCAAGACGACCGTCGCCGGCGTCCTCACGCACCTGATGAGCGTGGACGGCCTGGTCGCCGTCGCACTCGGCCTCGACGACCCGCTGTTCGGCGTCGCACCCGAGGAGCGCCGCACGCCGGAGAGCCGCACGGAGACGTTCTGGAAGGCTTCGCACTTCCCGCCGACCCGTGCCGTCCGCGGCCCCTGGCGCGAGCAGTCGCACGCCGTGATCCGCACGGTGTCGTTCGCGGCCGACCCGGGCGGCTCCGCGGGCCGCACCCGCGCATCCGGTCAACTGGCCGTCCCGTACGGGGACTTCACCCTGCCGCTGCGCGACTCGATGCTGGACCGCGCCTTCGAGTGCTGGGTGCACGCCGAGGACATCGCCGAGGCGGTGGACTACCCGTACGAGCCGCCGTCGGCCCGCCATCTGAACCGCATGATCGATCTGGCGGCCCGGCTGCTTCCCGGCTCCCTCGCCGGGCGCCGCCGCGCGGGCCTCGCCGCACCGGCCCGCAGCCTGGTCGCCGCGGGCGCGCCCGGCCGCACGCTGCGCCTCGAGGTCGAGGGGGCGGGCGGCGGCGAGTGGCTCATCGCCCTGGACTCGCCCGGCGCGGTCGGCTCGGCGGAGCGCGAGGTCGCCCATGTCGCCCTGGACGGCGCCGAGTTCTGCCGCCTGGCGGCCGGTCACGTCACTCCGGAGGAGGCGGCCGCCGGACAGGACGGCGACCGCGAGGCCATCCACGACGTCCTGTACGCGACGGCGGCGCTCAGCAGGATCTGACGCGCTCCAGGGGACACGCGGGACACGCCCTGGGCCACGCGTCATCCCTTGCTGACCGCCGCGAGGATCTCCGGCAGGCGGGCCGCCGTGCGCGGGGCGGCCAGGCGCAGGCCCGCCAGGGTGATCCCCGCCGCGTACGCGGCGCCGATCGGCAGCAGCAGCCAGGTCGCGGACTCGGCGCCCGACACGTGCAGCCAGATCGCGAGGGCGATGACGGGTGCGCACAGCAGGGCCGCCGCGACCATCCCGCCGAAGATCGATATCCAGGCGAGGCCCGCCTGCCCCGGGGCGACGTTCTTGTAGCCCTCCTGCGGGATCGAGTACGGGAAGCGGGCCGACGACCAGGCGCCGGTGGCGAGCATCGCGCCGAGGAGCGCGAAGGAGAGGCCGAGCACCTCGGGCAGGGCCCGCCAGTCGCCGAGCATCGCGGTCGTGACGACGGTGACCAGCGTCGCGTACGGCAGGGTGATCGTCAGGAGGGCGAGGGCGCGGCCACGCAGTTCGACGTAGGCGTCGCGCGGCGAGGAGATGGTCATGGCGACCATCCAGAACGCCGAGGTGTCCTGCCCGAACTGGTTGTACATCTGGATGCCGAGCATTCCGGCGGCGAAGCACGCGAAGTAGATGGAGCCGGTGCCCTGGAGGGCGTTGAAGACCGGCACGATCAGGCCGATGGCGAGGGACGTCACCCAGGCCGCCTTGGTCTTCGGGTCGCGCCACACGTAGCGCAGGGCGCGCTCCATGACCGTGCCCGTGCGGCCGTCGGGCAGGAGGCGGGGGCCGCGGGACGTGCGCCTGCGGCGGGTGGGTTCGGCGGCCTGGAGCGTGGAGCCGTCGGGGGACGTCATGAGACGCGTCAGGGCGCGCTGCCACGCGTACAGGAGTCCGGCGAGTGCGGCCGCGCACAGGACGAGGCGGGCCGCCGCGACGCCGTACGCGCCGTGGCTGACGGAGTCGACGGCGCCGATCGCGGACGCGGGCGGGATCCAGGCCAGTACGTCGCCCGCCGGGTCGAGCGCCCCGAGGCCGCCGGACGAACCGAGCTTCTGCGCGCCGAAGTTGACGACCTGCGCGCCGACGGCGATGACGAGCCCGCTGAGGACGGCCAGGTCGCGTCCCTTGCGGCTGGTGAGCAGCCGGATGTTGGCGGCGGCCACGGCGCGGGCGAGGGCGACGCAGGTGAGCAGGGTGAGGGCGACGGCCAGGACCGCGACGGCGGACGCGGCGGCCCCGTGCGCCAGGGCGATCACCGCGCCGACCGCGAGACAGAGCGTGAACAGGGGGCCGATCCCGACGAGGGACGCGATGAGCAGACCCCGTACGAGAGGGTGTGGCCGCAGCGGGAGCATGACGAGGCGGGTCGGGTCGAGGGTCTCGTCGCCGGAGGGGAAGAAGAGCGGCATCACCGCCCAGCCGAGGGCGAGTACGGCGGTGAGGATGACGCAGAGGGTCGCCGCGTGGGTGCTGCCGCGCAGGGCGATCAGGCCGATGAGCTGGAGCGCGGCGAAGAGAGTGACGACGACGAGCGTGGCGATGTAGGCGGCGCGGCGGCCCGCGGAGCCGCGCAGCCCGTTGCGCAGGAGCGCCAGCTTGAGGCGGACCAGCGCGACGGTCGTCGTGGTCACCGGCTGCCGCCTCCCAGCCATTCCAGGTCGGAGGTGGTGTCGCGGCTGTTCGCGCCGACGAGTTCGAGGAACGCCTGCTGGAGGGAGGGCGCGCCGCCGCGCACTTCGGCGAGGGGCCCCTGTGCGCGGATGCGGCCGGCGGCCATGACGGCGACCCAGTCGCAGAGCGACTCGACGAGCTCCATGACGTGGGAGGAGAAGACGACGGTCGCCCCGGAGCCGGTGTAGCGCTCCAGGACGCCGCGGATGGTCTGCGCGGAGACCGGGTCGACGCCCTCGAACGGCTCGTCCAGGAAGAGGACTTCGGGGTTGTGGAGGAGCGCGGCGGCGAGCCCGATCTTCTTGCGCATGCCGGTCGAGTAGTCGACGACGAGTTTGTGCTGGGCCCCGGTGAGGTCGAGCACGTCGAGGAGCTGGGCGGCGCGCTTGTCGACCTCGGCGCCGGGCAGGCCGCGCAACCTGCCCGTGTACGCGAGGAGTTCGTGCCCCGAGAGCCGCTCGAACAGGCGCAGGCCCTCGGGGAGCACCCCGATGCGGGCCTTCACCTCGACGGGGTCGCGCCACACGTCGTGGCCGACGACTTCGACGGTGCCCCGGTCGGGCCTGAGCAGGCCGGTGACCATGGAAAGGGTGGTCGTCTTGCCCGCGCCGTTCGGCCCGACGAGGCCGATGAACTTGCCCGCGGGAAGGACGAGATCGATCCCCGCGACGGCGACGCTCTGGCCGAACGCCTTCCAGAGGTCCTGTACGCGTACGGCCGGCGCCCCGGCCTCGGTCACTGTGCCGCCCGCCGCCCTTCGTCGCCGTCATCGGTTCCCGCACGATACGTGGCCGCGCGGGTCGCTGTCGGGGTTCTACCGGCGGCCCTCCCGCCCGCACGCGTACGCCAGCGGGGAGATGAGCTCCTCGGCGTCGGGCAGCCAGCGGTTCGCGGCGGTGGGGCGGCAGGCCCACTGGACGGCGCCCCGGCCGCCGAAGCGGGTGGGCGGCGCGGCGACGTAGGCGCCCTCGCCGAGCGCGTCCAGGTCGAGGGAGGCGGGCGGCCAGCCCAGCTTGCGGACGAGGTCGGGGACCTTCGCGGCGGCGCCCGGCAGGACGAAGAACTGCATCCGGCGGTCGGGGGTGCAGGTGACCGGGCCGAGAGTGAGTTCCATGCGCTCCATGCGGGCCAGGGCCAGGAACCCGGCGGTCTCGGGCACGTCGATCGCGTCGAACGTGCGGCCCGTCGGCAGCAGGATCGAGGCGGCGGGGTGCTTGGACCACAGCCGGCGGGCGGCGGTCGCACTCCCGGTCGCCTGGTTCGCCCAGTCCTCGCGGGCGTGGTGGGCACCGGGGGCCGCGCACCTGGCGTCGCCGCAGGAGCAGTGCTGCCTGCCCTCGTCGACCTCCAGCCAGGTGCCGGGGAACACGTCCCAGTGGCGTTCCTCCGCGTAGCGCACGGCGGCGTCGAGGAGGGCCTCCCCGCGCTGCCTGGGGATCTGGGGAGGCGAGGTGACGGACGAGGTGACTGCCGAGGTGACTCCGATGGTCTCTTCCACGACGTTCTCAACTCCCGCCGCCACCCGGGGTTACGGGCGCACGCGCGCGGGGGCCCGCAGCACCGATCCTGCACGTGGGGCGCATGGATGCATGGGCGGGGGCGCGCGGGAGGAATGGCCCCGGCAGGGGGGTAGCCAGCCCGGAGGACCAGACGAGGGTGTTGTCCACCGACCGGCTACCAGTTGAGGCTCTTGCTTGTTTTTGCCCTTCTTTGTGGCGCATCTTCCGTTTGATCTGAGGGCATTGATCACCTCGAGGCAGGCTCTGCCCGAGCCGGCCCGATGGTCCACGGTGCACACAGGGGGTACGCCATGGCCGCAAGGCCTCTCGTAGCGCGACAGCCCAACGAACGGCTGCAGGCGCTCATCCAGGAAGCGGGCTGCTCGAACGCCGGGCTGGCCCGCCGGGTCAACATGTGCGGATCGGAGCACGGCCTCGACCTGCGCTACGACAAGACGTCGGTGGCCCGCTGGCTGCGCGGGCAGCAGCCGCGCGGCCGGGCGCCCGGCATCATTGCCGAGGCCATCGGCCGCAAGCTCGGCCGCACGGTCACCATCGACGAGATCGGCATGGCCAACGGCAAGAACCTCGCGTCGGGCGTCGGCCTCCAGTTCTCGCCGACCGTCCTCGGCGCCATTGAGCAGGTGTGCGAGCTGTGGCGCAGCGACGTGGGGCGCAGGGACTTCCTGTCCGGGTCGTCGGTGGCCTCGTCCGCGCTGGTCGAGCCGAGCCGCGACTGGCTGATCTCCGTACCCGACTCGCAGGTCGCTCGGTCGGCGGGGCCGCGGGTCGGGGCGTCGGACGTGGCGGCTGTGCGGGCGATGACCCAGGCGCTGACGGACCTTGACCACCAGTACGGCAGCGGGCATGTGCGGCCGGTGGTCGTCCACTATCTGAACAGCGTGGTGTCGGGGCTGCTCGCGGGCTCGTACCGGGAGGCCGTGGGGCGTGAACTCTTCGCGGCGGTCGCCCGGTTGTCGGAGCTGGCCGGGTACATGGCCGTCGACACCGGACAGCCGGGCCTCGCCCAGCGGTACTACATCCAGTCCCTGCGCCTCGCTCAGGCCGCCGGCGACCGCGGGTACGGCGGATACGTCCTGGCCGCGTCCATGAGCCACTTGGCGGCGCAGCTCGGAAACCCGCGCGAGATCGCCCAGTTGGCGCGCGCCGCGCAGGAGGGGGCGCGCGGGCGGGTGACCCCGCGCGCGGAGGCGATGTTCTACGCGGCCGAGGCGCGGGGCCACGCCCTGCTCGGGGACGCGCGGGCCACGCAGGCGGTGGCGGGCAGCGCGCTGGCCGCGCTGGAGCGGGCCGAGCCGGGCTCGGGCGACGACCCGGCCTGGATCGCGCACTTCGACGCGGCGTATCTCGCGGACGAACTGGCGCACTGCTACCGGGACTTGGGTCAGGCGGAGGCGGCGCGGCGGCAGGCCGAGGCGTCCCTGGCCGGGCATCCTCAGTCGCGGGCGCGGCGCCGGGCGATCGGTCTGGTGCTGCTCGCCACGGCGCAGGTGCAGCAGCGCGAGGTCGAGCAGGCCTGTCAGACGGGGACGCGCGCGGTGGAACTCCTCGGCACGCTGCGCTCGAACCGGGGCGCCGAGTACCTGGACGACTTCAGGCAGCGCCTCGAGCCGTACCGGGACGAACCCGTGGTGCGGGAGTTCGGTGCGCGCCTTGATCTTCAGGCAGCGTGAAGTTTGGTGAGCGGCGCGCAGGAGACGTACGGGTGAAGCTTGTGTGACGGACGCCTCAACCCGCTTCGGGAGGGCGCTAAACAGCGTTCCGCGGGCCTGTTTTGTTACTTGAGGGTGTGGGGAGGCTGTGGGGTTCTGAGCTGCGTGGCACGTGTGTGCGGGGACCCGGTAGCGTGAGCCGACGATTCCGAAGGTCCCCCATTCGTAGGAGTCCCGGTGACGCAGCAGAGCGGACAGGGCGAGGATCCGCACCTTCCCTCGGTGCGGCAGGCACACGAAGGCGTCGTGCTGCCCGCCGACGGCAGCGAGCCCTTGCTGCCGGGTACCTTCGGCGGCGACCCGTCGCACGTCGCCCCCTCGGGCGGCAGCCCCTGGGGCCAGCCGTGGGGCCCCGAGTCCGCGCAGGCGGCCTCCGGCGGCCCGATGCCCACGTACGAGTGGGGCGCGCCGTCCGCGGCGCCCGCGCTGCCGGGTGAGAACGCGCCGCACGCCGCGGCCCCGCTGCCCCCGGCCGCACCGCAGCAGCAGTACTCGGCACAGCTGCCGCCCGCCTCCTCCTCGGACGCGACGCAGTACATAGCCCCCACCGCGCCCTCCGACGCGGACGCCACGCAGTACATCGCGCCGGTCCCGCCCGGGGCCCTGCCGCCCGAGGTGCCCGCCGACGCCACCCAGTACCTGGGCCGCGCGAACGCACCCGGCCAGATGCCGCCCCCGCAGCAACAGCAGCCGTACGGCTCCATGCCCATGCCGCCCGCGGGCACCGACAGCGATGCCACGCAGTACATCGCTCCCGTGCCCTCGCCGCCGCCGAGCGCGCCCTACGGCATCCGCCCCGGCGCCCCCGGCGACCGGCAGCCCCCGGCCGAGTTCGACAGCCTCTTCCGCACCGAGCCGGAGCCGGACGCGCCCGCCTCGACGCAGCAGATGCCCCGCTTCGACCCGCGCGCCGGCGGCCCCGGTGGCCCCGGCGCACCGTCGGGACCGGGCGGACCGGGAAGACCGGGAAGACCCGGTCCGGCCGCGCAGCCGCAGGGCCCGTACGAGCCCACCGGGCGGGCCGCGGCCCGCAAGGGCCAGAGCCGCACCGGCTCGAAGGTGCCGCTCATCGCCGCCATCGGCGTCGGCATCCTCGTCGTCGGCATCGGCGCGGGCGCTCTCATCAGCGGCGGGGGCGACGAGAACAAAGGCGACGACGCCAAGCCGGCCGCCGCGACCGGTGAGCCGGGCAGCTCGTCCCCGACGCCCGCCGACCCCGCCAAGGCGCAGGCCGTCGCGCTCGACAAGCTCCTCGCCGACTCGAACAACAGCCGCGACACGGTCATCAGGGCCGTCGCGAACATCGGCGCCTGCAAGGACCTCGGCAAGGCCGCCAGCGACCTGCGCGGCGCCGCCACCCAGCGCACCGGGCTCGTCACCCGGCTCGCCGCGCTCGAAGTGGACAAGCTGCCCAGCAACGCAGCGCTGACGCAGTCCCTCACCAAGGCGTGGCAGGCGTCCGCCTCCGCGGACAGCCACTACGCGGCGTGGGCCGACCAGGTCGCGGGCAAGGGCGGCTGCCACAAGGGCCGCGCCAAGGCCACCCCGCAGCGCCGCGCGGGCGACCGGGCGAGCGGCACGGCCTCCACGCAGAAGACCCAGGCGTCGAAGCTGTGGAACACCATCGCGACGCAGTGGAACCTTCCACAGCGCAAGCCGTTCCAGCTCTAGTTCCCGTTCTGGTTCCGGCTCTGGTTCCGGCTCTGGTTCCAGCTGTTACGGGTGGGGCGGGCCCGAGCGGGCTCAGCCCATCGGGGTCGCCTCCAGCGTCCTCGACACGTCGACGAGTCCGCGGCGCGCGGCCACGAGCCGCCCGTCGCGCACCACCTGGAAGGTGACGTCGGCGTTGACGAGCCGCGGGAAGCCGCGGGCCGCGATCATGTCCTCGAAGCGCCAGCTCAGCGTCGGCGTCAGCCCGCCCGTACGCACCTTCAGGCCACCGTCGAGCGCCTCACGCACCGTGTGCGACGTCACGTCGCCGTTGCCGAGCGACTCGATGACCTGCTTCAGGACGGTGTACGCGATCCAGGTGGTCTGCACGCCGGCGTCCGCCGGGTCGATCCGGTTGTCGCCGAACGCCTGCTCGCTGATGACCTTGCGCATCGTCGCCCACCGCCGGTCGGTCGCCACCGGGTACCAGCCGGTGACGTACGCCCCTTCGTAGACGCCCGACTTGCCGCCCGAGCGGTCGATGACCGTCTGGTCGACACTGCCGAGGACGGTCGAGATCCGCACCTTCGGATACGAGTCACGGGTGCGGCGGAACGAGTCGAAGAACGTGTCCGTGCGGTCGCCGAGGACCGCCGTCACGCAGCCCTTCCCGGTCGGGTCGGCACCGGCCCGCAGGAGCGCCTGGCGGGCCTGCTCCGTGTAGTCGGTGGCGTCCTCGGCGGCGCGCACGTCGGACGCGCGGTTGCGGCCCGCGGACAGGCCCGCGTCGAGGAGCAGCGGCAGCTGGTCGCCGGCGACGGTGTCGGGGCGCACGAGCGAGGTGCGGTCGCAGCCCGCGGCGGCCAGCTGACGTCCGTTCCCGGCCATCAGGGCGGGCTGGCCGCCGTTGACCGGATACGACAGGGGGCTGGCGAACTCCTCGTCGGTGACGCCGTAGCCGCCGATGTACGGGATGCCGGCGGACTCCAGCGGGGCGAGGAAGGAGCGGGCGTGCTGGCTGTAGGAGCCGACGACCGCGACAGCCTGCTGTTCGACGGCGTCCCTGGCGCAGCGGGCGGCGCCCACGGTGTCGTTGTTGTCGTTGCAGGTGATGACCCTGAGGTCGCGGCCGCCTATGCCGCCGTGGGCGTTGACCCAGCGCGCGTAGGCGCGGGCCATGGCGGGCATGCCGGGCATGTTGGTCGCCTGGGTCTTCTCGGGCGCCCACGTCATCACCGTGATGGGGTCCTTGGAGCTCCCGGTGATGTCGGAGACGAGTCCGCACCCGGCGACGAGCGACGCACAAGCCGCCCACACCGCCGCCGAAAGCACGGTGGAACGCAGGGAGCGCGAGGTGCGCGAGGTGGTGGTGCGACGCCGGCCAGTCATGAACCTGCACGATTCCGCCGCATCCCTAACCGGCGAGTGACCTGCGGTCAACGTGCGGTGACGTGGAGGTGAATTACGGGGGGCGGGGCGGGCCTGCGGGGACGGCACGTACGATCGATGACCGTGCAAAGCTCGGAGAAGTCTTCCCGTCGCGGCCGTCGCTCCTCCACCATGGGCGGCATGCCACTCAACGACATGCCGTGGTGGCGCTGGCGCAGCAATGTGCGCTCCGCGCTGCACATGCTCTCCGACCCCGCGTTCCAGCGGGACGTCTGGCTCGCGGGCGTGGACGGGTTCGGGGACGTCACCGACGCCGTGTACCGCCTCGTCGAGGACACCTGGCTCGACAACTGGTCCGCCGAGAAATACGTCGGCACGATCTTCCGCGACTCCCAGGAGGCGCAGCTCGTCGACACCGCGGTGCTGCGCGTGCTGCGGATCATGCACCAGGTGGGCCCGGACGCCCCCGTCTCCGCCTATCTCGACCACCACGCGTGGCCGGAAGCGGTGCACTCCGCGCGGGACGCGCACGTCGTGCTCGCCACGAGCGACGGCGACGACCCCGACGCGGCGCCCCGCACGCTCGAGGTCCTGCGGATCATGACGCGGGCGGCCTGAGCGCCGCGAGCCCGTCCGACCAGCGGGACGGCGGCCCGGCGCGGGTTACGTGTATGGGACCCTTGCCTGCATGAATGAGCAGTCCCCCGCGTCCGGCGTCGCCGGCGGCGAGCAGTACGTCCTGACTCTCTCCTGCCCCGACAAGCGGGGCATCGTGCACGCCGTGTCGAGCTATCTCTTCATGACCGGCTGCAACATCGAGGACAGCCAGCAGTTCGGCGACCACGACACGGGCCTGTTCTTCATGCGGGTCCACTTCTCGGCGGACGCGCCCGTCACCGCGGAGAAGCTGCGGGCCAGCTTCGCCGCGGTCGGCGACTCCTTCCACATGGACTGGCAGATCCACCGCTCCTCGGAGCGGATGCGCGTCGTCCTGATGGTGTCGAAGTTCGGTCACTGCCTGAACGACCTGCTGTTCCGCGCCCGGATCGGCGCCCTGCCGGTCGACATCGCGGCGGTCGTCTCGAACCACACGGACTTCGCCGAGCTCGTGAAGTCGTACGACACCCCCTTCCACCACATCCCGGTGACGAAGGACAACAAGCCCGAGGCCGAGGCGCAGATCCTCGACCTGGTGCGCGCGGAGGGTGTCGAACTGGTCGTCCTGGCCCGCTACATGCAGGTCCTCTCGGACGACCTGTGCAAGGAGCTGAGCGGCCGGATCATCAACATCCACCACTCGTTCCTGCCGAGCTTCAAGGGCGCCAAGCCGTACCACCAGGCACACGCGCGGGGCGTGAAGCTGATCGGCGCGACCGCGCACTATGTGACGGCCGACCTCGACGAGGGCCCGATCATCGAGCAGGAGGTCGAGCGCGTCGGCCACGACGTGACGCCGGACCAGCTCGTGGCGATCGGCCGCGACGTGGAGTGCCAGGCACTCGCCCGCGCCGTGAAGTGGCACGCGGAGCACCGGATCCTGCTGAACGGGCGCCGGACGGTCGTCTTCACCTGATCCACCGCGCGCGGGTCGTCGGCTCGCGGGTGGTGCGCCCGCGGGTTGTGCTCACACGCAGACGACCCGCGAGCCAGGTTTCCTCCCGTACGAGACAGGCGGAAGCCGGCCGGACGTACCGGCGGCTCGCGGGTCGGGTGACTGCTTGGGATTGGGGCCGGCTGCACGCAGCTCTCACGTGCTGGTCCGGCGCCGAAATCGAGATGCGACGCCGGGCTGCTAGCCCGCAGTCACCTCACGCGTCCGGTATTCATACATCTGCCGAACCACCTCCCTTCGTGTGTACCCCCACTCTAAGAAGGGTCCGCTGAGCCTTCAAGCGAATTAACGGGCCCGCCCCTGGGCCCGTCCGCGACGTCGTACGCTGTGATCAAGGACGGAACGTTCCCCCGGACCTCCGGGACGCAACGATTTCCCCGAACTCCGTGTGTGCTGCGTCACGTTCGAGTTGAATGATCTGAAGTGCGGAACACGCGGACACAGCCTGCAGGGGGTGCCAGGTGAGTGCTTCCCGGCGTAGAGGGGCCACCGACGAGCTCGGGCCCGACGAGCCCGGGCGGGACGGGGCCGATCTTCTTGCCGCGTTGCTCGACGGGATGGACGCCGCGCTCTGCGCGTTCGACGCCGACGGGATCGTGACCCATTGGAACCGCGAGGCCGAGCGGATCCTCGGCTGGTCCGCGGCCGAGGCCGTGGGACGGCGCGGGTTCTCCGGATGGGCGGTGCGCAGCGCCGACGCCGACGACGTCGAGGCCCGGCTGATGGCCGCGATGCGGGCCCCGGGCCGGCAGGTCCACGAATTCGCCCTGCTCACCAAGGACGGCGGGCGCGTCCTCGTACGGACACAGTCCTCCGCCGTGCGCGGGCCCGACGGCAAGCCGGCCGGGCTGTACTGCGCGTTCAGCGAGGTGCACACACAGATCGACCTGGAGCGGTCGATCGCCCTGAGCGAGGCCCTCTTCGAGGACGCCTCCTGGGGAGTCGTCCTCGTCGACGCCGACCTGCGGCCCGCCGCCGTGAACGCGCACGCCGCCCGGGCCCTCGGCTCGGGCCGTACCGCGCTGCTCGGACGCCCCCTCGGCGACCTGCTCTCGCAGGGCGTCGAGGAGCTGGAGAGCGCGCTCGCCCATGTGCTCGCGGAGGGCGCGCCGCCGGCCCCCGCCGAGCTGTGGGTGACGGTGCGGCTCCCGGAGGGCGACGCGCGCAGGTGCTGGCGCAGCGGCTTCGTGCGGCTCGCCTCACCGCTGACCGAGGAACCCGTACCGCTGGGCGTCGGATGGCTGTTCCAGGACGTCACCGAGGCCAAGCAGACGGAGCAGGAGGCGGCGCAGCTGCGGTTCCGGGCCAACCAGCTGCACCGGGCCTCGCGGGCCGCCGCCGAGTGCGAGGACCCGGCGGAGGCGGCGACCATCCATCTGGACTTCGCGCTGGCCGGGTTCGCCGACCACGCGCTGATCGATCTGGTGGTCGGGGACGAGCAGGCCGATGCGGGTGCCGACGGGGACCGTACGGGTCCGGTGCGCCTGGCCCGGGCCGCCGCGACGCCTTCGGGGGCGCCGGGGCCGAGCCTGCTGGTGTCCCGTACGACGCTGCCCGTGCGCTATCTGGAGGGCCACCCGGCGCTGCAGTGCGTGGAGCGCACGGGTTCGGTGCGGGCCAGCGCGAGCGGGCGCGACGCCACGCGGGCGCGCGAGTGGGCCGAGGCGAGAGCGTGGCCCGAGGGCACGGTGCACGCCCTGTGCGCGGTACTGCGCAGCCGGGCGCGGACGCTGGGCGTGGTGACGTTCCTGCGCGGGCCCAGCCGTACGCAGTTCGAGCGGGCCGACGCCACGTACGCGGAGAGCGTCGCGGCCCGGATCGCCGGGACGCTCGACCTGGCGAGGGTGCTCGACCGGTAGCCGCGCCGCGCCCCCGGCGTCAGTGCCGGTAGAAGATCCGGTCGCCGTACTCCCTGAAGACGCGGCCGTTCCACTCGTGTCCGCCGTCCACGTTCCCGGAGCGCAGGAGCGGCGGCTGGATGCCGCGGTCGGCGAGCTCGGCCGCGGCCGTCGCCATGGTGGCCTGCATCAGCGCGCTGGCCACCATCGTGGAGGCCGGCCCGAAGGGAGCGTCGACCGTGTCGTACGTGAGCTCCGCGTCGCCGACCTCGATCTTCGAGTCGAGGACGATGTCGCAGTGGTCCTTGAGGAACGTCCCCGACACATGGCGGGACTTCGTCTCCTCGGCGTACGCCACGGACGTCACGCCGATCACGCGCAGGCCCAGCGCGCGCGCGTTCATGGCCATCTCCACGGGCAGGGAGTTGCGGCCGGACAGCGAGATGATCACCAGGGTGTCGCCCGCGCGGACCGGGCTGGTGTCGAGGACGGCGCCCGCGAGCCCGTCGACGCGTTCCAGGGCGGAGCCCAGCGTGGCGGGCATGACGTCGACGCCGACGACCCCCGGTACGGAGAGCAGGTTCATCAGGGCGAGACCGCCCGCGCGGTAGACGACGTCCTGCGCGGCGAGCGAGGAGTGCCCCGCGCCGAACGCGAAGAGCCGGCCCCCCTCGGCGACCGTGTCGGCGATGAGCGTGCCGGCGGCCGCGATGTTGCGGTCCTCCTCGTCGCGCACCCGCCTCAGCAGGCCGATCGCGGCGTCGAGGTACTGACCGGCCAGCTTGCTGTCGCTCATCGGCGGAGCCCCTTCGTGATCCCTGACTGCGTCCGTCACTGCCCGCGTGCCGCGCATCACGTTGCGGTCCGGACCAGTGAGCTGTCAATACGTTCCCGCCGTACGGAGCCCGGTTCCCCCGGCGCGGCACGGTTGTCGGCGCTATGCGTCAGAATTGGGTTCAGGGCCAGCGCACGAGCTAGCGGTGAGCTAGCAGAGCTAATCGAGGGGCACGTATGTCCGGACTGATCGACACCACGGAGATGTATCTCCGCACCATCCTCGAGCTCGAAGAGGAAGGTGTGGTCCCCATGCGCGCCCGGATCGCCGAGCGGCTGGACCAGAGCGGCCCGACGGTGAGCCAGACCGTGGCCCGCATGGAGCGCGACGGCCTGGTGGCCGTCGCCACGGACCGCCACCTGGAGCTGACGGACGAGGGCCGCCGGCTCGCCACGCGTGTCATGCGCAAGCACCGCCTCGCCGAGTGCCTGCTCGTCGACGTGATCGGCCTGGAGTGGGAGCAGGTGCACGCCGAGGCCTGCCGCTGGGAGCACGTGATGAGCGAGGCGGTCGAGCGCCGCGTCCTCGAGCTGCTGCGGCACCCGACCGAGTCGCCGTACGGGAACCCGATCCCGGGGCTCGAGGAACTGGGCGAGAAGGACGGCGCGGACCCGTTCCTGGACGAGGGCATGGTGTCCCTCGCCGACCTCGACCCGGGCACGGACGGCAAGACGGTCGTGGTGCGCCGGATCGGTGAGCCGATCCAGACGGACGCGCAGCTGATGTACACGCTGCGGCGTGCGGGCATCCAGCCGGGCTCCGTGGTCAGCGTGACGGCGTCGCCGGGCGGGGTCCTGGTGGGCAGCAGCGGTGAGGCCGCGGAGCTGGTCGCGGATGTCGCCTCTCACGTGTTCGTCGCCAAGCGCTGAGCGGGGCGCCGAGAGCAGGGCGCGGCACAAGTCGTCCGGGTAACTTACCGACGCGTCAACTCCTGTTCCCACAGGCATAGTTGGGGCGTCACCGCATTCCCTGAGAACTCTCGCAGAAAGCAAGATTCACTGCGTGGAATCGCAGCGCGCGGACGTTTTGCGTGCAAGGCTGTCGCGAGAGGCATATGACCTGAGGACTCCTGACCGTCTCGGTTTCGGGTCCGCACCGGTCCGGCCGCACGGGCGGGGAGGGGGCAGGACGATGTGCCGACGCACCCGGGCGGGGCGTGCCCAGGCGGGGCGCACTCAGACAGAGGGCCCCGGCACCTTGCGGCGCCGGGGCCTGTCCTCCCCTGTGCTGACCCGGAGCCCCGAGCTCCCAGGGTCATCCCCTTCGGACCGATTTCCCCGAGCGGTCCGCCTCCCGCTGAAGATCTCCCCTCGGCGGCGGCGATCAATCCTTGAGCGAGGTCACTCGAACGAGGGGTGTTGCCGGGAACGACCGCGTTTTCGAAAAAGAGTTCGATAGCGTGCGCGGGTACGCGACTGCAGGCGCGACCAAAAGGGGGTGCCAGGGCCTATGGTGCGGCGCATCGACGTGACCGGGGCGGGCGGCGTGAGCCTCGCCGCGTGGGAGTTCGCCGACCCTCCCAAGACGGGTGAGGTCGACCAGTCCCCCGGCGTGCTGTTACTGCACGGCCTCATGGGCCGCGCCTCGCACTGGGCGGGCACCGCCCGCTGGCTCTCGGAGCGCCACCGTGCCGTCGCGCTCGACCAGCGCGGCCACGGCCAGAGCCAGAAACCTCCCGAGGGTCCCTACGACCGCGAGGCGTACATCCAGGACGCCGAGGCCGCCCTCGTGCAGCTCGGCCTCGCGCCCGCCGTCGTCATCGGCCACTCCATGGGCGCGCTCACCGCCTGGCAGCTCGCCGCGCGCCGCCCCGACCTCGTCCGGGCCGTGATCATCTGCGATATGCGGGCCTCCGCGCTCGGGGCGGCGTCCCAGCGGGAGTGGGAGGACTGGTTCGACGCCTGGCCCCTGCCCTTCGCCACGCTCGGCGACGTACGGAAGTGGTTCGGCGAGGACGACCCGTGGGTGGAGCGGCCCCAGCCCTCGCGCGGTGAGTTCTACGCCGAGGTCATGGCGGAGAGCCCCGACGGCTGGCGGCCCGTGTTCGACCACCGGCAGATGCTCGTCTCCCGGGCCACGTGGGTCTACGACGCGCACTGGGAGGAGCTGGCCCAGGTCCGCTGCCCCGCCCTCGTCGTCCGCGGCCTCGACGGCGAGCTGGGCCGCGCCGAGTCGCAGGAGATGGTCCGCGTCCTGCCCAGGGGCGAGTACGCGGAGATCGCGGACGCCGGGCATCTCGTGCACTACGACCGGCCGGAGGCGTTGCGCTCCGCGATCGAGCCCTTCCTGGACGGCGTGCTCACCTCGTAGCGGCAGAACCTCGTAGCGGCGGAACCCTCACCGACGGACCCGGGCTCAGGGGCCCAGGCGTTCGACACGCCAGGCGCCGGACGGCTCGTGGACGTAGCGGAGCCGGTCGTGGAGGCGGTTCTCGCGGCCCTGCCAGAACTCGACCGTGCGCGGGGTGACGCGGAAGCCGCCCCAGTGGTCGGGCACCGGGATGTTCTCGCCCTCCGGGTAGCGCTCGGCGAGTTCGGCGTACGCGGCGTCGAGTTCGGCGCGCGTGGCCAGGACCTGTGACTGGGCGCTGGCCCACGCGCCGAGCTGGGAGCCGCGCGGACGCGAGCGGAAGTACGCGGCCGTCTCCTCGCGGCTCGTGTGGGCGACGGTGCCGCAGACGATGACCTGGCGGGCCATCGGGTGCCAGGGGAAGAGCAGCGCGATCTCGTGGTTCGCCGCCAGGTCGCGGGCCTTGCGGGAGCCGTAGTTCGTGTAGAAGACGAAGCCCCGGTCGTCGTAGGCCTTGAGCAGCACGGTGCGCGAGCTCGGCCGGCCGGCCGCGTCCACCGTGGAGACCACCATCGCGTTCGGCTCGTACAGCACGCCGCGCGCCCGCGTGGCCTCGTTGAACCAGAGCTCGAACAGTTCCATCGGGCGTGCGGGGACGTCCTCCTCCAGGAGCCCCTCACCCGGCGGGCGGTACTGCGCACGCATGACGGCGGGGTTCGGGGGCGCGTGGTGGTCGTGGTGGTCGCTCACGCGGTCATCCTGCCGCACGCATGGGGCAGTCGGGCGCGTGGAGTTCATCACTGAGTGGCACTGAGTGCCGCGACCTCTCCCCAAGGGTGGCACCAGCGGATATCGTCATCGGTCCCGCCGCCCCTTCGGTTGGGTGACCGCCTGCCGAACGGGGCATCACCGGGGTGACCGATCCCGGCCCGCGAGCCCTGGAGCCGCGCCACCACCGCGGTCCACCGTCGTACAGATAGATGCAGAGTCGTACCAGACGCAGAGTCGTACACGTTCAGAGGAGCCGCCTGATGTCCGACCCCGGCCTTGACCCCGGCCCTGTCCCCGGCTTCGTGCCCGGCCTCGAGGGAGTCGTCGCGTTCGAGACGGAGATCGCCGAACCGGATAAGGAAGGCGGCGCCCTCCGGTACCGGGGCGTCGACATCGAGGATCTGGTCGGCCATGTGTCGTTCGGCAACGTCTGGGGCCTGCTCGTCGACGGGGCCTTCAACCCGGGTCTGCCGCCCGCCGAGCCGTTCCCCATCCCCGTCCACTCCGGCGACATCCGCGTCGACGTGCAGTCCGCGCTCGCCATGCTCGCGCCCGTGTGGGGCCTGAAACCGCTGCTCGACATCGACGAGGCGCAGGCCCGCGAGGACCTCGCCCGCGCCGCCGTCATGGCCCTCTCGTACGTCGCCCAGTCGGCCCGCGGACAGGGCCGGCCGATGGTGCCGCAGCGCGAGATCGACAAGGCGGACACCGTCGTCGAGCGGTTCATGAAGCGCTGGCGCGGCGAACCCGACCCGAAGCACGTCGCCGCCGTCGACGCGTACTGGACGAGCGCCGCCGAGCACGGCATGAACGCCTCCACGTTCACCGCGCGCGTCATCGCCTCCACGGGCGCCGATGTCGCGGCGGCGCTCTCGGGCGCCGTCGGCGCCATGTCGGGCCCCCTGCACGGCGGCGCGCCCTCCCGCGTCCTCGGCATGATCGAGGAGATCGAGCGCACCGGCGACGCGGACGCGTACGTCCGCCGTGCCCTCGACAAGGGCGAGCGCCTCATGGGCTTCGGGCACCGCGTCTACCGCGCCGAGGACCCCCGCGCGCGCGTGCTGCGGCGCACGGCCCGCGAGCTGGGCGCCCCGCGCTTCGAGGTCGCCGAGGCCCTGGAGAAGGCCGCCCTCGCGGAGCTGCACGCCCGCAGGCCCGACCGGGTCCTGGCCACGAACGTGGAGTTCTGGGCGGCGATCATGCTGGACTTCGCGGAGGTCCCGGCGCACATGTTCACGTCGATGTTCACGTGCGCCCGCACGGCCGGCTGGTCGGCGCACATCCTGGAGCAGAAGCGCACGGGCCGCCTCGTGCGCCCCTCGGCCCGCTACATCGGCCCGGGCACCCGCGACCCTCGCGACATCGAGGGGTACGGGGACATCTCGGGCTGAGTACCGCCCTCGGCACAGCGAGCGGCGCCGCGCGTCTTCCGTGCGGCGCCGCTCGCGTACGTCATCCGCCCCGCGTCATCCCAGCGCCCCGTCCAGGATCGCCGCCCACTGCGCGACGACCCGCTCGCGGCGGGGCCCGTCATCGGTGAGGAGGTTCGCGAGGCCGAGGCCGCGCGCCATGTCGAGGAGCCCCTGCACCGTCTCGCGGGCACCCGGGCGCGACTCGTCGGCGGCCAGGAGTTCCACGGCGATGCGATGGGTCTCGCGGCCGACGCGGGCCTCGAGTTCGGTGACGCGGCCGCCCAGCTGCGGCTCGTTCGACGCCGCCACCCACAGGTGCAGGGCGGCCCGGAACAGCGGGCCCGTGTACAGGTCGACGAGGGCGGCGACGACCTCGGTGCGGCCCCGGGGACGCAGGGCGCGCAGCGCGGTCGAGCGCTCCTCGGCGACGTACTCGACGGCGGCGGTGAACAGGTCCTCGCGGGTCGGGAAGTGGTGCTGGGCCGCGCCGCGCGAGACCCCGGCCCGTTCGGCGACGACGGAGACCGTGGAGCCCGACCAGCCGCGCTCGGCGAGGCAGGACACGGCCGCTTCGAGGAGGCGCAGGCGGGTGGCGCGGCTGCGGTCCTGTTTGGGGGCGCGCTCCACCGCCGTACCGGATGAGGTCACAGCACCCATGCGGGATCCCGTCGTTCGAGGAAGGCCGTCATCCCTTCGCTTGCCTGTGCGGAGGAGAACAGCCGGGCCGAGAGCGCGCTCAGGTCGGCCGCGTCCCGGTCGAAGGCCTCCAGCACCTTAGCCGTGAGCAGCCGTTTCGTCTCGGCCAGGCCCTGCGGGGACGACCGGCGCAGCCCGTCGAGGACGGGGGCGAGGGCCGCGTCGACGTCGTCGCCCGCCGCCGTCAGGAGCCCGACGCGGACCGCTTCCGCCGCGTCGAAGCGCTCTCCCGTCAGGTAGTAGCGGGCGACGGCGCGCGGGTCGGTGCGCGGCAGCAGGGGCAGCGAGATGGCGGCGGGCGCGACCCCGATGCGGACCTCGGTGAACGCGAACGAGGCGGCGTGCGAGGCGGCCGAGATGTCGCACGCCCCGAGCAGGCCGAGCCCGCCCGCCCGCACATGCCCGGCGATCCGCGCGACGACGGGACGGTCGAGCGCGACGATCTGCCGCAGGAGCGCGACCAGGGCATCGGGCGGGGGCGGGGACTTCAGGTCGGCGCCGGCGCTGAACGTGTTGCCGGTGTGGGTGAGGACGACGGCCCGTACGGCGTCGTCCTTGCCGCACGCCGTGAGCGCGTCCGCCAGCTCGGCGACGAGCCCGGCGGACAGGGCGTTGCGGTTGGCCGGGGAGTCGAGAGTGAGGGTGGTGATCCCGCGCTCGTGCGAGGCGTGGACGAAGGGCTCGGCAACGCTCATGACGTCTCCCTGAGACTCGACATCCGCGTACTCACTTTGACATCCTCCCCCTGCTCAAAGAGGGGGATTCCAACCCATATGGGTTGAGGTTCACGGACACTCGAACGGCCGGTGGCCGCTGTCATCCCTCCGGCACCGGCTGATCGCCGGGGGCGGGGAATCCCGCCCTGTCCTGCCGCGACGTTGTTTGCTGCGTTCTCATCGGCGTTGCAGGTGAACCCGCAGGACACGCAAACGAACTCGGCTTGGCTCTTGCGCGAGTTCTTCTCGATCCATCCGCAGGCACTGCACCTCAGGGAGGTGTACGGGGCCGGGACGTCCTCGACCCGGCCGGGGGCCTTCTGCTCCGTGCGCTGCCGGAGCAGGCCCCAGCCCTGGGCGAGGATCGCCCGGTTCAGCCCGGCCTTCTGCCGGACCTTCTCTCCCGGCTGTTCGACTGTCCCCGTCGCCGAGCGGGTCATGTTCTTGATGTTGAGTTTCTCGAACCGGATCACGTCGAAGCTACGGGCCAGCATGGTGCTGGTCTTCTCGCACCAGTCCTTGCGCCGGTCAGCCTCACGGGCCTTGAGCTTGGCGACCTTCGCATACTCGGCCGCCTTCCGCTCGCTGCCCTTCGGCGCGCGGGCGGCTCGCCGCTGGTGCTTGCGGATCTGGGACCGCTCCTTGACGGTGAGCTGCGGGCAGTTCAGCTTCCGGCCGTCCGAGAGGGCGGCGGTGATCTTCACGCCCCGGTCGATGCCGATGATCGCACCCGTACCCGGCGCGTCGGTCGGCTCGGGAATGACGGCGAAAGCGATGTGCCAACGACCATGGCGGAAGGTGACCCGGAACGTCTTCGCCTTCGGCAGCTCAGGCCGGGTGAGCCGGAACCGGACCCAGCCGCAGCCGCAGCCGCAGCCGGGCACCTTCACCTGAGCCCACTTGCGGTTAAGCCTACGCATCACCACGGACCGGCCCATGGCCTGCTTGCCCTTTGCGTTCAGCTTCGGGCTACCGCCGGCATCGAACTCCGGAACCCGGTCCGTGCCGATGACCCGGAATCCCTCATGCGCGAACTTCTTACGCCAGGTCGGCTCACCGAACCCGGAAGTGAACCTGGCGCTCTTGGCCTTGGCGAAGTCCTTCAACGCCTGCTGCTGCACGTCCGCATTACCGGCCCGCAGCCACTCGTTCTCGCGCCGGGCCTCAGTGAGTTGGCGGCACTGCTCGGCGAAACCCGGCGCGGCCCTCTTTACCTTCAGCCAGTGAGAGTGCTGCTCGACGGCCAGGTTCCACACGTACCGGGCGTGCGCGCAGTGCTCAAGCATCTGCTCGGCCTGCCCAGGCGTCGGATACATGCGGCAACGTGACATGGCCCCATTTTAGGGCCACACTGGAGAGGTGATCAAGTTCAACCTGCGCTTGCCGGAAACCCTCTACGCCAGAGCCAAGAACGCTGCTGACGCTGACGACCGATCCCTGAACTCCTGGCTGGTCTCTCTCGTGCGAAACGCTGTCGAGTCGAGTGAAACGCCGAATCACCCTGGCGGCGATCCGACTTCCCTTGCCCTGCTTCACGGGAACGAGCATCCGTCCCGACCCTGAAGGATCAGGCACCCTCCCCAACGCGAGGGCACTGTGGAACACCATGGCCGAACTCCTCACGGGTCAGTACGACTTGGCCAGTGCGACTTGGTCAGTACGACTTCGGCAGTCCCAGGGTCTGGTGGGACACGTAGTTGAGGATCATTTCCCGGCTCACGGGAGCGATGCGGGCCACGCGGGACGCCGTGATGAGCGAGGCGAGGCCGAACTCGCGGGTGAGGCCGTTGCCGCCGAGCGTGTGCACCGCCTGGTCGACGGCCCGCACACAGGCCTCCGCGGCCGCGTACTTGGCCATGTTCGCGGCCTCCCCCGCCCCGATGTCGTCGCCCGCGTCGTACAGATGGGCCGCCTTCTGCATCATCAGGCGGGCCGTCTCCAGCTCGATGTGGGCCTGCGCGAGCGGGTGCGCGATGGCCTGGTGCGCGCCGATGGGCGACTTCCAGACGGTGCGCTCCTTCGCGTACCCGACGGCCCTGGCCAGCGCGAAACGGCCCATGCCGATCGCGAACGCGGCCGTCATGATGCGCTCGGGGTTGAGGCCCGCGAACAGCTGGAGCAGGCCGGCGTCCTCGTCGCCGACGAGCGCGTCGGCCGGGAGCCGTACGTCGTCGAGGACGAGCTCGAACTGCTTCTCCGGCGCCTGGAGTTCCATGTCGATCTGCCGCCGCCCGAACCCCTCGGCGTCGCGCGGCACGATGAACAGGCACGGCTTGAGGCTGCCGGTACGGGCGTCCTCGGTGCGGCCCACGATGAGGGTGGCGTCGGCTATGTCGACGCCGGAGACGAACACCTTGCGCCCGGACAGGACCCAGTCGCCGCTGTCCCCGTCGCGGCGGGCGGTGGTCGTGATGCGGTGCGAGTTGGAGCCCGCGTCGGGCTCGGTGATCCCGAACGCCATCGTGCGGCTGCCGTCGGCGAGACCCGGCAGCCAGGCAGCCTTCTGCTCGGGCGTGCCGAAGCGGGAGATGACGGTGCCGCAGATCGCGGGCGACACGACCATCATCAGCAGCGGCGCACCGGAGGCGCCCAACTCCTCAAGGACCAGCGACAGTTCATACATGCCGCCGCCCCCGCCGCCGTGCTCCTCCGGCAGGTTCACGCCCAGGTACCCGAGCTTCGCGGCCTCCGCCCACAGCTCCTCGGGGTGGCCCTCCTCGCGGACGACACGGGTCATGTAGTCGCGTCCGAAGCGGCTGCCGAGAGCGGCGACGGCGGAGCGCAGGGCCTGGTGCTCCTCGGATTCGAGGACGGGAGCGTTCACGACTGATCCTCCTGTACGACGGCGAGCAGGGCGCCGACCTCGACCTGACGGCCGGGCGCGGCGTGCAGGGCGGTGAGCGTGCCGGAGGCGGGAGCGGTGATGCGGTGCTCCATCTTCATCGCCTCCAGCCAGACGAGGGGCTGCCCCGCGGTGACCGTGACGCCCTCGGCGAGCCCTTCGGCGAGCCGGACGACGGTGCCGGGCATGGGCGCGAGCAGGGATCCCGGCTCCTGGCGCGCGACGGGCTCGGGGAGGCGGGGCAGGGCGGTGAGCGCGGCGCCGTTCACGTACACGCGCTCCCCGTGGACCGCGATGTCGAACTTCCTTACCAAGCCGTCCACTTCGAGCACGACGAGCGCCGGGGTCGCGCGCACGACGCGCGCTCCGTCCGCGGCCAGACCGTCGCGTGTGTGCCGGTAGCGCACCTCGTGCTCGGTCCCGTCGGGTTCGGTGCGGTAGTGCTTGACCTGCGGCTGCGACGCCACGTTGCGCCAGCCGCCGAACCGGGAGCGGCCGTGCGCGTCGGCGAGGGCCGCGGCGAGCGGCGCGTACGGGTCCGGGTCCGGCGCCGCGAGCGCGGCCAGGTGCCGGTCGTAGAACCCGGTGTCCGCGCCGCCCGCGGTGAACTCCGGGTGCCGCAGCGACCGTACGAGGAGCTCCCTGTTGGTGACCGGGCCGTGCACGACGGCCCGCTCCAGGGCGCCCGCCAGCTTGCGCAGGGCCTCGGCGCGGGTCGGCGCGTGCGCGACGGCCTTGGCGAGCATCGCGTCGTAGTGCACCCCGATCGGGTCGCCGTCGGTGAACCCGGTGTCCAGGCGTACGGCCTCCGGGACGGACAGCCGGTGCAGCGTGCCGGTCTGCGGGGCCCAGCCGGCGGCCGGATCCTCCGCGTACAGACGGGCCTCCACCGAGTGGCCGCGCGCGACGGGCGGCTCTTCGCCCAGGGGCCCGCCCTCGGCGACGCGCAGTTGCAGCGCCACGAGATCGACGCCGAACACGGCCTCGGTGACGGGGTGTTCGACCTGGAGGCGGGTGTTCATCTCCAGGAAGTGCGCCTTGCCGTCGGCGACGAGGAACTCGACGGTTCCGGCGCCCCGGTAGTCGGTGGCGCGTGCGGCGCGCACGGCCATCTCCTTGAGAGACGCTTCGAGTTCAGGCGTGAGACCGGGTGCGGGCGCTTCCTCGATGACCTTCTGATGGCGCCGCTGGAGCGAGCAGTCGCGGGTGCCCAGCGCCCACACGGTGCCGTGCGCGTCGGCCATGACCTGCACCTCGACGTGCCGGCCGCCCTCGATGTACGGCTCGACGAACACCTCACCGTCCCCGAAGGCGCTCAGCGCCTCGGCCCCGGCGGCGGCCAACTGCGCGTCCAGCTCCGCCAGTTCACGGACGACTCGCATGCCGCGCCCGCCACCGCCGGCCGCGGCCTTCACGAGGACGGGCAGGTCCTTGTCCGTGACGGCCTCGAGGGGCTCGATGCCCATGAGCTCCTTGGCGCGCGTCTTCGACGCCATCGCCTCGATCGCCTCGGGCGGCGGGCCGATCCAGGTCAGGCCCGCGTCGGCGACGGCCCGCGCGAAGCCGGCGTTCTCGGACAGGAACCCGTAGCCGGGGTGCACGGCGTCCGCGCCCGCGGCCAGGGCGGCCTTCACGATCAGGTCGCCGCGCAGATACGTCTCGGCGGGCGACGCCCCCGGAAGCCGTACGGCGGCATCGGCCACGCGCGCGTGCAGGGCGTTCTCGTCGGCGTCCGAGTACACGGCGACGGTCCGGATGCCCAGCTCGGCGCAGGTACGGAAGACGCGGCAGGCGATCTCGCCGCGGTTGGCGACGAGTACAGAGGTGATCATTCGCGTGGTCATGGGCCTCACATCCGGAACACGCCGAATCCACCGCGCGCGCCCTCCACGGGCGCCGTGTGGATCGCGGACAGGCACAGGCCGAGCACGGTCCGGGTGTCGCGCGGGTCGATGACCCCGTCGTCGTACAGCCGCCCGGAAAGGAACATCGGCAGGGACTCGGACTCGATCTGCTGCTCCACCATGGCGCGCAGCGCGGCGTCCGCATCATCGTCGTACGGCTGCCCCTTCGCGGCGGCCGACTGACGGGCCACGATCGACAGGACACCGGCGAGCTGCTGCGGGCCCATCACGGCTGACTTGGCGCTCGGCCAGGCGAAGAGGAAGCGGGGGTCGAAGGCCCGCCCGCACATCCCGTAGTGGCCCGCCCCGTACGAGGCGCCCATGAGGACCGAGAGGTGCGGCACGCGGCTGTTGCTGACGGCGTTGATCATCATCGAGCCGTGCTTGATGATGCCGCCCTGCTCGTACTCCTTGCCGACCATGTAGCCGGTGGTGTTGTGCAGGAACAGGAGCGGGATGTCGCGCTGGTTGGCGAGCTGGATGAACTGGGCGGCCTTCTGCGACTCCTCGCTGAAGAGAACCCCTTGCGCGTTGGCGAGGATGCCGACCGGATAGCCGTGAAGTGACGCCCAGCCGGTCGTGAGGCTCGACCCGTACAGCGGCTTGAACTCGTCGAAGTCGGAGCCGTCCACGATCCGGGCGATGACCTCGCGCGGGTCGAAGGGGACCTTGAGGTCGCCGGGCACAATGCCGAGGAGTTCGTCGCTGTCGTACTTGGGCGGCTCCACGAGCTGTGGATCCGCGTACGCCTTGCGGTGGTTGAGACGGGCGACGACGCGGCGCGCCTGCCGGATCGCGTCCCGCTCGTCGAGCGCGAAGCAGTCGGCGAGCCCGGACGTACGGGCGTGCATCTCGGCGCCGCCGAGCGACTCGTCGTCGCTCTCCTCGCCGGTCGCCATCTTCACCAGGGGCGGCCCGCCGAGGAAGACCTTCGCCCGTTCCTTGACCATGATCACGTGGTCGGACATGCCGGGGATGTACGCGCCGCCGGCGGTGGAGTTTCCGAAGACGACGGCGACGGTGGGGATCCCGGCGGCCGAGAGGCGTGTGATGTCACGGAAGATGCCGCCGCCCGGGATGAAGATCTCCTTCTGGGAGGGCAGATCGGCGCCGCCGGACTCGACGAGGCTGATGCAGGGCAGCCGGTTGGCGAACGCGATCTCGTTGGCGCGCAGGGCCTTCTTCAGTGACCAGGGATTACTGGCTCCGCCGCGCACCGTCGGATCGTTCGCGGTGACCAGGCACTCGACGCCTTCGACGACACCGATGCCGGTGACGAGGGAGGCGCCGACGGCGTAGTCGCTGCCCCAGGCCGCGAGGGGGGAGAGTTCGAGGAAGGGCGTATCGGGGTCGAGGAGCAGCTCGATACGTTCACGGGCGAGCAACTTTCCGCGCTTGCGGTGCCGTTGGACGTATTTCTCGCCGCCGCCCGCGAGCGCCTTGGCATGCTCGGCGTCGAGCGCGTCGAGCTTGCAGATCATGGCCTCGCGGTGAGCGGCGTAGTCGGCACCTCCGACGTCCAGGGCCGAGGCGAGAACGGTCACAGGAGCACCTCCGGTATGTCCAGATGACGGGAGCGCAGCCACTCGCCGAGCCCCTTGGCCTGAGGGTCGAAACGGTGCCGGGAGGCGACACCCTGGCCGAGGAGGCCGGTGACGGTGAAGTTGAGGGCGCGGAGGTTGGGCAGCACGTGCCGGACAACTGTCAGATGACAACTTTCAGATATCAGATTCTGAAATCTGTCAGCTGTCATCTCATGCACGAGCCACCGCCAGGCCTCGTCCCCCTCTCCGTCTCCGCACACCCACACCCCCACGTTCGCGTCCCCGCCCTTGTCGCCGCTGCGGGCGCCCGCGACGAGGCCGAGGGGGGCGCGCCGGGTGGGGCCGGGTGGCAGGGGCGCGGGCAGGGGTGGTTCTTCCACGTCCGTCAGCGCGCGCGCAGGGCCGTCGTACGTGATCAACTTCCGTTCGCCGTCCGGCAGTACGGCGACCTGCTCGACCTCGCCCCGGTCCACGTACGCCGCCTCGAACACCCCGTACGGGGCGCCCTTGCCGGGCGGGGCCGTCACGTGGAAGCCGGGGTAGCTGCCGAGCGCCAGTTCGATCGCCGCGCTGCTGAGGGTGCGGCCCACCGCGTCAGCGTCGCTGTCCCGGACGACGAGCCGCAGCAGCGCGCTCGCGGTCTCTTCCGTGTCCGCGTCCGCGCGATCCGTACGCGCCAGTTCCCACGTCACGTGAGCAGGGCGGGACTTGGCCCGGTCGAACGCGTCGTCCATCTGCTCCCGTACGAGCGCCGCCTTGGCCTCGATGTCGAGCCCGGTCAGCACGAACACGACCTCGTTGCGGAAGCCGCCGAGCCGGTTGAGACCGACCTTCAGGGCGGGGGGCGGGGCCTCGCCGCGCACTCCGTCCACGCGGACGCGATCCGGGGCCTCCTGCGTGAGCCGTACGGTGTCCAGCCTCGCGGTCACGTCGGGCCCCGCGTACCGGGCGCCCCCGGTCTCATAGAGCAGCTGCTCCGTCACCGTCCCCACCGTCACGAACCCGCCCGTGCCGGGGTGCTTGGTGATGACGCAGGAGCCGTCCTCGTGGAGCTCGGCGAGGGGGAAGCCGGGGCGCCGCAGATCGCGGGCCCGCCCGGCGAAGCGGGAGTAGTTGCCGCCCGTGGCCTGGGTCCCGCACTCCAGGATGTGCCCGGCGACGACGGCCCCGGCGAGGCGGTCGTACGCGTCCTGCTCCCACCCGAAGCGCCAGGCCGCGGGCCCGGTGACCAGGGCGGCGTCGGTGACGCGGCCGGTGACCACGATGTCGGCGCCGGCCGCGAGGCAGGCGGTGATCCCGGCGCCGCCGAGGTAGGCGTTGGCGGTGAGGGCACCGGGGTGGCGTCCGCTCGGGGCGAGGTCGTCGCCCTCGACGTGCGCCACGCGCGCGTGGAGGCCGAGACGGTCCGCCAACTCCCGTACGGCGTCGGCGAGTCCGGCCGGGTTGAGTCCGCCCGCGTTCGCGACGATCTTCACGCCCCGGTCGAGCGCCAGGCCGAGGGTCTCCTCCAGCTGGCGCAGGAACGTGCGGGCGTAACCGCGCGCGGGGTCCTTCAGGCGGTCGCGGCCCAGGATGAGCATGGTCAGTTCGGCGAGGTAGTCGCCGGTCAGGACGTCGAGGGGGCCGCCTTCGAGCATCTCGCGCATCGCGTCGAAGCGGTCGCCGTAGAAGCCGGAGGCGTTGCCGATGCGCAACGGCGCCGCGGTCACTTCCGGGCCCCCGTGGACTCGCGGCCCGGTCCCGGCGGCCCCGCGAACGCCTGCGCGATCTCCAGCCAGCGGTCGGCGTCCGGGCCCTCGGCCCGCACGTCGAGGTCGTCCCGGTGCGCACGCTGGGTGACAAGGAGACAGAAGTCGAGAGCGGACCCGGTGACGCGCTGTGCCGCGTCCTCGGGGCCGTAGGTCCACAACTCGCCGGAGGGAGCGGTCAGTTCGACCCTGAACTCCCCCTCCGGCACCTCGATCCCCCGCATCCCGAAGGCGAAGTCACGCGTCCGTACGCCGATGCGGGCGATATGCCGGAGCCGGTCGCTCGGAGTGCGCACGACACCGAGGGCGTCGGCGATGTCCTGACCGTGGGCCCAGGTCTCCATCAGCCGGGCGGTGGCCATGGACGCGGCGGACATCGGCGGCCCGTACCAGGGGAACCGCGTCTTGGTGGCGGCCGCGGAGCGCAGCACGGGCTGCAACTTCTCGCGCCCCGCCCGCCATCGGGCGAGCAGTTCGGCGGGCGGCAGCGCGGCACCCTCCTCCGCCCCGTCGTCGACGAACGAGTCCGGCGCGGCGACGGCCTTCTCCACCTCACCGGCGAAGGCGTCCGCGTCGGTGACGGCGAGCAGCGCGGCACGGTCGGTCCAGGCCAGATGGGCGATCTGGTGGGCTACGCTCCAGCGGGCCGCGGGGGTGGGCAGCCCCCACTGACGGGGCCCCAACTCCCTTACCATCGCGTCGAGTTCCTGGCTTTCGTCCCGCAAGTCGTCGAACACGGACGGCAGATCGGACACGGTGCGCTCCCTCGGGGCACGGCAGTGTGCGGCGTGCCTGGAGCATGGCAGCGCGCCAGGAAACAATCAAGCGTGCTTGTATGAAAATTAATGAGATGACTTCAGGTGACTTCGGCGTCGCTGCCGTGGGAGTGACGCCCGGCGAGTGCCCGGCGTGGCTGCTCAATCACCGGTGACGGGGGGATGGAGCCTCGGGCCATGTCTCATCACCTCAGCGGCCCGAACCTCCGTCCCCCGCTCGGCGACTCCCGGCTGGACATGACGGACCTCTTCGCGTTCACGGTGCCGGGCGAGGGCGCCGAGGGAGACCGGCTCGTCGGTGAAGATCTTCTCGCCGGACGGCTCGTGGGAGCGGATCACCTCGGACAACATCCCCCCGCACACCGACCTCCTGCCGGAGTTCCCCTACCTGGGCCACCCGCACCCGGTGGGCGACTGAGGAGTACCCGGGTTCCTGGACCCGCCCAGGCCGTCACACACCCCGCATCGCACGCGAACCAGACGACCTTGCCGGGAGCAGGGGGCGGGTTCGGGGTGACGCCCCGGCGCGCCGCCACCGTGCTCACGGGCCGACGGTCGGCGAAGACGGTCAGGACGGCGGGGTCAGGCGGAGTCGGACTTCCGGGCCGTCCCGGCCCGGCCCCGCCCGACCTGCGTCCGTACCGCGCCGATGCTCGCCGCGATGACCAGGGCGATCGCGAGCGCGCCGACGGCGGACAGGGCCTGGTTCAGGATGAGGAATCCGGCGAGCGCGGCAACGGCCGGCTCCAGGCTCATCATGACCGCGAACGTGGACGCGGGCAGGCGGCGCAGGGCGAGCAGTTCGAGCGTGTACGGGAGCACCGAGGACAGGACGGCGACCGCCGCGCCCAGGGCCAGCGTCGAGGGGACGACCAGCTGGGAGCCCGACGCCGCGATGCCGAGCGGCAGGCAGAGCACGGCCGCGACCACCATCGCGAGGGCGAGCCCGTCGGCCTGCGGGAAGCGGCGGCCCGTACGGGCGCTGAAGACGATGTACGTCGCCCACATGCCACCCGCCGCGACGGCGAAGGCCGCGCCGACCAGGTCGAGTTCACCGAAGCCGCCGCCACCGCCCAGGAGGAAGACGCCGCAGAGCGCGAGGCCCGCCCAGACGGCGTTGACCAGGCGGCGCGAGGCGAACACCGACAGGGCGAGCGGGCCGAGGACTTCGAGGGTGACGGCAGGGCCGAGCGGGATCCGCTCGACGGCCTGGTAGAAGAGCAGGTTCATCCCGCCCATGGTGATGCCGAAGGTGACGACGGTGCCCCAGTCCGCGCGCGAGTAGCCGCGCAGCTTGGGCCGGCACACGATGAGCAGGACGAGCGCGGCGAAGAAGAGCCGCAGGGTGACGACACCGACCGCTCCCGCGCGCGGCATCAGGCCCACGGCGACGGCCGCACCGAACTGCACCGAGACACAGCCGCCGAGGACGAGCCCGACCGGGCCGAGCGCGCCCCAGCGGGAGCCCTTCGGCGCGGCACCCTCGGGCGCGGCGGAAGCGCCCGCCACCTCCGGCTGCGCCACCGCGGCCTCCGGCTGCACCAGTGCGGCGGCCGCCGCGTCGGCACCGGTCGCCGCCCGGTCGGTACGTGAGACGTTCACCTCTGAAGCCTTCCCTTTTCGCCGCCACCCCCACAGTTCAACAGGGTGGACTTCGCCGTCCAAGGTAGTACACCACGTCATGATCGTGGACCCCTTTTACGGCTGACGGTTCACCGCCCGTCGCGTCCAGCGCGACGCAGGCCCGCCTGCCACGCTAAGACCGCCGCGCGCGGTCCGTGAAATGCCTGCTGCGCTCCCGTTATGCTCCGCAGGCATGAGCGGTCCGTATGCCCTCCACTCGCTGGAGCTGCGCCATCTGCGCTGCTTCCTCGCCATCGCCGAGGAGGGCAACGTCACACGCGCCGCCTCCCGCCTCCGCCTCACCCAGCCCGCCGTCTCGCGCACCCTCGCGACCCTTGAGGACGCACTCGGCGTACGGCTCGTCGACCGCTCCACCCACCACCTCGCGCTGACCGCCGAAGGCAGGGCCTTCCGGGAGAGCGCGGCGGCGGCCGTCGCCGCGTTCGAGGACGCCCTGGACTCCGTCCGGGCCATGCGCCGGCCGCTGCGGCTCGGGCACGCCTGGTCGGCGGCGGGCCCGTACACCACGCCCCTGCTGCGGCGCTGGCGCGAGCGGTATCCCGACGTGCCGCTCGAACTCCTGCGCATCGACGACCGCACGGCCGGACTGACCCGGGGCGCCGTGGACGTCGCGCTGCTGCGCGGGTCCGTGGACGCGCCGGGCCTGGTCACCGAGCTCCTGCACACGGAGAGCCGGGTCGCGGCCGTACCGTCCGACAGCCCCCTCGCGGCGCGCGGCGTGCTCACCCTCGCCGACCTCTCCGGTCACACGATCGCCGTGAACACCGTCTCCGGCACCACCGCCCTCGACCTCTGGCCGCCCGCCGCGCGGCCCACCGCGACGATCACCGTGGCGAACACGGACGACTGGCTCGCGGCCATCGCGGCCGACCGCGCGGTGGGCGTCACGACGACGGCCACGCCCGGCATGCACCCGCACCCCGGCGTCGTCTACGTCCCGCTGACCGACGCCCCCGACCTGCCCGTCGTACTCGCCTGGCGCGACGCCGGCCCGCGTCACCCCGCCGTACGGGACCTGGTGGAACTCGCCCACGAGGTCGTACCGTCCGGCGGAACGCGCTCTACCGAGTGACCCCGGAGGTCGTACCGTCCGGCGGAACGCGTCCTACGAAGCGACCCACGAGGTCATGCCGTCCGGCAGAACGCCTCCTGCGGAGTGGGCCACGAGGTCACGCCGTCTGCCGGCACGCGTCCTACGAACTGAACCCCAGCGCCTCCGCGAGCACCTCAGCCAGATGCCTCCCCGGCCGGCCGCCTTCCCGCTCCAGCTGCTCCAGCTGGGTGCGGCACGAGAAGCCGTCCGCGAGGACCACCGCCCTGTCGTCGGCGGCGCGGACGGCGGGCAGGAGCTGTTCCTCCGCGCAGGCCGCCGACACGTCGTAATGCCCTTTCTCGAAACCGAAGTTGCCCGCCAGGCCGCAGCACCCCCCGCTCAGCTCGCCCTCCAGACCGGCCCTTTCCCGCAGTCTCCGCTCGGCGGCGTCACCCAGGACCGCGTGCTGGTGGCAGTGGGTCTGGCCGACGGCGGGGCGGTCCACGCGGGGCGGGTCCCAGTGCGGGGCGAACCGCTCCAGGGCCTCGGCAAAGGTCAGTACGGAGTCGGCGAGGCGGCGGGCGCGGGGTTCGTCGGGCAGCAGTTCCGGCAGGTCGGTGCGGAGCGCGGCGGCGCAGCTCGGCTCCAGGACGACGACGGGCAGCCCGGAGTCGACGACCGGCCGCATCAGGTCGAGGGTGCGGCGCAGGACGGCGCGGGCGCGGTCGAGCTGGCCCGTGGAGACGTACGTGAGGCCGCAGCAGACGCGGCCGCGCCGCGACGGAAGGAGCCCGGCGACCGCCGCCGGCCCGTCCGGCCTGTAGTCGAAGACCCGCGTAGGGGGCAGCAGCACGGAGAGCCCCGCCTCTTCGAGTACGCGCACGGCGGCCCGCCCGACCTGCGGCGCGAGATGCTCCGTGAACGTGTCCGGCCACAGGACCACCTCGGGCCCGTCGCCCCCGATCCGCGCCGCGCCGACCCGCCGGGCCACCCGCACCCGCCGCCGCAGATCCCGCCGCCACCCCGCACTGAACGTCTCGGGGGCGACCCGCGGAATCTTCCGCTCCGAGGCGAGTCCGCCGAGCCGCTTGCCGAGGGCGGCCAACGGCCCCACGCGCGCGAGGGTGTTGACGACGCCCGCCGCGCGCGCGTGGTGCACGGCCCGCAGCCAGAGCGGCAGCCACCCCATGGAGTAGTGCGCCGCGGGCCGCCTGCGCCCTTCGTAGTGGTGATGCAGGAACTCCGCCTTGTAGGTGGCCATGTCGACGCCGACCGGGCAGTCCGTGCGGCACCCCTTGCACGACAGGCACAGGTCGAGTGCGTCCCGTACCTCCGTGGACTGCCAGCCGTCCGTGACCACCTCGCCGGCGAGCATCTCGTGCAGCAGGCGCGCACGCCCGCGCGTGGAGTGCGTCTCCTCGCCGGTCACCCGGAAGGACGGGCACATGACACCACCCGAAGGGGCGGATTCCGTACGGCACTTGGCGACGCCCACGCAACGGCGTACCGCGGCGGAGAAGTCACCGCCGTCGTGCGGGTAGGCGAACTCGACGTCGACGGGGCCGCGCGGCAGGACGGCGAACCGCAGGTTCTCGTCGAGGCGGGCGGGGCGCACGAGAATGCCGGGGTTGAGCAGACCGTCGGGATCCCACGCGTCCTTGATCCGCCCGAAGAGGTCCACCAGCTCGGGCCCGTACATCTTCGGTAGGAGTTCGGCGCGGGCCTGCCCGTCGCCGTGCTCCCCGGACAGCGATCCGCCGTGCGCGACGACGAGTTCGGCGAGATCTTCGGAGAAGTGCCGAAAGCGCCGCACCCCGGTCTCGCTGAGCAGGTCGAAGTCGATGCGTACGTGGATGCAGCCGTCCCCGAAGTGCCCGTACGGGGTGCCGCGCAGGCCGTGCTGCGCCAGGAGCCCCCTGAAGTCCCGCAGATACGGGCCGAGGCGGGCGGGCGGCACGGCGCAGTCCTCCCAGCCGGGCCACGCCTCCGTGCCGTCGGGCATACGGGTAGCGGTGCCGGAGGCGTCCTCGCGGATACGCCACAGGGCGCGCTGGCCCGCGGGGTCGTCGACGACGAGGGAGTCCGTGGTGCCGTCGGCCGCGGCCCGCACGATCGCCCCGGCATGCGTGCGTGCCTGTGCCGGGGTGTCGCCGCCGGTCTCGACGAACAGCCAGGCGCCGCCCTTCGGCAGACCGGCCTGTTCCCGTACGAGGTCGGCGGCCATGCCCTCAACGGTGAGCGGCCTGTACGGCAGGAGCCCCGCGGCGGCCTCGGCGGCGGCGCTCTCGTCGGCGTAGGCGAGCACCGCGAGGGCACGCGCGCGTGGCGCTTCGACGAGCCGGACGGTCGCCTCGGTGACGATGCCGAGGGTGCCTTCGGTGCCGCAGAGGAAACGGGCGAGGTCGACACCGTTCTCGGGGAGCAGGGCGTCGGCGGCGTACCCGGAGATACGACGCGGCAGGTCGGGGAAGCCGGTGCGCAGGAGCGCCAACTCACCCTCGACCAGCGGGCGGAGGGAGTCGGGGGCACCTTGCCAGCCACGGCCCAGGGTGCGCTGACGAAAATCACCGTTGGATTGACGGATGACAGATGACAGATAACAGATATTGTCAGCTGTCGTTCCATAGGCCACCGAATGCGACCCGCACGAGTTGTTCCCGATCATCCCGCCCACAGTGCACCGACTGTGCGTGGACGGATCGGGCCCGAACCGCAGTCCGTACCGCGCGCCCGCTTCCTGCAGTCGGTCGAGCACAACTCCCGGCTGCACCACGGCAGTTCGCGCGTCCGGATCAACGTCCACAATCCGGTTCATGTGCCGCGTGAAGTCCATGACGACGCCCGTCCCGGTCGCCTGCCCCGCGATCGACGTACCGCCCCCGCGCGCCACGACCGGCACCCCGTACTCCCGGCAGACCGTGAGCACGGCCGCCACGTCGTCGGCGTCGCGCGGCGCCACGACCCCGACGGGCACCCTCCGGTAGTTGGACGCGTCCATGGTCATCAGCGCCCGCGCGGCCGCGGAGAAGTCGACCTCCCCGCGCACGGCGCCACGCAACGCCCTCGCGACACCTTCCGGGTCCTGGTTTCCCACGGTGGCAGCCATGCCTCCCAGCATGCATCTCCCCCGGGAACGACAACAGTTCGCCACGGAAGGAGCAACCCGTGACACGCACGTCCCCGAACCGCGACATCCCCTTCGGCCACGGCTCCAGGACCGGCGTGTCCAGCCCGGACCGGCGTATCCAGCCGAGACCGACATATTCAGCCCCTCCGCCGTTTGAGGAGCGGGGTCCGGGGCGGGGCCCCGCAACGTCCACTCGGGTGGGGCAACGGTCTCAGCCGACGGACACCGGTAAGACGGCGTGCCCCGAGCCGCTAGGCTCGCCCCGTGGCTGAGATCCAGATTCCCGCTGACATCAAGCCCGCCGACGGACGTTTCGGCGCGGGCCCCTCCAAGGTGCGCACGGAGGCGCTGGACGCCCTGGCCGCCACCGGCACGTCCCTGCTCGGCACCTCCCATCGCCAGGCCCCGGTCAAGAACCTGGTCGGCCGGGTGCGCGAAGGGGTCAAGGACCTCTTCCAGCTCCCCGAGGGCTACGAGGTGATCCTGGGCAACGGCGGCTCCACCGCCTTCTGGGACGTGGCGACGCACGGCCTGATCGAGAACAAGTCGCAGCACCTCAGCTTCGGCGAGTTCTCGTCCAAGTTCGCGAAGGCCTCGAAGCTGGCCCCGTGGCTGGCCGAGCCGACGGTGATCACCTCCGAGCCCGGCACGCACCCCGAGCCGCAGGCCGAGGCGGGCGTCGACGTGTACGGCCTCACGCACAACGAGACCTCCACCGGTGTCGCCGCCCCGATCAAGCGCGTGGCCGGTGCCGACGAGGGCGCCCTCGTCCTGGTGGACGCGACCTCCGGCGCCGGCGGCCTGCCCGTCGACATCGCCGAGACGGACGTCTACTACTTCGCCCCGCAGAAGTCGTTCGCGTCGGACGGCGGCCTGTGGCTGGCGGCGTTCTCGCCGGCCGCCCTGGAGCGCGCCGAGCGCATCCACGCGTCGGGCCGCCACGTCCCGGAGTTCTTCTCGCTGCCGACGGCGATCGACAACTCCCGCAAGAACCAGACGTACAACACCCCGGCGCTCGCGACGCTGTTCCTGCTCGGTGAGCAGCTGGAGTGGATGAACAGCCAGGGCGGTCTCGCCTGGACGACGGCCCGCACCAAGGACTCCTCGACGCGCCTGTACAGCTGGGCCGAGGACTCGAAGTACGCGACGCCGTTCGTCACGGACGCCGCGAAGCGTTCGCAGGTCATCGGCACGATCGACTTCTCGGACGAGATCGACGCGGCGGCGGTCGCCAAGGCGCTGCGCGCCAACGGCATCGTCGACACGGAGCCGTACCGCAAGCTGGGCCGCAACCAGCTGCGCGTCGCGATGTTCCCGGCGATCGACCCGGCGGACGTCGAGGCGCTGACGAAGTGCATCGACTACGTGATCGAGAAGCTCTAGTCACACCGGTTCTACGTCGACGGGGCGCCCGGCACTACGCCGGGCGCCCCGTCGGCGTGAGGCGTAAAGGGTGACAGGAGGCCCGCGGAGTGTCTCCATGGAGGTATGACGAGTCAACCGACGAGCCCAGTGCTCGCACCTCTGGTCAAGCAGTACACGGTCCTGCTCACGTCCCACAAGAAGGACGGCACGGGCGTCGGCACCCCCGTGAACCTCGTCGTCGAGGGTGACCACGCGTACTTCCGCACGTACGGCAAGGCGTGGAAGGTCAAGCGTCTGCGCCGCGACCCCGACGTGGAGATCGCCCCCTCCACCCTGCGCGGCGCCCCCACGGGCCCCGAGTTCAAGGCCCGGGTCCGGCTTCTCGACGAGGGCGGCGAGGAGGCGAAGCATGCGGCGAAACTGCTCCGCCACAAGCATCCGGTGATGCACGGCGTCGCGGTCCCGCTGGCGCACAAGGTGCAGCGGGACAGGACGCTGCACTACGAGGTACGGGTCCTGGAGGAGTAGCTACTTCTTGGGCCGCCACAGCAGCCGCCCGATCCCGAACGCGGCGATCACCACGGCGATGAGCCCGACCGCGCTCGCACTGAGGCCCGTGTCGATGCGCCCGTCGCCCGGATCGCCGTCCGCCGAGGGCGGCTTCGAGTCTCCGCCCGACCCGTCCGCGGCCTGTACGGGCTTCACCGAGCTGCCCCTGCCCTCGCTCCCGTAGAGCAGCGTCTTTCCGTCGGCGGTGTAGGTGACGGACTCGCCCTGCGGCTGCATCGGCACGTTCAACTGCCCCTCGCGCTCGGGCCTGCCGTCCTTCCAGGCGTACGAGATGCCGCCGAAGTAGCCGCGCAGGGCGAGGTACTTGCCGTCGGGTGAGAACGCGCCGTCCGTCACCCACAGGTCGATACCGGAGACGCGGCGGAAGACGTTCGTGCCGGACGCGGACAGGTTCTGGGGGCCCTCGTAGAGGCCGCCGCCGTCCTCGTTCTTCTCGGCGATGTAGACGCGGCCGGTCTTCGGATGGACCATCAGCGCCTCGGCGTTGCGGGGCCCGTCCGCGTACTGGACGGTGAACTGCGTCGCCCGCACGGTCTGGTCGCGCAGTTCCTCGGGCTCCGGCAGCTTGTAGATCCACACGTGGGACCACTTGCCGCCGAGGTTGTCGCCGATGTCGCCGACGTAGAGGTTGTCGTCGGGGCCGATGGAGATGGCCTCGACGTCGCGCGGGGCGCCGACGCCGGTCAGGGTGAGGGTGGCGACGGTTTCGCCGGTCCTGCCGTCGATCGCGTACAGGTACGCGCCGTCGTTGCTGTCGTTGTGGGTCCAGTAGATGCCGGGGTGGAGCCGGGACGCGGCCAGGCCGCTGGACTCGGTGATCCGGGGGTCCTTGATGGTGAACCCGTCGCTGCCGGGGTCGTCCGCCACGGCGGGAGCGGTGGCACCGAACGCGAGAACGACGGCGGCTCCGGCCGCACCCAGAAACGAACGCATGCCCCCCAGCTTGCCAGGGCGTGCTCAGCGTCACACACTCCACCCGCCCGTGATCCGCGATGATGAGCGGATGCTCAGGTTCACATTCGTCGGCGACTCGATGACGATAGGCAGCGCGGGCGAACTCACCTGGCGCTACCGGATGTGGCAGCATCTGCGGGCCGCGTACGGCGACGGCGCGTTCGAGATAGCCGGGCCGCGCGAGACGCTCCACGACAAGACGGCGAACGCCCCGGTGTCGCACGACTACGCGGACGCGGACCCCGCCTTCCCGCGCGGCCATCTCGCGGGCTGGGGCGAGGGCTGGCTGCACATGGCGCCCGTCATCGAGGAGGCGGTCGCGCTCGCCCGCACCGACGTCCTGCTCATCTCGCTCGGCCTGATCGACCTCGGCTTCTACACGAACGCGGAGCAGACCGCGCAGAACGTGCGCCGCTTCGTCGCCGGGGCCCGCGAGGCGAACCCGCGGGTGCGGATGGTCCTGCTGCCGGTCATCCCGAACGTGCGCGCCGAGACGGACGCGCCGTTCGCCGCGGAGGTCGCGCACTTCAACACGCTTCTCGCGAAGGCGGTCGCCGACCTCGACTCGGGCCCCTCCCCCCTGCTCCTCGCGTCGGTGCCGGAGTCGTACGACATCCACCAGGACACGTACGACGGCACGCACCCGAACGCGAGCGGTGAGCGCAAGCTCGCGGATACGTTCGCCCTGGCGATGCGTCAGGCGTGGGGTCCGGTGGGCGCCTCGCCCGGGGGCCTTGCCTAGAGTCCACTCCACGCCGTTGGCTGGGGACTCATGAAGTACACGCAGCTCGGACGCACAGGACTCAAGGTCAGCCGGCTCGTTCTCGGCACGATGAACTTCGGCCCGCAGACCGACGAGGCCGACAGCCACGCGATCATGGACGCGGCACTGGCCTCGGGTATCAACTACTTCGACACCGCCAACGTCTACGGCTGGGGCGAGAACAAGGGCCGTACCGAGGAGATCATCGGCAGCTGGTTCGCCCAGGGCGGCGACCGGCGGGACAAGACGGTCCTGGCCACGAAGGTCTACGGCAACATGGCCGGCGCGGGCACCGAATCGCCCTGGCCCAACCACGACAAGCTCTCCGCGGTCAACATCCGCCGCGCCGTCGAGGCCAGCCTCAAGCGGCTGGGCACGGACTACATCGACATCTACCAGTTCCACCACGTCGACCGCGAGACCCCCTTCGAGGAGATCTGGCAGGCCGTCGACGTCCTGATCCAGCAGGGCAAGGTCCTGTACGCGGGGTCGTCGAACTTCCCCGGCTACAAGATCGCCCAGGCCAACGAGAAGGCGGCCGCGCGCGGCGCCCTCGGCCTCGTCAGCGAGCAGTGCCTCTACAACCTCGCGGAGCGCCGCGCCGAGATGGAGGTCATCCCGGCCGCGCAGGAGTACGGCCTCGGGGTCATCCCCTGGTCGCCGCTGCACGGCGGTCTGCTCGGCGGGGTCATCAAGAAGGAGGTCGAGGGCGGGCGTCGCGCGAGCGGCCGGGCCGCGGACGCGCTCGCGAACCCGGAGACGCGCGCGCAGCTCCAGGCCTACGAGGACCTGCTCGACAAGCACGGCCTCGCGCCCGGCGAGGCGGCGCTGGCCTGGCTGCTGACCCGTCCCGGCGTCACCGGTCCCATCGTCGGCCCGCGCACCTCGGAGCAGCTCGACTCGGCGCTGCGCGCGGTCGAGCTCGACCTGAGCGAGGAGATCCTCACGGGCCTGGACGAGATCTTCCCGGGTCCGGGGCCGTCACCGGAGGCTTTTGCCTGGTAGAGCGCGGGCCTCGAGCCGTGAACGGCCGGGGGTCCGGGGGTCGTCCCCCGGGACAGCACAGCCCGGGCCCGGGGCCGTCACCTGAGGCGTTCGCCTGGTAGAGCGCGGGCCTCGCCCGGCCCGGTAGCCGTGCGGCTGCGGGTACGGCGGGGTGCGGCCGCGGTCACTTTCCGACCGCGGCCGCCACTGCGACGACGGCGAACATCAGTACCAGCACAACGGCCATGATCCGGTTACGGCTCTTCGGGTCCACGCTTCGAGATTAACCCGTGGCCGAAAGCGGCCAGCCGCCGACCTTCTCGTAGCGGGGCTGCTCGCCGCGCACCCCGGAGCTCGGCAGCAGGCTCCGGACGAGTGCCAGCTCACCCACCGTCCACTCCTCGCCGGTGAAGGACTCGAGGGCGGCCGCGTACGGCGTGAGGTGGACGGCGCCGGAGCCACGGGCCAGCGTGAGGTGCGGCCGGTAGTGGCGGTGGTCCTCCGTGTCGAGGCCGGCCTTGCGGGCCGCGGCCCCGGCCCGCTCGGCGAGGCGCCGCAGCGCCGCCACGTCACCGGACGCGCCCACCCACAGGGCCCGGTCCCCGAAGTGCCCGCCGCCGCGCAGGGCGAGCGGGAAGGGCGCTGTGCGGGCCGCCGCCCGTTCCAGGCGGCGCGACAGTTCGGGCACGGTCTCCTCGGGCACCTCCCCGTAGAAGGCGAGCGTGAAGTGCCAGGCGGGGACGCCGGTCCACCTCAGGCCCTCGGCCCCTTCGAGGCGGCGGGACCCCTTCAACTGACCTACGGCGCGGCCCAGTTCGGCCAGCGCCTGTTCCGGCGGAAGCACTGCTGCGAAAAGTCTCACGGGGTCAGTGTCCCCGCAAGGAGGGCGAGAGGCCTTGGCCGGAACGTCCGAGTCGTTCACCGGGCCCGACGGCGTGTGGCCGGGCCCGGTCCTGGCCCGGCGCGTCTGACGGTCAGGTCTCTCGGCTCACGCCGCCGTGGCCAGGTGCTCGCGCGGTACGAACTGCACGTGCTGCTGTCCCCGCCGCAGGTCGAGCTTGAGCCGCAGGTTCGCGGCGCGGGCCAGCATCAGCCCGACGCCGACCGCGGCCGTGGCGCACACAAGGCCGCCGATGGCGAAGCTGAGCCGGACCCCGTACTGGTCGGCGAGCCAGCCGAACAGGGGCCCGCCGAGCGGCGTACCGCCCGTGAACACCATCATGAACAGGGACATGACGCGGCCCCGCATCTCGGGGTCGGTCGCCATCTGGACGGACGAGTTCGCGGTCACGTTGACCGTGAGGCCGAGGATGCCGAGCAGCACGATCAGCGGCGCGAAGACCCAGACGTCGGGCGCGAACGCGGCCACGACCTCCAGGACACCGAAGCCGACCGCGGCTCCGGCGAGGACGCGCAGCCGGGTGGAGCGGCGCCGCGCGGCGAGCAGCGCGCCGGCCAGCGAGCCGAGGGCCATGAGCGTGTTGAAGACGCCGTACATGCCGACCCCGCCGTGGAAGACGTCGCCGGCGTAGGCGCTCAGCCAGATCGGGAAGTTGAACCCGAACGTGCCGACGAAGCCGACGAGGACGATCGGCCAGATCAGCTCGGGGTGCTTGGAGACGTAGGTGAGGCCCTCACGGAGCTGGCCCTTGCCGCGCGGGGCGCGCGGGGTGGGGTGAAGTTCGCGGGTGCGCATCAGGCAGAGGCCGGTGAGCGGGGCGAGGAAGGACAGGCCGTTGGCGAGGAACGCCCAGCCCGGACCGACGGCAGCGGTGAGTGCACTCGCGACCGCGGGACCGATCAGGCGTGCCGACTGGAAGTTCGCCGAGTTCAGGCTGACCGCGTTGCGGACCTGGTCGGGGCCGACCATCTCGGAGACGAAGGACTGGCGGGTCGGGTTGTCGACGACGGTGACGAGGCCGGTGAAGAAGGCCGCGAGGTAGACGTGCCAGACCTGGACGTTCCCGGTGAGGGTGAGCGCGGCGAGGAAGAGCCCGGACAGGCTCATGGCGCCCTGGGTCACGAACAGGAGGTTCCGCTTGGCGAAGCGGTCGGCTATGACGCCGCCGTAGAGGCCGAACAGGAGCATCGGCAGGAACTGCATGGCCGTGGTGATACCGACGGCAGCCGAGGAGCCGGTGATGCTGAGCACCAGCCAGTCCTGGGTGATGCGGGCCATCCAGGTGCCGGTGTTGGAAACGACGGCCCCGGTCGCGAAGAGCCGGTAGTTACGGATCTTCAGCGAGCTGAACATCGAGCTCTTGCGGGGGCGGTCGGTCGTGTCGAGGGCGGTTGGTGCGGGGGCGGAGTCTGCTCCGGGTCCCGTACTCAATGCGGGTTCGCCTCCTTGGCGGCCGTGAACGGCAGGTCAACGTACGCCCCGGAGGGCCTTACAGGTGGGCGAGCTTCTCCAGGACGGGGGCGGCGGCGCGGATCTTGGCCCACTCGTCCTCGTCCAGGTTCTCCACGAGCGAGGCCAGCCACGCGTTGCGCTTGCGGCGGCTCTCTTCGAGCATGGCCTCGGCCTGCTCCGTGGAGGTGACGACCTTCTGTCGCCGGTCCTCGGGATGCGGCTCGAGCCGGACGAGCCCCTTGGCTTCGAGCAGCGCGACGATGCGGGTCATCGACGGCGGCTGCACGTGCTCCTTGCGGGCGAGTTCGCCCGGAGTCGCGCTGCCGCAGCGGGCGAGGGTGCCGAGCACCGACATTTCTGTGGGGCTCAGCGACTCGTCGACCCGCTGGTGCTTGAGTCGGCGCGACAGGCGCATCACCGCTGAGCGCAGTGCGCTCACTGCGGCCGCGTCGTCGCCATGGGAGAGGTCCGGCATGTCCTTAGCTTAACTCATTACTCTCTCTAAAGACCAACCGAGTTCCCGTAACTCCCCGCACCGAATCCTCCGGGACCGCCTCCGTCACCCGTATGAGTGATGTCGCCACGAAAAGTGACACACGGGCGGACAGGGGCCCGCGACCCTGTTGCGCATGGGATCGACAGTGCTCAGCCTGCGGATAGACGGTGAGCTGCTCGACCGGCTCAAGACCCACGCCGCCAAAAGAGGAATGAGCGTCCAGGACTATGTGGTCCGGACGCTCATTCGAGACGACTTCGACGAACGCTTTGCGATGTCCGTCGAGGAGACAGAGAAGTTCTACGGGGCGGCGTGACTCCTCCGCCTGCGGGCCGCCTGGTGCTGGTCGCGCCCCGCGGCGAAGCCGCTGGTAGACACAGCCCCGCGCCCCTGGCGCCCCTTCAGGGCGCTCAGGTCAGACCCAGCGCCGGCATCAGGTAGTAGAAGGCGAAGACCGCCGCGACGACGTACATCGCGACCGGCACCGTACGGGCGCGGCCCGCCGCGACCCGCAGCAGCGTGAAGCTGATGAAGCCGATCCCGATGCCGTTGGTGATCGAGTACGTGAACGGCATCATCACCATCGTCAAGAAGGCCGGGATGGCGATCGTGTAGTCGCTCCAGTCGATGGCACCGATCGAGCCCGACAGGATCAGGAAGCCCACGGCGAGCAGCGCGGGCGTGGCCGCCTGGGACGGGACCATCGTGGCGATCGGCGTGAGGAACAGCGCGACGGCGAACAGGCTGCCGGTGATCACGTTGGCGAAGCCGGTGCGCGCGCCCTCGCCGACGCCGGCGGTGGACTCCACGAAGCAGGTCGTGGCCGACGAGGACGAGGCGCCGCCCGCGGCGACAGCTATGCCGTCGATGAAGAGGACCTTGTTCATGCCGGGCATCTGACCGCTCTTGTCGGTCAGCTTGGCCTCGTCGCTGACGCCCATGATCGTGCCCATCGCGTCGAAGAAGCACGACAGCAGCACGGTGAAGACGAAGAGGATGCCGGTCAGCAGGCCGACCTTGTCGAAGCCGCCGAACAGGCTGACTTGGCCCACCAGCCCGAAGTCCGGCATCTCGACCGGGTTGCCGGGCCACTTGGGCGTCGTCAGACCCCAGCTCGGGACGTTGGCGACGGCGTCGATGACCATCGCGACGAGCGTCATGACGACGATGGAGATCAGGATGGCGCCCGGCACCTTGCGCACGATCAGGGCGAGGGTGAGCAGCGCGCCGAGCACGAAGACGAGGACCGGCCAGCCGTTGAGGTGACCGTCGGCGCCGAGCTGGAGCGGCACTGTGGTGTGCGCGGCGTCCGGGATGCGGGAGACGAAGCCCGAGTCGACCAGGCCGATCAGCATGATGAACAGGCCGATACCGATCGCGATGCCCTTGCGCAGGCCGAGCGGCACGGCGTTCATGACGCGCTCGCGCAGGCCGGTCGCCACCAGGAGCATCACGACGAAGCCCGCGAGGACGACCATGCCCATCGCGTCGGGCCACGACATGCGGGGCGCGAGCTGGAGGGCGACGACCGTGTTCACGCCGAGTCCGGCGGCGAGCGCGATCGGGACGTTGCCGATGACGCCCATGAGCAGGGTCGTGAAGGCGGCGGTGAGCGCGGTCGCGGTGACCAGCTGGCCGTTGTCGAGCTGGTGCCCGTACATGTCCTTCGCGCTGCCGAGAATGATCGGGTTCAGCACGATGATGTAGGCCATCGCGAAGAAGGTGGCGAAGCCGCCACGGATCTCGCGGCTGACCGTCGAGCCCCGCTCGGAGATCTTGAAGAAGCGGTCGAGGCCGTTCGGGGGGGCCGACGGCGGCTCGATGAGATCGACCGGTGCGGGGGCCGAGCTGGACATGGATGACCTCTGAATCGGTGTGCTGGTGGGGGGTGCCATTTGGCGTTTTCTACGAACAGAAGTGGCCAGACTCAGGCCGTTTCAGTATGAACATATGAGCAAGAAATCGCTATCTCCGCGCGTAGACCCTTGACCCATAAGGGTTCCGGGGCGACTGAAGACGTCGTTTCGTGCTCCTCGTAAGCTGTGCGCATGGAGAAGTGGACCCCCAAGCACGAGGCACCCGAGCCCCTTGAAGGGCCCGTGGTCGCCACCATCACGGGCGGCACGATCCTGTGGTTCGTTCTCTTCCTGGTGCAGCTGCCGTTCTACGGCTGGTTCGACGACCACGGCCACACCTGGTGGATCTGGACCTGCCTGGCCGGCGCAGGGCTCGGACTCATCGGTATCTGGTACGTACGGGGGCGCGACGCGGCGCTCAAGCGCGCGGCCGCCGAGGCGGGCCCGGCACCCGAGTAGCGGCCGGCGCACATCCCGCGTACCACCACGGGACCGGCCCCCTCGCCGCCACGTCCTCCCCGGGTCGGATCTTTGGCGCACCCGAGGGGTGAAGCCGCAAATCCGCCCTTACTGTCGTTTGCATGACGCACATCGACGCGGGCGCCGAGCTGGACCCGGTCCACCCGGTGCCGGTCCCCGGGCGGGCGAGAGGGCTCACCACCGCCGAGGTGGCCGAGCGCGTCGCGCGCGGCGAGGTCAACGACATACCCGTCCGCAGCTCCCGCTCGACCACCGAGATCATCCGCGCGAACGTCTTCACGCGGTTCAACGCGATCATCGGCGTCCTGTGGCTGATCATGCTGGTCGTCGCGCCGTTCCAGGACAGCCTCTTCGGCTACGTCATCCTCGCGAACACCGGCATCGGCATCATCCAGGAGCTGCGCGCCAAGAAGACCCTCGACTCACTCGCCGTCATCGGCGAGGCGAAACCGACGGTCCGGCGCGACGGGCAGGCCACCGAGATCTCCACCTCCGAGATCGTCCTCGGCGACCTCATCGAGATCGGCCCGGGAGACAAGATCGTCGTGGACGGTGTGTGCGCCGAGGCCGACAGCCTGGAGATCGACGAGTCCCTGCTCACCGGAGAGGCCGACCCCGTCGTCAAGAAACACGGCGACCCGGTCATGTCCGGCAGCTTCGTCGTCGCCGGCGGCGGCGCGTTCACCGCGACGAAGGTCGGCCGCGAGGCGTACGCGGCGCAGCTCGCCGAGGAGGCCAGCCGCTTCACCCTCGTCCAGTCGGAGCTGCGCACCGGCATCTCGACCATCCTCAAGTACGTCACCTGGATGATGGTCCCGACCGCGATCGGCCTCGTCATCAGCCAGCTCGTGGTCAAGGAGAACGACTTCAAGGACTCCGTCGCGCGGACCGTCGGCGGCATCGTGCCGATGGTCCCCGAGGGGCTCGTCCTGCTCACCTCCGTCGCCTTCGCGATCGGCGTGATCCGCCTCGGCCGCAAGCAGTGCCTCGTCCAGGAACTCCCCGCCATCGAGGGCCTCGCCCGCGTCGACACCGTCTGCCTCGACAAGACCGGCACCCTCACCGAGGGCGGCATGGACATCACCGAGCTGCGCCCGCTCGGGGACGCCGACGAGGGCCACGTACGCAAGGTCCTCGGCGCGCTCGGCGAGTCCGACCCCCGGCCCAACGCCTCGCTCCAGGCGATCATCGACGCCTACCCCGACAGCGAGGAGTGGCGCTGCACCGAGTCGCTGCCCTTCTCCTCCGCCCGCAAGTACAGCGGCGCCGCGTTCAGCGAGGGAGACGGCACGACCAGCGCGTGGCTGCTCGGCGCGCCCGACGTACTCCTGCCGCCCGGGCACCCGGTGCTCGCCGAGACCGAGGAGCTCAACCACCTGGGCCTGCGTGTCCTGCTACTCGCCCGTGCCGCCGGCGACCTCGACGACCCGGCGGTCAAGGAGGGCGCCGAGGCCGTCGCGCTGGTCGCGATGGAGCAGCGGCTGCGGCCCGACGCGGCGGACACCCTGCGGTACTTCGCCGACCAGGGCGTCCACGCGAAGGTCGTCTCCGGGGACAACGCGGTGTCGGTGGGCGCCGTCGCCGGGAAGCTGGGCCTCGCGGGCGCACAGGACACGGTCGACGCCCGCACGCTCCCCGCCGACCAGGCCGGGATGGCGAAGGCGCTGGACGAGAACACGGTGTTCGGCCGCGTCACCCCGCAGCAGAAGCGCGACATGGTCGGCGCGCTGCAGTCCAAGGGGCACACGGTCGCGATGACGGGCGACGGCGTGAACGACGTGCTCGCCCTCAAGGACGCCGACATCGGCGTCTCGATGGGCTCGGGCTCGGAGGCGACCCGGGCCGTGGCGCAGATCGTGCTCCTCAACAACAGCTTCTCCACACTGCCGTCGGTCGTCGCCGAGGGCCGCCGCGTCATCGGGAACATCACGCGCGTCGCGTCCCTGTTCCTGGTCAAGACGGTCTACTCGGTGCTGCTCGCCGTCCTCGTGGTCTGCTTCCAGATCGAGTACCCGTTCCTGCCGCGGCACCTGACGCTGCTGTCGACGCTGACGATCGGCATCCCCGCGTTCTTCCTGGCTCTCGCGCCCAACAAGGAGCGCGCCAGACCGCACTTCGTGAAGCGCGTGATGCGGTACGCGATCCCGGGCGGCGTCGTCGCCGGAACGGCCACCTTCGTGACGTACGTGATCGCCCGGCACTACTACACGGGATCCGGCGCGCTCGACGCCGAGACGAGTTCGGCGACGCTGACGCTGTTCCTCGTCTCGATGTGGGTGCTCGCCATCATCGCGCGGCCCTACACCTGGTGGCGGGTGTGCCTGGTGGCCGCGATGGGCGCGGCGTTCCTGCTCGTCCTCGTGGTGCCCTGGCTCCAGGACTTCTTCGCGCTGAAGCTGGTGGGCGCGTCGATGCCGTGGACGGCGGTCGGCATCGCGGCGGTGGCGGCGGTCGCCCTGGAGTTCGCGTGGAGATGGGTCGACCGCCGCTTTCCCGTCTAGGACTTCTACTGCACGTCGACGAAGTCACCCGTGGCCTTGACGGCCGGGGTGGTGGAGGTGCCGAGGAAGTTGTAGCGCCAGTAGCCGTCGTACGTGGCCGTGGACGTGGTCTTCAGCGAGCCGGTCGAGGACGACGTGACCGACTTCAGGTACGTCGTCGGGTACGTCGAGGAGCTCGTCTTGCGGAACTGCAGCTTCACCGACTGGCTGGTGTAGCCGGCGTACTTGTGCGTGTCCCAGTTCGCGCGGGTCAGGGCGCCCGTGATGGTGAGCGTGCCGCCCTTCTTCACGGGCTCGGGGGACGCGTTGACGGTGAGCTTGGAGTAGCGCTGCAGGGCGTTGGAGGACACGGCGTCCTGGTACGCGGTGCCGATCTTGCTCGGGTCGCTGGGGCTGTCCGGGTCCTGGCCGTTGTACGCGACGGCGAACGCCTCGCCGGTCCATTTGGCTCCGGCGTCGACGTTGGTCAGCTCCTCCTGCGGGTTGATGTCGATGCTGCCCTTGCAGTTCGCGACAGTCGACGAGGCGGCCGTGCAGGTCGCCGGGGCGTCGCCGAACAGGGCGTTCCCCTCGTCGGTGCGGTAGAGGTCGACGCCCGGGACGAAGTCGTCGGCCGTCGGGTCCACGTCCGAGCCGTGGGTGAAGGTGAAGCTGTACGAGACGTGCACCGTGTTGGTGGTGCCGACAACGATGGCGGACTTACCGCTGTTCACCTTGATGTTCGAGAAGGTGGCGTCCATCACGTATGGGTCGCCGGCCTCGGTGGCGGTCAGCGAACGGGCCTGCGGAGCCGAGTGCCCCGCAGCCTTCTGGGCGACCTGGTGAGCCTGCGCCAGGCTCGGCTGGTCGGTGGCCTGCGCGGCCGGCACGGCGAAAGCGGCCAGGGCGAGAGAGCCGGTCACCGTCGCGGCGGCCATGGTGGCACGTATGCGCATGTGATTCCCCATGAGGAGAGGGGTCCCGCGGTGCAGATGCTGTCACGCGGGGCCCAAGTGATCTAGGAGTCTGTTGACTCGGATGATCAGACGTGCGACCCCCGCGGTGGGTTGTACGGCAAGTGAAGCCTTTGTGCGTGCTTTGCCAGGGCGCCGTCGGGCTTTACCAACGGCACACCAGATGCATACTGAACCGCACGTCAGCCGACCAGCCGGTCCCGGGTCAGTCGAACCAGCGGTCCCGCGCCAACTCCGCCGTACGCGACGGGTCTTCGAGCAGGGCCGCGACCTCGAAGCGGCGCGGCCACTGCCCCGCCGCCCACGCCAGGCCCGCCGCCACGCCCTCCAGGGTCGCGGCGTGGACCGTGCCGTCGGACGTGCGCCGCCAGTCGACCTCCACCCCGGCGACGAACAGCTCCTCGTGCTCGACGTACGTCTGTGGAGTCGCCGGCCCGAGCAGGGTCCGTACGGACTCCGGCACCGGATGTTCGGCGCCCTCCTGCGTGACCTCGGCGTCCGCGGTCGCGCTCAGCCGCCGTACCTGGAACAGGTCCGCCAGGTCCGCGGCCCGCCCCGGGCTCACCGGCAGCAGCGCAAGACCCCCGCTCAGGGGCAGCAGATCCGGCGCGTCCGCGACGACGGCGTCGGCCGCGTCCACGACCCTGACCTCGCCGTCCACCACGGCCCGCAGCTCGTCGGGCAGGGTCACCTGCTCCGGGTCGAGATCGGCCAGCGCCCCGTACAGGGCGTGGAGCTGGGACGCGCCGACCTCACGCTCCGGGTCGGCGAGGCGGTCGAGGAGCTCGGCCGCGCCGCCCGGCTCGTCGAGGAGCGCGGCGACCGACGTGCGGACGCCGAGCGCGCGCAGCACCTCCTCGTCCTCGAAGCCGGTCGCGTCCGCCGGGTCGTAGAGCCCGGCGAGCAGCGGGTCACCGCCGGCCGCGCGCAGACCGGCCGGCCGGCGGCCGTCGAGGACGGGGTGGTCGCGCAGCCACCACGCCGTGTACGGGCGGACGATCTCGTGCGTGCCGTCGGGCAGCAGGACCCGTACGGGCTGGGTGAGGGCGTCGCGCAGCGGCGGGCGGGAGAGGAGGGCGAGGGCCTGGGGCCAGCGGTCGTCGTCGACGAGGTCCAGGTCGCGTACGGCGACGAGTTCGGTGGCGACGGGCGGCACGGGGGTGTCGGGCAGCCGGTCGAGTACGTCCTCGCACCACACGTCGACCGCGTCGAGCAGACCCGCGTCGTCCGGCTGAGCGAAGTCGCCTTCGCGCGGGTCGAGTTCGTCCGGGTCGAGGACCACGTCGGTGGCGCGGACCAGGGCGAACCCGGCAAGGACACCGCATGCGGCGAGCGGCTGCTCGCCCCACCGCCCGGCGAGGTCGCCGTCCACCATGCCGAGCTCGCCCTCGCGGACGACCTGCGCGAACGGGCTGCCGGGCAGCACGAGTTCACCGGCGGGCGCGAGCTCGCCCTCGTCGTCGGGCAGCGCGAGCGCGCCCAGCCACGGCTCGTCCCCGGGCTCCAGATTCGCGTCCCGTACGAGCGTGAGGACCAGCTCGGCCAGTTCGTCCACGCCGACCGGGCCGTCGTCGTCGAGGGACCAGGCGTCGTCGTCGAGCGAACCGGCGACGGCCGCCCGCACCTGAGGGGTCGTCAGGACGGCGCGGGGCGTCGCGGGCAGCGCGCCCAGCTTCTCGAGCAGCGGGTGCGCGGCGTCCACGTGGGCGACCTTGAGGCCGAGCCGGGCGAGCGTCTCGCCCGGTGTCGCGTCCGGCACGGGCAGCAGCACCTGCCGCGGCCCGATCGTCGTACGCCCCCCGGCCAGCGGCACCGGAAGCCCGGTGAGCCGGTCCGGGTCGACGCCCGCGAGGCTGTCGTACAGGCGCCGCCACCAGCCCGGTTCCTTCTCCAGACCGGCGAGCCGGTCGACGGCCTCCGTCAGCGGGACCCGGGCGACCTCCAGGGTCCGCAGCTCGACGCGGCGCTCCAGGCCCGCGGGCAGCAGGCACGGCAGGACCTCGGCGAGGACCTTCACGGTCTCGGCGCCGGCGCCCTCGACGACCTCGGCCTCGCGCGGCCGCAGCGTCTCGGGCAGCCCGTCGGCGTCGTCCTTCGTGCGCGGCAGCGCGGGCGGCAGGAACGCCGTGCGGGGCAGCCGGGCCAGGATCGCGCCGCGGAGGCTGCCGTCCAGCTCGCCCCGGCCGAGCGGGCCCGGCACGAGGCCGAGGATGGCGGGGCTCACCGGGCGCCATCCGGCGAGGAGTTCGGCGTAGGCGTCGGCGGCGCGCTCCACCAGGAAGTCGGTGAGCGGTCCGGGGGCGGCGTGCCGCCGGGTCGTGTCGAGGGGGAAGGACGCGATGAGCAGAGCCGGCACGCCGAGCGGCTCGTCGCTGGGGGTGGGCGCGTGCAGCACGGGCGCGCTGCGCGGCGGTTCGGGGGTGCCGTCCGCGTCCACCGGCACGGCCCAGGTCACGGACCAGTGCGGGCGGAGGCGCTCTTCGAGGGGCCGGTCGGCGAGGAGGGCCGCTTCGAGCGGGCCGTTGCGGGTGAGGACGCGCCAGCGGGTCGTGACGCTCTCACGCCTGCCGGACACGGCGTCCTCGCGCTCGTCGTCCACCGCCACGTACGGGCCGTCGGTCCTGCGGCGCAGGATGCGCGTACCGGACTCGGTCTCCACGACGACCTCTTCGAGGCCGGGCAGGGCGAGGAGCAGCGTGTCGTCGATGGCGTCGATGAGCCGCGCCGCGAGCGCCTGTGCCGCGGCGTCGCGCAGCGGCAGGATCACGACGGTCTCGTACGGGTCAGGGGCGGAGCCCTCCGCGGCGAACGGGAGCCTGAGCAGCGGCACATGGCCGTCCCGGCGGCGCAGTTCGTCGCCCAGGCCGGGACTGTGCCGCGCCGTGTCGGCGGCGAGTCCGCGCGCGTCGGTGAGCGACCAGCGCACCCCGCCCGTGCGGCCGACGACCGCGGGTTCGTCGGTCACGGCGAGAACGGCGGCGAACCCGACGCCGAACCGGCCCACCGCGCCGTCGCCCTGCTCGCGCTTGGCGGAGGCCCGCAGCGTGGACAGCGACTCGACACCGGCGGCGTCCAGCGGCGCGCCGCTGTTCGCGGCGACGAGCACGCCGTCGCGCAGGGTCAGGGAGAAGCGACCACCTGAGGTGCCACCGGCGCGGCCGGCCGCGTCGGCGGCGTTCTGGGCGAGCTCGACGACGAGCCGGTCGCGGTAGCCGCCGAGGGCGAGGTCCTCCTCGGCGTTGGCGTCCTCACGGAAGCGGGCCGGGCTGCTTGCCCACGCATCGAGAACCCCACGCCGCAGACGGGCCGTCCCGAACGGGTCCATCCCCTCGGCTGCCGGGCGCACGATCTTGCTCACGCTCACGGTGTGGTCTCCCTCTGCCGTTCACCCAGGCCAACCCTGGCGACGCAGACGCTACCGCGCTCGCGGAAAGAGAACGGCGAGGGCTACGAGTGGCCCAGGTCCTCCGTGCCGTCCGGCGTCGTCGGGACCGAGCCCGAGTCTGCCGACGGGCGCAGGGGGAACGGGTCCACGCGCGTCTCGTCGATCACCGGCGGGGCCGGGCGCGGGGGCTTCGGCATGACGGCCGCCTCGGAGTGGCCACCGCAGCCGTACGAGAGGGAGACGACCCGGCCGTCCGCCGGGGAGAACTCGTTGCCGCAGACGCCGAAGGCCTGGCCGAGCGAGCCGCCGATCGGGGCGAGGAAGCCGCAGGACACGCAGGTGGCGGGCGCCGCCTGGGCCATCTGCGTCTTCGCCCCGTACGCCTCGTCCCAGCGGTCCGCCGCGACGTGGAGGCCGTACCGGGACAGGACCCGGGCGCGCCGCATGCCGAGCTCCTCGGCGACCGACGCGATGGAGCCGCGCTCGGGCGCCATGGGCAGTTCCGCGGGCGGTCCCACCGTCAGCTCGGCGTCCTCCGCCTCGACGAGTTCGGCCATCTCCGCGGACACCGCGGAGTTCGGCGGCGGGACGTCCTCACCCGAATAGCCGGGCTCGAGCCGAAGATCCTCGGCGTCGGTCGGGAGCAGGTCCCCGGGGCCCATGTCGCCGGGCCGCAGCCGCTCGCTCCACGGCACCCACTCGGGGGCGAGGAGCGCGTCGGGGCCGGGCAGCAGAACCGTCTCGTCGAGGGTGACGACCTTGGCGCGGGAGGCCCGCGCGACCGTCACGGCCCACCGCCAGCCGCGGTAGCCGAACTCCTTGCACTCGAAGAGATGCGTGACCACCCGGTCGCCCTCGACGACGACGTCGACGTGCTCGCCCACGACTCCTGGCGCGGCGGCCTCCTCGGCCGCGGTCCGCGCGAGGCCTACCGCCTCTGCGCACAGACGGTCAGGGGTGCGGCTTCGCGTTGTCGCTGCGCTCACAGGTATCGCTTCTCTCCTACGCCGTCTCACGAGTGCGCCACCCTTGCGCGGGGGTACGGACGGAGCGGACCAGGGGGCCGCGTCGACGTCCGCGCCCGAACGTACTCGGGCGCGCCTACGTCACCCATTCTGCGGGATGCCCGAGAGGCGCGCGGCCGAGGACAGCTGCCGCAGGCGCGTTACGCACGCTACCTTCTCCCGGCCCGTGCGCCCACACCGACGTACAACTAGCTGTGTCCTGCACCACGCGGCGGGGCGGTTCCGGAGGGTCGTACCGGCGACCCGCTCAGCCGATATCGGCACTAGTCACCACCTTCCGGGGGCACTATGGCTGAGTGACTTCCACGAGGTCGTCGGCGCGCGCAGCAGGCGGATCGGGCCCGGTGCTCAGGGCGGTCCGCGGGCTCGGGCGCGCCCTGCACCTGCCGTTCACCGGTACGGCACGCGGGATTCGCAAAGCGACCCACGCGCACGGCGCGGGCGAGTCGGGTCTGGGAAAACTGATCGAACTGCACGCGGTGAACGGCGCCGGCGACGTCATGATCACCATCGCGCTCGCGTCCACGGTGTTCTTCTCGGTGCCGACGGACGAGGCGCGCGGGCGCGTCGCCCTGTACCTCGGCATCACGATGGCGCCCTTCACCCTCCTCGCGCCCGTCATCGGGCCGCTCCTGGACCGGCTGCCGCACGGGCGGCGCGCCGCGATGGCCGCTTCGATGCTGGCGCGGGCGCTCCTCGCGATCGTCCTGTCCGGGGCGGTGGTCACCGGCGGCGTGGAGCTGTACCCGGCGGCGCTGGGCGTCCTGGTGGCGTCCAAGGCGTACGGAGTGGTCCGCAGCGCCGTCGTGCCGCGCCTGCTGCCGCCCCGCTTCTCCCTGGTCAAGGCCAATTCGAGGGTGACGCTCGGCGGGCTCCTCGCCACCGGTGTGGCCGCGCCGGTCGGCGCCGGGCTCCAGATGCTCGGGCCGCGCTGGCCCCTCTACGGCGCGTTTGTGATCTTCATTTCGGGGATGGTGCTGTCCTTCCAGCTGCCGCACAAGGTGGACTCCGCGAAGGGCGAGGGGAAGGCGCTCCTGGCGGCCGACGAGCAGCATCTGCACGGCCCGCGCAAGGAGGCCGCCAAGCAGAAGCGCCCCGGTCTGCGCACGGTCGGCCCGGCCGTGACGCACGCGCTGTTCGTCAACGCCTCGCAGCGCTGCCTCTCCGGCTTCCTGATCTTCTTCCTGGCGTTCCTGCTGCGCGAGCACCCCATGTCGGGGCAGAGCGCCGCCGTGTCGCTCAGCATCGTCGGCGTCTCGGCGGGCGCGGGCAACGCGCTGGGCACGGCCGTCGGGGCGTGGCTCAAATCACGGGCGCCCGAGATCATCATCGTGACGGTGGTGGCGGTGGTCCTCGGCGTGGCGATCACGGCCGCGCTGTTCTTCACCGCGTTCCTCACGGCGTGCCTCGCGGCCGTCGCCGGGTTCGCGCAGGCCCTGTCGAAACTGTCCCTGGACGCCCTGATCCAGCGCGACGTCCCGGAAGAGGTCCGCAATTCCGCGTTCGCCCGCTCCGAGACCCTCCTCCAGATGGCGTGGGTCCTCGGCGGCGGCATCGGCATCGCGCTGCCCCTGAACGGAGCACTGGGTCTCGGTGTCGCCGCGGCGATCGTCGGAACGGGCTGGCTGACGACCGTACGGGGCCTGCTGGCCGCCGCGCGCCACGGCGGCCAGGTACGCAGCCGCGTGGCGTGAGGGACGGCCGACAGAGCGGGAGATCCGCCCCGGATGGCGTGAGCATGCGGCACGCCGCACCCGCATGGCGAGTGTGCGCGGGCCGCCAGATAGCCTGCCCGCATGACCTCCCTGCGTTTCACCGTGCGCAACCGCCGCACCGTGGCAGCCGCCGGCGCCGTCGCTGCCGGGCTGCTCGTCCTCTCGGCCTGCGACAAGCCGACGCCGCTGGCGACCATCACGGTCGGCCGCTCCACGGTGACGTCGGAAGCGGCCTGCTACAACGACGGCAAGGCTCTGGACGCCGCCGCGCTGAAGGAATGCCTCAAGAACAAGGACATCAAGTCCATCAAGGTCGACCCCGACGCGACGGTCCGCTTCGGCGTCGACCCGGACATCGCGGAGAAGGGCTGGACCCTGCTGATGAACGGTCAGCCGCTGACCGACGCCAGCAAGAAGACGTACCGCACCGTCCCGGGCAGCGTGTTCTTCAACCAGCAGTACGGCGCAACGGGCAACTCCACGACGGTCTCCATCGTCGAGGGCAGCGGCTCGAAGGCGACCGGCCTGTGGTCGTTCAAGCTCAAGAAGGACGCCTGACGGACAGCGGGCGGGTCCTGATCGCCACCGCCGTCCCCGCGGAGCGGGACGCGGTGGCCAGGGGCCTGTCCGGGGCGGGCGCCGCGCACCCTGCCGTCGATGTCGTCGCGGTGGGCGTCGGGCCCGCCGCCGCGGCGGCGGGTACCGCCACCGCCCTCACCACCGCCGCCCTGTCGGGTCGGCCGTACGGCCTGGTCGTCTCCGCCGGCATCGGCGGCGGGTTCCAGCCGGACGCCCCGCCCGGCTCCGTCGTCGTCGCCGACGCGCTGACCGCCGCCGACCTCGGCGCCGAGACGCCCGACGGCTTCCTGCCCGTCACCGAGCTCGGCTTCGGCACGGTCACGCACCGCCCGCCGTCCTCCCTCGTACGGGACGTCGCCGCGGCCACCGGTGCGCTCACCGGCACCGTCCTGACCGTCTCCACCGTGACGGGCACCGCGGCCCGCGCCGCCGAGCTGCGACGCCGTCACCCCGGCGCCGCCGCCGAGGCGATGGAGGGGTTCGGGGTCGCCGAGGCGGCCGCCGCGCACGGCGTGCCCGTCCTGGAGATCCGCGCGGTCTCCAACGCCGTCGGCCCCCGCGACCGCGCGGCCTGGCGCATCGGCGACGCACTCGCGGCGCTGACCGAAGCGTTCGGGAAGTCCGCGCCCGTACTGGAGAGTTGGAACCGCACATGACGCACCCCGAAGAACTCCGGATCGCCTTCTCGCCCTGCCCGAACGACACGTTCGTCTTCGACGCGTGGGCCCACGGCCGCGTCCCCGGGGCGCCCGCCCTCGACGTGACCTTCGCCGACATCGACATCACGAACGGCGTCGCCGAGCGCCGCTCCCCCGACTTCGACGTGCTGAAGGTGTCGTACGCCGTCCTGCCGTACGTCCTCGACGACTACGCGCTGCTGCCCTGCGGCGGCGCGCTCGGCCGTGGCTGCGGCCCCCTCGTGCTCACCCGCGAGCCCGGGGTCGACCTGACCGGCAGGACCGTAGCCGTGCCCAGCGACAAGTCGACGGCGTACCTGCTGTTCCGCCTGTGGACCGCGGACGTCGTGCCCGGCGGGGTCGGCGAGGTCGTCGTGATGCCGTTCGACGAGATCATGCCCGCCGTGCGGGACGGCAAGGTCGACGCCGGACTCGTCATCCACGAGGCCCGCTTCACGTACCAGAACTACGGTCTGCACTCCCTCGCCGACATGGGCGAGCACTGGGAGAACACGACCGGGCTGCCCATCCCGCTCGGCGCGATCATCGCGAAGCGGAGCCTGGGCGAGGACCGCCTGCGCCGGCTCGCCGACACGGTCCGCACATCGGTACGCATGGCCTGGGACGACCCGGAGGCCTCCCGCCCCTACGTCCTCGAACACGCCCAGGAGATGGACCCGTCCGTCGCGGACCAGCACATCGGCCTGTACGTCAACGAGTTCACGGCCGACCTGGGCGAGAACGGCTACGCGGCGATCCGCGGCTTGCTGACCCGCGCTGCGGCCGAGGGCCTGGTCCCCGCACTCCGCCCCGGCGCCCTGTCGTTCCCCTGAACACAGCGGCCGGACGGAGCCCGGCACAGCCGCCCGAAGCCTGCGAAGCAGCGCGAGGACGGCAGAAAAGAGGAGCCGCGGCGATCCGCGGCTTGCTGACCCGCGCCGCGGCCGAGGGCCTGGTCCCCGCACTCCGCCCCGGCGCCCTGTCGTTCCCCTGAACACAGCGGCCGGACAGAGCCCGGCACAGCCGCCCGAAGCCGGCCGAGGGCCTCGTGCCCGCCCTCGGCCCGGGTGCGCTCGCGTTCCCGTAACGCGGTCAGACGTCCAACTGGTCGGCCACCGCCCGCAGCAGGCCCGCGATTTTCGCGCCGGATGCCTTGTCCGGGTAGCGGCCCTTTTCCAGCATCGGCGTGATGTTCTCGAGAAGCGTCGTCAAGTCCTGGACGATCGAGGCCAGTTCGTCCGGCTTGCGGCGCTGTGCCGCGGCCACGGACGGGGTCGGATCGAGGATCGCCACGGAGAGCGCCTGGTCGCCGCGCTGTCCCGCGACGACGCCGAACTCGACACGCTGGCCCGGCTTGAGAGCGTCCACGCCGTCGGGAAGTACGGAGGAATGCACGAAGACGTCGCCGCCGTCGTCACGGGAGAGGAAGCCGAAGCCCTTCTCGCTGTTGAACCACTTGACCTTGCCGGTAGGCACGTGAAGTCCTCGTCCTCGTACTCGTCATGCCGTTCCGAGCGATGAAGAACGGCGCTGAAAACGGCTCTGGATAGCACTGCAGCGGGCCGCCCGACCCGCCGGCACCAGGCTAATGGTCCAGGAGCCGGTGACAAGACGGCCCGAGGAACCCGGTCTGTTCCTTCGCGCTGGGAACTACCCTGGTCGGGTGCGTGACAAAACCCAAGCGAATTCCGCAGGACCCGGCGACGGCCTCGTCAAGGCCGGCGGCATCGTCTTCATCGTCGGAGCCGTGGCCACTCTGGCCACCATGGCCCCTCTGTTCCTCGGAACCGACCCGTTCCCGCCCGTCGCCTACGCGGTGTGCATGCTGATGGGCGTCGGCTTCCTGGTCTCCGCGGCCGGAGTGCTGCGCGGGATCGCCGTGCAGCGCCGTCAGGCCCGCTCGGCGACGTAGGCCTTCAGCCAGGCGGGGAACTCCGTCAGATCCGCGAGCACCACGTCCGCGCCGGCCTCGCGCAGCTCCGCCGCGTCGCACGGCCCGGTCGTCACCGCGACGGACAGCGCCTCGGCGGCGCGGGCGCCGCGCACGTCGCCGGTGTGGTCACCGACGTACACGGACGCGCCGTGCTCGCGCAGCGCCGTCGCCTTGCCCTCGGCCCACAGATTGCCGATGACCTCGTCGGCGGCGATGTCCAGGTGTTCCAGGTGGAGCTTCGCGCTGGGCTCGTACTTCGCCGTCACGACGATCACCCGGCCGCCCGCCGCGTGCACCGCGGCGACGGCCTCGTGCACGCCCGGCATCGCGTACGTCCCGGCGATGGCGTGCGCCGGGTAGAGCTCCCGGTACAGGTCGGCCATCTCCGGGATCCGCTCCTCGGGGAACCAGTACGCGAGCTCCTGCTCCAGCGGCGGGCCGAGCCGCGTCACGATGAGATCGGCGTCGAGGCGCGCGCCGGTGCGCTGGGCGAGTTCCAGCCATGTGTCCCTGATTCCCGGCCGTGAGTCGATCAGCGTCATGTCGAGGTCGAAGCCGACCGTCGGTCCCGAAGCTGATCCGTTCGCGCTCTCGTATGCACCCATAGGAGCCATTGTGCCTGGGCGTACGATTGCCGCTTAGCTAAGCCTTACCAACCTCGGATTGGTCCATGGGTCAGATCTCAGCCGCCCCCGCCGCGCGGCGACGCATCGTCTGGACGGCGGCCGCGCTCGTGGCCCTCGTTCTCGCGGTCCTGTTCAGCCTCGCCGTGGGCGCCCGCGCGATCGCCCCGTCAGCGGTTCTCGACGCGCTCGTGCACGGCGGCCACAGCGACGACGCCGAGGTCATCAGGGGCCTGAGGCTGCCGCGCACGCTCGTCGGCCTGATGGTCGGCGCCGCGCTCGCCCTCGCCGGGACCGTCCTCCAGGGCATCACCCGCAACCCCATCGCCGACCCCGGGATCCTCGGCATCAGCCAGGGCGCGTCCGTCGGCGTCGTCCTCGCGATCGCGTTCGCCGGCATCCACACGCTCACCGGCTACGTCTGGTTCGCCTTCGCGGGCGCCGCGCTCGCGTCCGTCGCCGTCTACGCCATCGCCTCCGGCGGGCGCGGCGGCGCGACGCCGGTGAAACTCGCGCTCGGGGGCGCCGCGGTCAACGCGCTCCTGGTCTCCGTCACCACGGCCGTCCTCACCACGAAGGCGTCCGCCATGGACGAGTTCAGGTTCTGGCAGGTGGGCTCGCTGTCCGGCAGGGACGCGCACATCGTGGGCCAGATCTGGCCGTTCCTCGTCCTCGGCGTGCTCCTCGTGCTGTCCGTCGCGCGCGGCCTCGACGCGCTCGCGCTCGGCGAGGACGTCGCCAAGGGGCTCGGCCAGCGGGTCGCGACGGTACGGATCGTCGGGGGCCTCGGCGCGACCGTCCTGACCGGCGTCGGCGTCGCCGCCGCGGGACCGATCGCCTTCATCGGCCTGGCCGTTCCGCACATAGCCCGGGCCGTCGTGGGCAGCGACCACCGCTGGGTGCTGCCGATGGCGGCCCTCATCGGCCCCGTCATGCTCCTCGTCTCCGACACCGTGGGCCGCGTCGTCTTCCCGCCGAGCGAGGTCCCCGCGGGTGTGATGACCGCGCTGATCGGCGTCCCGTTCCTCGTCACCCTGGTCCGGCGCAAGGCGGTCCCCGCATGAGTACGACCACCGCGCCCCGGGTCCGCCCCGCCGGGTACTCCGTCGTCCGGGCGGGCAGCGCCGCCTTCCTCCTGCACCGCAGGGCCGCCGTCGCCGCCGCGTCCCTCACGGTCCTCCTCGCGGCCGCCTGCCTCGCCTACCTCTGCGTCGGCGAGTCGTTCATCGCCCCCGGCGAAGTCCTCAGGGTCCTCACCGGCCGGCCGTCACCGGACGAACTCGTCGTCGGCACGCTGCGCGCCCCCCGCATGGTCGTCGGCCTCCTGGTCGGCGCCGCGTTCGGCGTCGCGGGCGCCCTCATCCAGACCGTCGCCCGCAACCCGCTGGCGTCCCCCGACATCATCGGCATCAGCCAGGGCGCGAGCGCGCTGACCGTCGGCGCGATGACGTTCGGCGTCACGTCGTACGCGGTCCTGCCCTACCTCTCCGTACTCGGCGGCCTCCTCGCGGCGCTCCTCGTCTACGCCTTCGCCTGGCGCGGCGGACTCCACGCGACGCGCTTCGTCCTCATCGGCATCGGCTTCGCCATCGCGCTGCGGTCGGTGACGACGCTCTTCATGACGAAGGGCGACTACCTCGTCGCCCAGCAGGCGCAGATCTGGATGACGGGCTCGCTCAACGGCCGCGGCTGGGCGGAGGCCGCCCCGCTCGGCTCGACCCTCCTCGTCCTCGTCCCGTTCGTCGCGTGGGCCGCGCGCGCCCAGCGCACCGTGGCCATGGACGACGACACGGCGACCGCGCTCGGTGTCCGCCTCGGCCGCGTACGCCTCGGCCTCGTCCTGCTCGGCGTCGTCCTCGCGTCCGTCGCGACCGGCGCCGCCGGGCCCGTCGACTTCGTCGCGCTCCTGGCCCCGCAGATCGCCCGCCGGGTGACCCGTACCGCCCAGATCCCGCTCCTGTGCTCGGCGCTCCTGGGCGCGTTCATCGTCGTCGTGGCCGATCTGCTGGCCCGGCGCCTGTTCTCCCCCACCGAACTCCCGGTGGGTGTCCTCACGGCCGCCGTCGGGGCGCCGTACCTGATCTGGCTCATCGTCCGCAGCCGCACGGGAGGAAACCGGTGACCCGGCTCAGCACCAGCGCGCTCACCCTCGCCTACGAGGACCGCACCGTCGTCCACGACCTCGACCTCGCCGTCCCCGACGGCCGCGTCACCGTCCTCGTCGGACCCAACGCCTGCGGCAAGTCGACCACGCTGCGCGCCCTCGGCCGGCTCCTCAAGCCGAAGAGCGGCTCCGTACTCCTCGACGGCGAAGCGCTCACCAAGCTGCCCACCAAGAAGATCGCCCAGCAGATCGGGCTGCTGCCGCAGACGCCCGTGGCGCCCGAGGCGATCACCGTCGCGGACCTCGTGGCCCGCGGCCGCCAGCCCCACCAGCACTGGTGGCAGCAGTGGTCCGACGCCGACGAGCGCGCCGTCACCGAGGCCATGGAACGCACCGACGTCGCGGCCCTCGCCGACCGCTCCGTCGACGAGCTCTCCGGCGGCCAGCGCCAGCGCGTCTGGATCGCCATGGCGCTCGCCCAGGAGACCGGACTGCTGCTCCTCGACGAGCCGACGACGTATCTCGACATCGCCCACCAGGTCGAAGTGCTCGACCTCGTACGCCAGTTGAACCACGACAAGGACCGCACCGTCGTCCTCGTCCTGCACGACCTCAACCAGGCGGCGCGCTACGCCGACCACCTCGTCGCCATGAAGTCCGGCCGCATCGTCGCCGAGGGCCCGCCCGCCGAGGTCGTCACGGCGGACCTCGTACGGGAGGTGTTCGGCCTGGACTGCGTGGTCGTCCCCGACCCCGTGACCGGCTCCCCGCTGATCGTGCCCGGCGCGCCCTGGCAGGCCGGCGCCCGGTCCGGCGCTCCGTCCGACTCCCTTTCCCGAAAGGCAGCCTCATGACCCGCAGCGCCCGTCCCGCCCTGACCGCCGGTGCCCTCGCCCTGACCGGCGCCCTGGCCCTGACCGCCTGCGGCTCGTCCGACGGGGACTCCGGCTCCGACGCGGCCGGCCCGGCATCCCCGAGGACGCACACGGTCAGTACGGCGATGGGTGACGTGAAGGTGCCCGAGCACCCCGCCCGCGTCGTCGTCCTGGACACCGGCGAGCTCGACTCCGCGCTCACCCTCGGCGTGAAGCCCGTCGGCGCGACCCACGCGGCGACGGAGGAGGGCTTCCCGTCCTACCTGCCCGGGGACGAGGTGAAGGGCATCAAGGAGGTCGGCGAGATCGCCAACCCCGACATGGAGGCCGTCGCCGCCCTCGAGCCCGACCTCATCCTCACCAGCAAGGTCCGCGACGGCGCCCGCTACAAGCAGCTCAGCGCCATCGCCCCGACCGTGATGACGGAGTCCACCGGCACCGCCTGGAAGGAGAACTTCCAGGTCCACGCCGACGCGCTCGGCAGGAAGGCCGAGGCGAAGAAGGCCGTCGCCGACTACGACGCGCACGTCGCGAAGGTGACCACCGCGATCGGCGGCAAGGAGAAGGCCGCCGCGACGGACATCAACTTCGTCCGCTTCGTCGAGGGCGCCGACATCCGCATCTACGGCAGGCAGAACTACATCGGCTCGGTCCTCGCCGACCTCGGCGTCGGCCGCCCCGCCATCACCGACAAGGCCAAGGACGGGTTCTCGTACGACGTGAGCCCCGAGAAGATCGACCTCGCCGACGCGGACGTCATCTTCACCTCGACCTACGGCGACCCGGGCAAGGCCAAGGCGACACAGACGATGAAGAGCGGCCTGTGGAAGAACCTCAGGGCGTCCGAGGACGGCAAGGTCTTCACGGTCGACGACAACCTGTGGATCGCGGGCATCGGCTACACCGCCGCGAACCAGATCCTCGACGAGTTCCAGCAGGACCTGACCGCATAACAGGCCCTTGCGTCACGGCCGTTGCCGCTGCGATCTCCACACCACGAAGAGCGCGGAGGCGACGGCCGCACCCCGCACCACCCACGGCCACGTCGTGCCGATCGCGTCGCTCATCCGCCCGTCCGCGATCGGCTCGCCCCACCGCCCGGTGTTACGGCCCCACAGCCACACGAGCCCGGCCGTCACCGCGAGCCCCGGCAGCCACAGCACGGCCACCTTCGACTCGCCCTCGCTCAGGCGCCGCGACGCGTACGCGATGATCCAGCCGAGGCCCAGCGCGAACCAGTTGCCCATGACCGCGCCGCCCACGAGGAGCGCGGCGGCGAGCAGCAGGAGCGGGTTCGACCAGCCGGGCAGGGACGGGAGGCGGCGCCCCGGGGACGTCTTCTCCGTGCCCGTCTCCGGCTCGTCGTCCGGGAGTTCGTCCTCCGTCGCCGCCGCGGCCTTGCGCGCCTTGGGCAGGCGCGGGCCGTCCTTGCCCGGCGGCTTGAGCATCTCCGGGATCTCGACGCCGCCCACGAATCCCGGCACGCTGTCCGCAACGCCGAACGGGCTGCTGTCCACGCGCCACCAGTCCGGCTCCGAACCCGGCTCCCCCAGCTCGTCCGTCCCCGCCAGATGCGGCGGCGACGGCGCGTCCCGCACCTCATCGGCCTCCGGCGGCTCCGCGCGCGGGCCCGGCACGATCCGCCGAAGACCCTTCGGACGTGGCTCCTTGGGCCGCTGCTCCTTCGACCTCTGCACGGGCACCGCCGCCCGCGGCGCCTCCGGCTCCGCCGGTCCCCGGCCCCTGCCCGCGCCCGTCACCACCTCGTCCGGCGTGCCGAGGCGCTCCAGGATGCGGCGCACCGCAGCCGGGCTGTCCACCGTCGTCTTCGCGCGCCGCGCCTCGATCTCGTTGCGCAGTTCCGACACCAGGCGCATCCGCGTGCCGGAGGGCAGCTGACGCTGCTGGGCCAGGTCGCCGACCCGGCTCAGATAGTCGAAGACGAGCTGATCGCTCTCGATCCCCACGAAGTCCCCTCCGGGGTGGTGGTGTTGACGGTTCGTTCACCCGTTTTACGACGTTACCGTGCCCGGCGCGGCACCGGGGGCCTCTTCCGGGCCCAGCGGGGCCGCCGCCCGGCGGGCCGGTCAGGCGCTACCGTGGCCCGGATGAGCACTCACGAGCCGGACCGCGCCGCCGAGGACGGGAGCGGGGCGGGGAGTACGGCCCCCCGGTCCCTCGCCGAGGCGTTGCGCGCACGCGACGACGCCTCCCTCGGCGCACTCCTGCGCGCCCGCCCCGATCTGCTCAACCCCGTTCCCGGCGACCTCACGCAGCTCGCCACCCGTGCGGGCACCCGCGCCTCCGTGATCCGCGCGCTCGAGCACCTGGACCGCTTCACGCTCCAGACCGCGGAGGCGCTGGCCGTCGCCCCGGAACCCACCACGTACGGCACCCTCCTCGCTCTGCTCGCCGGGGACGAGGGTGACGACGCGGGCGTGGACGCCCGTACGGTCTCCGCCGCTCTGCCGCACGCCGTCGCCGCCCTGCGCGAACAGGCCCTGCTCTGGGGGCCCGACGACCGGCTCCGCCTCGTGCGCACCGCCCGTGAGCTGCTCGCGCCCGCGCCCCAGCGGCCCTCCCCCACCGGCCTCGGCCCCACCGTCGCCGAGGCCACCGCGGGCATGTCCCCCGGCCGCGTCCAGGAGATCGTCACGGCCGCGGGCCTCGCCTCCACGCACGACCCGGTCTCCGCCGTCGCCGCGCTGACCGCGCTCTTCACCGACCGGACGCGCATGTCGGCCCTCCTCGACGAGGCGCCCGCGGACGCCGTCGAGGTGCTCTCACGGCTCGTCTGGGGCCCGCCCTACGGCCAGGTCACCGCCGAACCCGCCGCCCATCTGCGCTGGCTCCTCGACCGCGGGCTCCTCCTGCCGACCGCCCCCGGGACCGTCGTGCTGCCCCGCGAGGCCGCCCTCCACCTGCGCGGCGGACGCGCCCACCGCGCCCTGGAACCCGTACCGCCCACCGTCGAACCCGCCGCCACGCACCGCCCCGCCGTCGTGAACGCGACCGGCGCCGGGCAGGCCTACACCGCGCTCGCCACCGTCGAGGAACTGCTCAAGGACTGGGACGAGGGCGGGCCCGCCGTCCTGCGCGCCGGCGGGCTCAGCGTGCGCGACCTCAAGCGCACCGCCGCCGCCCTCGACACCACCGAGCCCCTCGCCGCGTTCTGGGTCGAACTCGCCTACGCGGCCGGGCTCATCGCGTCCGACGGCGAGGCCGACGAGCAGTACGCCGCGACGCCCGCCTACGACAACTGGCTGGAGCAGCCCGCCGCCGAGCGCTGGGCGCGGCTCGTCGCCGCCTGGCTCCCCGCCACCCGCACACCCGGGCTCGTCGCCGGGCGCGACGGCGGCGTCGCCGTCTCCGCCGCCGGGCGCACCCTTTCCGCCCTCGGGCCGCACCTCGACCGCTCGGCCGCCCCCGAGGTCCGCCGCCGCGTGCTCGCGCTCCTCGCCGAGCTGCCCGAAGGCGCCTCCCCCGACCCCGAGACCCTCCTCGCCCGGCTCCGCTGGGAGCGGCCCCTGCGCGGCGCCGCCGCCTCCGACGAGGCCGGTGACCCCGACGACCTGCGCGCCCGCATCGCCCGGTGGACCCTCACCGAGGCGGAGCTGCTCGGCTTCACGGGCCGGGGTGCCCTGTCCGAGCACGGGCGGGCGCTCCTTGAGGGCGGTGCGACGACCGCCGCGGAGGCGGCCGCCGTCGCTCTGCTCGCTCCGCTGCTGCCCGAGCCGCTGGACCACGTCCTTCTCCAGGCCGACCTGACCGCGGTCGCCCCCGGGCCCCTGGAACGGCCCCTCGCCGAGGCGCTCGCCGTCCTCGCCGACGTGGAGTCCAAGGGCGGCGCGACCGTCTACCGGTTCACCCCCGGGTCCGTACGGCGCGCACTCGACTCCGGCCGCACCGCCTCCGACCTGCACGACTTCCTGAACACGCACTCCCGTACGCCCGTCCCGCAGCCCCTCGCCTACCTCATCGACGACGTGGCCCGTAAGCACGGGCATCTGCGCATCGGCGCCGCCTCCGCGTACGTGCGCTGCGACGACGACATGCTCCTGGGCGAGATCCTCGCCGACAAGCGCTCGGCCGGCCTGCGCCTGCGGCGGCTCGCGCCGACCGTCCTCGCCGCGCAGGCCGACCCCGCGGCGCTCCTGGAGGGCCTGCGGCAGATGGGGTTCGCGCCCGCCGCGGAGAGTCCCGAGGGCGATGTGCTGATCACCCGCGCCCACGCCCGCCGCACCGGGCCGCGCAGCGCCCCCGAGCCCGTCCCGGAGGGGCCGCCGGTGCCGGACGGCACGCTCCTGACCGCCGCCGTGCGCGCGATCCGCGCGGGTGACCTCGCCTCCACGACCCCGCGCAAGCACGCGCCGGGCGAGCAGAGCGGGGCGCTTCCCCGCACCAGCGCGGCGGACACGCTGGCCACGATGCAGGCGGCCGTCCTGACGGGCGAGGCCGTGTGGATCGGCTATGTGAACGCGGAGGGCACCGCCAGCCAGCGCGTGATCGCCCCGATCCGGGTCGAGGGCGGGTTCGTCACCGCGTACGACCACACGGCGGACGAGGTGCGGACGTATCCGCTGCACCGGGTGACCGGAGTGGCCGAGCTGGAGGCCGAGGCCTGACCCCGGAGTCCGTGCCCCCACGTCCCGTCGGCGGCCGACCGTACGCGGTTCGTACGCGCCATGCGGCACACTGGACGTTTGGCCCCGCGCCTCGCGGAGCGCGGTGGAAGGGATACACGTGAACGGACCGCTCATCGTCCAGAGTGACAAGACGCTGCTCCTGGAGGTCGACCACGACCAGGCCGACGCCTGCCGTCGCGCCATCGCGCCCTTCGCCGAGCTGGAGCGCGCCCCGGAGCACATCCACACCTACCGGCTGACGCCGCTGGGCCTGTGGAACGCTCGGGCCGCCGGCCACGACGCCGAGCAGGTCGTGGACGCCCTCGTCGAGTACAGCCGCTACCCCGTCCCGCACGCGCTCCTGGTCGACATCGCCGAGACCATGGACCGGTACGGGCGTCTCACGCTGTCCAAGCACCCGGCGCACGGCCTCGTCCTGACCACCACGGACCGGCCGGTCCTCGAGGAGATCCTCCGCTCCAAGCGCGTGGCCCCGCTTGTCGGCGCCCGCATCGACGCCGACACCGTCGCCGTGCACCCCTCGGAGCGCGGCCAGATCAAGCAGACGCTCCTCAAGCTGGGGTGGCCCGCCGAGGACCTCGCGGGTTACGTGGACGGCGAGGCGCACCAGATCGATCTCGCGGAGGACGGCTGGGCGCTGCGCCCGTACCAGAAGCAGGCCGTCGAGGGCTTCTGGCACGGCGGGTCCGGCGTGGTCGTGCTGCCCTGTGGCGCCGGCAAGACGCTCGTGGGCGCAGGCGCGATGGCCGAGGCCAAGGCGACGACGCTCATCCTCGTCACCAACACCGTCTCCGCCCGGCAGTGGAAGCACGAGCTGGTCAAGCGGACGAGCCTGACCGAGGACGAGATCGGCGAGTACAGCGGGACGAAGAAGGAGATCCGTCCCGTCACCATCGCCACGTATCAGGTGCTGACCACGAAGCGGAAGGGCATCTATCCGCATCTGGAGCTCTTCGACTCCCGCGACTGGGGGCTCGTGATCTATGACGAGGTGCACCTGCTGCCCGCGCCCGTCTTCAAGTTCACCGCCGACCTCCAGGCCCGGCGGCGCCTCGGCCTCACCGCGACGCTGGTGCGTGAGGACGGGCGCGAGTCGGACGTGTTCTCGCTGATCGGCCCCAAGCGCTTCGACGCTCCGTGGAAGGAGATCGAGGCCCAGGGGTACATCGCGCCCGCCGACTGTGTCGAGGTGCGCGTCAATCTGACCGACAGCGAGCGGCTCGCCTACGCCACCGCGGAGGCCGAGGAGAAGTACCGCTTCTGCGCCACGACGGCGACCAAGCGGAAGGTGACGGAGGCCCTCGTGCGCAAGCACCAGGGTGAGCAGACCCTCGTCATCGGGCAGTACATCGACCAGCTCGACGAGCTCGGCGAGCATCTGGACGCCCCCGTCATCAAGGGCGAGACCAGCAACGCCCAGCGCGAGAAGCTGTTCGACGCGTTCCGCAACGGCGAGATCTCCGTCCTCGTCGTGTCCAAGGTCGCCAACTTCTCCATCGACCTGCCCGAGGCCACGGTCGCGATCCAGGTGTCCGGCACCTTCGGGTCCCGGCAGGAGGAGGCCCAGCGCCTCGGCCGCGTCCTGCGCCCGAAGGCCGACGGGCACGAGGCCCGCTTCTACTCCGTCGTCGCCCGCGACACCATCGACCAGGACTTCGCGGCCCACCGCCAGCGCTTCCTCGCCGAGCAGGGCTACGCGTACCGCATCATCGACGCCGACGAACTCCTCGCGGGCGAGCAGGGCAGCTGACGACCGGCGACAAGGGCCCGTCCACCGTGTGTGGACGGGCCCTCGCCTTGCCGGTCGCCGCTACGCCTGCGGCCTGAAGTTCCTCAGGCGCAGGCTGTTGCCCACGACGAACACCGACGAGAACGCCATCGCCGCGCCCGCGATCATCGGGTTCAGCAGGCCCGCCGCGGCCAGCGGCAGCGCGCCGACGTTGTAGGCGAACGCCCAGAACAGGTTGGTGCGGATGGTCCCCAGCGTCCGCCGGGACAGGCGGATCGCGTCGGCCGCCGCCCTCAGGTCGCCCCGGACCAGCGTCAGGTCGCCGGCCTCTATCGCCGCGTCCGTGCCCGTGCCCATCGCGAGCCCCAGGTCGGCCTGCGCCAGGGCCGCCGCGTCGTTGACGCCGTCGCCGACCATGGCCACGGAACGCCCTTCGCCCTGAAGCCTCTTGACGACGTCGACCTTGTCCTGCGGCATGACCTCCGCGATCACCTCGTCGATGCCCACCTCGGCGGCCACCGACCGGGCCACGGCTTCGTTGTCGCCCGTGAGGAGGATGGGCGTCAGGCCCAGGCCCCGCAGTCGCCGTACCGCCTCCGCGCTGGTCTCCTTCACCGCGTCCGCGACTTCGAGGACCGCCCTGGCCTCCCCGTCCCAGGCCACCGCGACCGCCGTACGTCCCGCCGCCTCGGCCTGGGACCTCGCGCGCTCCAGCTCCGCCGGCAGCCGGATCTCCCACTCGCCCAACAGCTTCACGCGGCCGACGAGTACGGCGCGCCCGTCCACGACGCCCTGCACGCCGAGCCCGGGAAGGTTCGCGAAGTCCTCGACGACACCGAGCTCGCCCACCTTCTCGCGGGCCCCGTCCGCGACGGCCCGCGCGATCGGGTGCTCCGAGGAGTGCTCCAACGCCCCCGCGACACGGAGGACTTCACCCGTGTCCGTACCGTCCGCCACGTGTGTGGCGAGCAGCGTCATCCGGCCGGTCGTGACGGTTCCGGTCTTGTCGAGGACGATCGTGTCGACCGCGCGCGTGGTCTCCAGGACCTCCGGGCCCTTGATGAGGATGCCGAGCTGCGCTCCGCGCCCCGTGCCGACCATCAGCGCCGTCGGTGTGGCGAGGCCCAGGGCGCAGGGGCAGGCGATGATGAGGACGGCGACGGCCGCGGTGAAGGCGGCCGTGATCCCGGCGCCGTTGCCGAGCCAGAACCCGAGCGTGGCCAGCGCGAGGGCGATGACGACCGGCACGAACACGGCGGAGATCCGGTCGGCGAGGCGCTGCGCGGCGGCCTTGCCGTTCTGCGCGTCCTCCACGAGGCGTGCCATACGGGCGAGTTGCGTGTCGGCGCCGACGCGGGTGGCCTCGACGACGAGGCGTCCGCCGACGTTCAGCGTCGCTCCGGTGACGGCGTCCCCGACGGCGACCTCCACGGGCACGGACTCGCCGGTCAGCATCGAGGCGTCGACGGCGGAGGCGCCCTCGACCACGGCACCGTCGGTCAGCATCGAGGCGTCGACGGCGGAGGCGCCCTCGACCACGGCACCGTCGGTGGCGATCTTCTCGCCGGGCCGCACGAGGAACCGGTCGCCGACCTTCAACTCGGCCACGGGGACGGTCTCTTCACGTCCTCCCTCGCGCACCAGCGTGACGTTCTTGGCCCCGAGTTCGAGCAGCGCCTTGAGCGCCGCGCCGGCCTTCCGCTTCGACCTGGCCTCGAAGTAGCGCCCGGCGAGGATGAAGGCGGTGACTCCGGCGGCGGCCTCCAGGTAGATGTTCCCGGCGCCGTCGCTGCGGGCGATGGTCAGCTCGAAGGCGTGCGTCATGCCGGGCATGCCGGCGGTCCCGAAGAACAGCGCCCACACCGACCAGAGGAACGCGGCCGACGTGCCGACGGAGATGAGCGTGTCCATCGTCGCGGCGCCGTGCCGCGCGTTGGTGAAGGCGGCCTTGTGGAAGGGCCAGGCCGCGTACGTCACGACGGGTGCCGTCAGCGTGAGGGACAGCCACTGCCAGTACTCGAACTGGAGGGCGGGGATCATCGCCGTCGCCACGACGGGCACGGCGAGTACGACGGCGGTGACCAGCCGCCGGCGGAGCGGCGCGAGCGCGTCGGCCGCCGCGTCCGCTTCCGCCCCCTCCGCCTTTTCCGCCTTCCCCTCGACGGGTCGGGGCGGTTCCTGGGCCGTGTACCCGGTGGCCTCGACCGTCGCGATCAGGTCGGCCACGGCCACCCCGTCGGTGAAGGTGACCTTCGCCTTCTCCGTCGCGTAGTTGACGGTCGCCGCCACGCCGTCCATCCGGTTCAGCTTCTTCTCGATCCGGGCGGCGCACGAGGCGCAGGTCATGCCGCCGATGGCGAGTTCCACCTCTGCCGCCTGGGCGGCGGAGGGCGCGGTGGCGGCTGGGTGCGCCGACATGAGGCCTCCTCGGTTGCGGGTCCGGTACCCGGGGTGGGTATCGCTTACGAGATCCAATCTATACCCATGGGGGGTATCAGACGCAAGCGTTCCCCTCGCTTGACTTCATACCCCCTAGGGGTATCGTCGACCTATCAGCCACCGGACACCGACACCGTCCGCACGTCACGCACGTCCGCACACCAGGAGCCGTCATGAAGACCGGACTGAAGATCACCGCCTTCGCCGCCGCCGTCGCCGCGACCTTCGGCACCGCGTACGGGGTGGGCAGGGGCGTCGACCCCATAGCCGGGGGCGAACAGAAGACGGCAGGGCATGCGCAGGGAGGACGTACGGAGGAGGCGCAGGACGGGCACGCCGGCCACGGCGCGTCGGACACCGCGGCCGCCGCCGTCCCCGGCGGGCTGCAGATCTCCGAGCGCGGCTACACGCTCTACCTGCGGACCCGGCGCATCGCCGCCGCCGGCGAGCGCACCGAGCTGAGTTTCGCGATCACGAAGGACGACACGGGGCGCAAGGTCACCGCGTACCGGACGGAGCACGGCAAGCAGCTGCACCTGATCGTGGCCTCGCGGGACCTCACGGTCTACCGCCATCTGCACCCGGCCCGCGCGGCGGACGGCACCTGGAAGACGCCGGTCGAGCTGCCGAAGGCGGGCGGTTACCGGGTCTTCGCCGACTTCACCCCGCAGGCGGAGAAGGAGGGCCTCACCCTCGGGGCGGACCTGTCGGTCGCCGGAGAGTACGCGCCCCGGGACCTTCCGGCGGCCTCACGGACCGCCGACGCCGGCGACGGCTACGAGGTGCGGCTGGGCGGGGACCTCGGCGCGGGATCGGCGCACGAGCTGACCCTGAGCGTCGCGAAGAACGGCAAGCCGGTCACCGACCTCCAGCCCTATCTCGGCTCGTACGGGCATCTGGTCGCCCTGCGCTCCGGCGACCTCGCGTATCTCCACGTCCACCCGAACAAGGGCGGGCCGGGGCCGGAGGTCTCGTTCACGGCGACGGCGCCCAGCAACGGGACGTACCGCCTCTTCCTGGACTTCAAGCACAAGGGCACCGTGCGGACGGCGGAATTCACGGTGCACGCCGGGAAGAGCGCGGGTGGTCATTCGGAGGGGCACGGTCACTGATCGTCTGTCGGCGCGGGCCGTGTGCGCGTAGGCTGGCGTATTGGACTAGACCTCTAGGCCCTGTTGTGACGACGGGCCCCGGGGCCCGGCCGCCACCGCATCCGCACCCGCCTTCGCAACCGGCAAAACCGACAAAGGGGTCCCATGAGCAAGCGTGCAGTCCTGGAGGTGATCGCGCTCGGCGCCGAGGACGCCGTCGCGGCCCAGGCGGGCGGCGCCGACCGCCTCGAGCTGGTCACCGACATGGCGGCGGACGGGCTCACCCCGTCGCGCGAGACCTTCGGCCGGATCCGCGCGGCCGTCGGCATCTCGCTGCGGGTCATGATCCGGCTCACGGACGGTTTCGCCGCGGGCGACCTGGACGCGCTGGCCGGGACCGCGCGCGGGCTGCGCGCGGAGGGGGCCGACGAGTTCGTGCTCGGCTTCCTCGACCCGGCGGGCGGCCCCGACCTCGCGGCGGTCGAACGGATCACGGCTGAGCTGGACGGCTGCCGCTGGACCTTCCACCGCGCGATCGACCGGACCGCGGACCGCGACGCCCTGCGCAAGCAGCTCGCGCACGCGCCGGGCCTCGACACCTACCTGACGGCCGGTTCGCCGGACGGCGTGGACGCCGGGCTCGACGTCCTGGCGGCGGAGGCGGCCCGCTCGGGCGAACCCGGTTACGAGCAGCAGATCCTGGTCGGCGGCGGCCTCCGCCTCGACCACCTGCCGCGCCTGAAGGCGGCGGGCATCGACGCCTTCCACATCGGCGGCGCGGCCCGCCCCCGGGGCTGGACGGCCCCGGTGTCGACGGAGGCGGTCCGCACGTGGCGCGAGGCGGTCGACGCCGGAGCCTAGGCTGCCGGCGCCGGAGCCCGGACGGCCGTCACCCCGCCAGCTGCTCCGGCAGCTCCGCGGCGTGGACCACGACCAGACCGGAGACGGCCCGGGTCAGCGCCACGTACAGACGCCGCAGTCCGGTCCGCTCGTCGGGTTCGCCGTCGACGACGGCGGCGGGCTCGTCGAGGACCACGTAGTCGTATTCGAGGCCCTTCGCGAGCGAGGCCGGTACGAGGGTGAGACGGGTCCGAGCGGTGGTCTCCTCGCCCGGGCCCAGGTAGGTGAGCCCGGCGTCCGCGAGGGCCGCGGCCAGGTCCGGGACGCGGGCGTCGGCGGCGATGAGGCCCACGGACCCCTCGCGTTCCAGCGCTTCGACGCAGGCGGCGACCACGTCGCCGGTCCCGCGCGCGGCCTCCCGGACCTCGAAGGCGCCGGGGTTCTCACGGACGGACGAGACGGGCGCGAGTCCGGGCGCGATGTGAGGCAGCAGCCGGGACGCGTACGCGATGACGTCGCGCGGCACGCGGAATCCGACGGTCAGCTCCTCGACCACGGCCTCCTCCTTGCCCAGATGCCGCAGCGCCTCGGCCCAGCTGCGCGTGGCCCAGGGCGTCGTGCCCTGCGCGAGGTCTCCGAGGACGGTGGCGGACCCGGTGGTGCAGCGCCGACCGACGGCCCGGTACTGCATGGGCGAGAGGTCCTGCGCCTCGTCGAGCACCACATGCCCGAGGGAGTGCGTACGGGCGACGAGATCGGTGACCTCGTCGATCAGCACGGCGTCGGCGGAGGACCACCTGGCGGCCCGCACACTGCGCACCGGCCGCTCCCACAGCACGCACTTCTGCTCGTCCTCGCTGAGCACGCCCTCCGCGTGCTCGGCGAGGAACTCGGCGTCGGACAACAGCCGCAGCACGAGCTTCGCGGGATCGACGGCGGGCCAGAGGACCTTCACGGCGGCCTTGACGGCCGCGTTCCTGGCCACGGCGTCCTGCACCCGGTCGTCGGGGGCCTCCCCCGACCGCTCCATCTGTACGAGGACGGCGTGGGCGATGCGCTGCGGAAGCGCGTCGCGGGCGGCGCCGTACCGCATGTCGCGCGCCATCAACTCCCGCACGATCTCCTCCAGTTCGTACGCGGGCACCCGCCACCGCCGGGACCCGCGCACGACCACGACGGACTCCACGGGCAGCGTGATGTGCGACCGCACGGCCCGCCGCAGTACCTCGGCCATCCGCGCGTCGCCCTTGACCACGGCGGCGTCCGCGCCGTCGGCGCCCCGCACCTCCACATGGGCGACGAGGTCGTCGACGGTGGCCTGCTTGACCTCCAGCTCACCCAGCGCGGGCAGCACCTGCTCGATGTAGTGGAGGAAGGACCGGTTCGGCCCGATGACCAGGGTCCCGGTGCGGGCGAGCCGCTCGCGGTGGGCGTACAGCAGATACGCGACACGGTGGAGGCCGACGGCGGTCTTTCCGGTACCGGGCCCTCCCTGGACGCACACGGACCCCGAGAGCCCGCTGCGCACGATCTCGTCCTGCTCGGGCTGGATGGTGGCAACGATGTCGCGCATGGGCCCGACGCGGGGGCGCTCGATCTCGGCCTGGAGCAGCGCGCTCACGACCTCGGCCTCGGCGGGATCGGACAGCCGCTCGTCCTCGTACGCGGTGAGGTCCCCGCCCGTGTACCCGAACCGCCGGCGCAGCCCGACGTCCATCGGGTCCTTCTTCGAGGCGCGGTAGAAGGGCTGCGAGACGGGGGCGCGCCAGTCGATGACCATCGGATCGCCGGCCGCGTCATGAACATGCCGCCGCCCGATGTAGAACCGCTCCCCGCCGGCCCCTTCCGCCTGGTCGGCGCCGGGGGCGTGCAGGTAGTCGAGCCGCCCGAAGAACAACGGGGTGTGCGACAGGTCGGCCAGGGCCTTGATCCGGTCGTCGATCTGGCGCTGCAGAACGGCGGCGTTCACCCAGTTCGCGGTGACGTCGGCGATGTCGAGGGATTCCACGTCCTCGCGCATGGCGCGCAGGGCGGAACGGGACGACGTGAGGTGGGCGCGCTCGCGGGAGAGCGGGTCGTCGAGGGACACGGGCGATGCCTCCGGGCTCCGGGGGGTTCGGTTACACACGGCAGCCGGCCGGTTTCCGTCCGGGCGGCGGCGCTCCACGGAGGGAGGCGGGCAAGGCGGACCACCTTACTCCCGCCCCGACACACGGCCAACACATTTATTTCCCGTTTCCCGGGGAGCCGTGAGGGCCCTGGGGGACGGAGTCACCCCCCGGACGCAGGCCCGCCGCCGCAACCTACACCTCCGGACCGATGTGCACGGAATGCCCGTATTCCACCATGGAGGCATGACAGCCATGACCTTCACTCACGGTGCCACCGCGGCCACGGAGACCCACCACCCCCACCGCCTCGGAAACGTCCTGCGAGCGGCCAAGGTCATCGTGACCTCGGCGCTCGGCGTGGCCCTTCTGGGCGAGTACGACGAGGAGGCCGGCGTACAGAGACGATCGGGCCCGTACCGGCCACCCCCGGACCAGGGAGTGCCGACGGGGTCCGCCGGCAGGGTCTGACGGGGTCCGCCGGCAGGGTCTAGGGTCGCCGCATGCGGGACGACCTGAGGAAAGCCTGGGCCGAGACACTCACCACGGCCCAGCCCACGACAGCCACACCCACCGCTCCGGACGCCTACGCGGACGACCTCCTGGCCCGCTGGTCGGAGCCACAGCGCCGCTACCACACGACGACGCACCTCAAGGCGGTCCTGGACCACATCGACGTACTGGAGGGCCACGCCGACGACCCGGCCCTGGTCCGCCTCGCGGCCTGGTTCCACGACGCGGTGTACCTCCCCGAGCGCTCGACGAACGAGGAACGCTCCGCGCGCCTGGCCGAACGGGCCCTGACGGAAGCGGGCCTGACGGACCGGCAGATCGGCGAGGTGAGCCGCCTGGTCCTGCTCACGGTGACGCACGACCCGGACGAGGACGACCACAACGGCGAGGTCCTGTGCGACGCGGACCTGGCGATCCTGGCGGCGGCCCCGGACGCGTACGCGGCCTACGCGGCGGCGGTCCGGGAGGAGTACGGCTTCGTACCGGACGAACCGTTCCGCGAGGGACGCGCCGCCGTCCTGCGCCAACTCCTCGCCCTGCCCCGCCTGTTCCGCACCCCGTACGGCGCCGCGCACTGGGAGGAGCGGGCCCGCGAGAACCTCACGGCGGAGCTGGACCTGCTGACTCCCCAAACCGGTTGATCGGCGCGGGCGGCTGCCGCATCCTCGCCCCATGACACTCCTCACCCTCGCGGCCGCCCGCGTACACCTGCACGAGCTGTCCCTGGAGTCGGCCAGGGACCTGAACGCGGACAGCGGGTCGGGCGGCTTCGCCTGGCTGGACGGCGACGCACCGGACGGCACCCGGACCGGCTCCGGGATCACGGTGAAGGCGCACGCGGCGGGCACGTACCGCGAGGGCTGGGGAACGTACGCGATCGTGCGGACCGAGGACGGACGCGCGGTCGGCGGGATCGGCTTCCACAGCGCTCCGGACGAGGAGGGCCGCGTCGAGATCGGCTACGACGTGACGGAGGGGGCGCGCGGCCGGGGCTACGCGACGGAGGCAGTGCGGGCGATAGCGGCATGGGCGCTGTCGCAGCCGGGCGTCACCGCGGTGACGGCGAACACGGACCTGGACAACGGCCCGTCCCAACGGGTGCTGGAGCGGGCCGGTTTCGTGCGGATTCCGACGACACAGGACCTCTGCGCGTACGAACTGCCGCGAATTTAGGCAACGCTGCGTCGCGTTGTGTCACGTCACGCGTGACTCTGCTCGAAAAGCTCCCGAAGACCCCGCCGAAGACCCCGCGGACACCGCCGCGGCTGCCCCTGCGGACGCCCCCGTGGACGTCCCCACCCGCATGCCGCTTGCCGTCTACGTCCTGGGCCTGGCGGTGTTCGCGCTGGGCACGTCCGAGTTCATGCTGTCGGGCATCCTGCCCGCGATCGCCGACGACATGGACGTCACGATCCCGCAGGCGGGCCTGCTGATATCGGCGTTCGCGCTCGGCATGGTGGCGGGCGCGCCGCTGCTCGCCGTGGCGACGCTGCGCCTGCCGCGCCGCACCACGCTCATCGCGCTGATCTCGGTGTTCGGCCTGGGCCAGGTCACGGGCGCGCTGGCGCCGACGTACGCCGTCCTGTTCGCGTCGCGGATCGTGAGCGCGCTGGCCTGCGCGGGGTTCTGGGCCGTGGGCGCGGCGGTGGCCATCGGCCTGGTGCCGGTGACGCAGCGGGCGAGGGCCATGGCGGTGATGACCGGCGGCCTGTCGATCGCGAACGTGCTGGGCGTCCCGGCGGGCGCGTTCCTCGGTGACGGTCTGGGCTGGCGGGCGGCGTTCTGGGCGGTGGGCGCGGCCTCGGCGATCGCGCTGGTGGGGGTGGTGCTGTCGTTCCTGATGGGCTTCTCGGCGTTCTACACGGCGCCGGCGCTGAACGCCCGCATGTTCAACGTGGCGGGCGCGGCCCCCGCGCTCGCGGGGGCGACGACGACGGCGGCGTCCACGAAGGTGATCGCCACGTCCACCAAGACGGGCCTCAACTGCCCACCGCAGGACGCCCCTTCGGCCTCCGCAGCCCCGCCTCGGTGAGCCTGCGCACCAGCTCCTTCGAGCCGATCTGCACGGCCCCGGCCCGCACCGCGTCCTCGTAGCGGTGCGACGGCAGGTCGTAGTGGTCGCGCTCGAAGGCGCGGGGCGGGATGCCGAGCCGGTCGGCGAAGAGATGGAGCTCGCCGAAGGAGACGTCGCTGACCAGGTGGGACCACATGCGCCCGTGCCCGGGCCAGGTCGGCGGATCGATGTAGACGGTCATCGCACGATGGTGCCGAGGGACCCCACGGGCGCCACGACCACGCCCGCCTCGCTGCACACCCAGTGCGGGTCGGGGCCCAACTCCGGTTCCACATCGAGGGCGTGGGGTTCGCCGGAGCCGCACACCGGGCACAGGGGCCAGCGGCCGGAGCGTTCGAGGAGTCCGTCCTGGACGTCCTGCGCGACGAGCCCGGCGACGTAGTCGATCCCTTCCGGCCACTGCTCGACCCACCAGCGCCGGTGCACTATCGAGTCCTCGACGAGGGACACGACGTCGGCGTGGGCGACCTCACCCGAGACGAGGTCGGCGAGCACGAGGGCGCGGGCCGCGTGCAGTGCCTGTTCGAGGGGGCTGATCTCCATGTAGCCATTGTGCTCCCTCGGCGCACGCGCCCACGTACCCTTCGGCACGGCCGAAAGGCCCGGAAGACGTGCCGTACGGCACAGCCGAAGGACTCTTGACGCCGCACCCCCCTGAAAATATCTTTCAAATGTGACCAGCAACGTGAAGGAAATTTTCGCGGGCGACGCGCCGCCCGCCCCGGCCGCCCTCGCGGCCAAGGTGCGGACCCTCGCGCCGTCGATGACCCGCTCCATGCAGCGGGTCGCCGAGGCCGTCGCCGGTGACCCGGCCGGCTGCGCGGCCCTCACGGTCACCGGCCTGGCCGAGCTCACCGGCACCAGCGAGGCGACGGTGGTCCGTACCGCCCGCCTCCTCGGCTACCCCGGATACCGGGACCTGCGCCTCGCCCTCGCCGGGCTCGCCGCCCAGCAGCAGTCGGGCCGCGCCCCCGCCGTCACCGCCGACATAGCGGTCGACGACCCCATCGCCGACGTCGTCGCGAAGCTCGCGTACGACGAGCAGCAGACCCTCGCCGACACCGCGGCCGGACTCGACACCGTGCAGCTCGGCGCGGCCGTGAACGCGCTGGCGGGCGCCCGCCGCATCGACATCTACGGCATCGGCGCGTCCAGCCTCGTCGGCCAGGACCTCGCCCAGAAGCTCCTGCGCATCGGGCTGATCGCCCACGCCCACGGCGACCCGCACCTGGCGATCACCAACGCCGTGCAGCTGCGCGCCAAGGACGTCGCCATCGCCATCACGCACTCCGGATCGACCCACGACGTGATCGAGCCGCTGCGCGTCGCCTTCGAGCACGGGGCCGCCACGATCGCGATCACCGGCCGCCCCGACGGCCCGGTCTCGCAGTACGCCGACCACATACTCACCACGTCCACGGCCCGCGAGAGCGAGCTGCGGCCGGCCGCGATGTCGTCCCGCACGAGCCAGCTGCTCGTCGTGGACTGCCTGTTCGTGGGCGTCGCGCAGCGTACGTACGAGACGGCGGCCCCCGCCCTGTCCGCTTCGTACGAGGCGCTCGCACACCGTCACACGCCGCGCGGCTCCCGCTAGACGACGCGCCCGCACTCCCCCTGAAGCCACTGCCGCACCGGACCCCACCGCCGCACCGGAAAGAGCCGCACACGTCATGACCTCCACGACCGACGCTGCCGACAACTACAGCGAACTGCGCGCCCAGCTCGCCACGCTCACCACCGAGGCGTTCCGCCCGGAACTCTCCGAGATCGACCAGCTGCCGACGGTGGAGATCGCGCAGATCATGAACGGCGAGGACGCGAGCGTCCCCACCGCCGTCGCCGAGCAGCTCCCGCAGATCGCCGCCGCGATCGACGGCACGGCCGAGCGGATGGCCCGCGGCGGCCGCCTCGTCTACGCCGGCGCCGGCACGGCGGGCCGGCTCGGCGTCCTGGACGCGTCCGAGTGCCCGCCCACCTTCAACACCGACCCGAGCGAGGTCGTCGGCCTGATCGCGGGCGGCCCGAGCGCCATGGTCAAGGCGGTCGAGGGCGCCGAGGACTCCAAGGAACTCGCGGCCGAGGACCTGGACGCGCTGGGTCTGACGGCGAACGACGTCGTGGTCGGCATCTCGGCCTCGGGCCGCACCCCGTACGCGATCGGCGCGGTCGAGCACGCGCGCGGCCGGGGAGCCCTCACGATCGGCCTGTCCTGCAACGCGGACAGCGCGCTCGCGGCGGCCGCGGACCACGGCATCGAGGTCGTCGTCGGCCCCGAACTCCTCACCGGCTCCACCCGGCTGAAGGCGGGCACGGCCCAGAAGCTCGTCCTCAACATGCTGTCGACGATCACCATGATCCGGCTCGGCAAGACGTACGGGAACCTGATGGTCGACGTACGCGCCTCGAACGAGAAGCTGCGCGCCCGCTCCCGCCGGATCGTCGCCCTGGCCACCGGCGCCGACGACGCCGCCATCGAGGCCGCGCTCGCCGCGACGGACGGGGAGGTGAAGAACGCCATCCTCGTGATCCTCGGCTCGGTCGACGGCCCGACGGCCGCCCGCCTCCTGACCGACAGCAAGGGCCATCTGCGCGCCGCGCTCCAGGCATCGGCCACGACCGCGTAGTCCCGTAGGCCAGCAGGCCCGTAAGCCCATAGGCCCGTAAGCCCGTAGGCCCGTAATCCGGCAGTCCCGTATTGCTCCACCCCCCCACGCACCACGCACAGCAAGGCACCACGACCCATGGCTGACTCAAAGAACCGCGCCATCGCCGCCGCGATCCTTCCTCTCGTCGGCGGCTCATCGAACGTCACGTCCGTAGCCCACTGCATGACCCGGCTCCGTCTCGGCCTCGCCGACCGTGCTCTCGTCGACGAGGACGCGCTGAAGGCGCTGCCCGACGTCATGGGCGTGGTCGACGACGAGACGTACCAGATCGTCCTCGGACCGGGAAAGGTCGCCCGGGTCACCCCGGAGTTCGAGGAGCTGGTGCAGGACGGCAGGACGGCCGCACCGGAGCCGCACGCGGTGACCGCTGACGAACTCGCCGCCCAGGGCGCCGAGCTGAAGGCGGCCCGCAAGGCGAAGAACGCCACCCCGTTCAAGCTGTTCCTGCGCCGGATCGCGAACATCTTCGTGCCGCTGATCCCCGCGCTGATCGGCTGCGGCATCATCGCCGGCATCAACGGCCTGCTGATCAACCTGCACTGGCTGCCGGGCGTCACCCCCGCCCTGGCCGCCATCGCCTCCGGCTTCATGGCGCTGATCGCGGTGTTCGTCGGCTACAACACCGCGAAGGAGTTCGGCGGTACGCCGATCCTGGGCGGCGCGGTCGCGGCGATCATCGTGTACGCGGGCGTCGCGAACATCGAGGCGTTCGGCCAGAAGCTCTCGCCCGGGCAGGGCGGTGTCCTCGGCGCGCTGGGCGCGGCCGTCCTGGCGACGTACATCGAGAAGTGGTGCAGGAAGTGGGTCCCGGAGGCCGTGGACGTGCTGGTCACGCCCACCCTCACGGTCCTGGTCTCCGGCCTGGTCACGATCTTCGGCCTGATGTACGTGGCGGGTGAGGTCTCCACGGGTATCGGCACCGCGGCGAACTGGCTCCTCGACAACACCGGCGCGTTCGCGGGCCTCGTCCTCGGCGGGCTCTTCCTCCCCCTGGTCATGCTCGGCCTGCACCAGGCCCTCATCCCCATCCACACCACCCTCATCGAGCAGCAGGGCTACACCGTCCTCCTCCCCGTCCTCGCGATGGCGGGCGCGGGCCAGGTCGGCTGTGCGATCGCGGTCTTCAAGCGCCTCAAGCACAACAAGTCGATCCGTACGACGATCAAGTCCGCGCTCCCCGCAGGCTTCCTCGGCGTCGGCGAACCCCTGATCTACGGCGTCTCGCTCCCGCTCGGCCGCCCGTTCATCACGGCGTGCGTGGGCGGCGCGGCGGGCGGCGCGTTCGTCGGCTTCTTCTCGATGATCGGCGACAAGGTCGGCTCGACGGCGATCGGCCCCTCGGGCTGGGCCCTGTTCCCCCTCCTCGACGGCAACAAGGGCCTCGGCACGACGGTCGCGATCTACGGCGCGGGCCTCCTGGTCGGCTACATCGTGGGCTTCGCGGCCACGTACTTCTTCGGCTTCAGCAAGCAGATGCTGGTGGACCTGAACGTGGACGCGGGCGCGGGCGCGACCGTGGACGTGGACGCGGGCGCGGGCGCGGGCGAGTCGGCGGAACCGAGGACGGCCACGGCCCGACCCGCCTCCGGCAAGGAGCCGGCAGGAGTCTGACCGAGCCGTCCGACCGCCCCCTCCTGTCGGCCCGAACCACCGAGGGCGGCCCCCACACAGGGGCCGCCCTCGGCGCTGATCCTCAGACGACCGATGTCCGGAAAGGATCAGTGGGCACGATCTCCGCCTCGTCAAACAGGTGCTCCAACGCCTCATGACCCCGGCGTCTGCGGAACTCGATCTCGGCAGCCGTCACCGGCAGGGTCCACAGAATGCGGGCGTGTCCCCCGGGCAGCGGACAGTGCTCGAGGTCAGGTCCGTGGAGATAGGGCAGGCTGATCAGCAGGTGGTCGCAGGTCGAGCCCGGCACCCATGGTTCACCGATCGGCATGCTGTCCTCGAGGCCGAGTCGATGCCCTCCGCGGTGGTAGTACGTGATCACGGCCATGAGGTCGATGAACCGCTGGTCCCTGACATGGGCGGTCATGACGAACTCGAGCCCGTGACCATCCATCTCCGTCCCGGTCCAGCACCCGGCGGTCACAAAGGCCCAGCTGTCGCTGCGCGGACCAGGGCCTACAACGAGAACCCGCAGTTCGGGCACGACCTCGCGCCTGTCCGGCCCGAGGTCGCAGACGACGACCTCCACGGAATGCCCCTCGAAGAACCCCCGGACATGTGACTCAACGGCCTCCGCGGCCCGCCTCGCATCACTCACCGCGCGATCATCCCAGTCCTCAGGCCGCGACAAGGGGTCCCGCGCAGGTCGTCCACGGTCTCCGCCGCGGGCCGAAGCCCGTGTTCCTGAACGCGACCTGGTCGGCGTTCATCACCGATCTCAAGGGGGAGCGCCAGGGCGTGTCCGGCCGACCGGCCGCCCCGGCGACTCGCGATCACAAGCGGATTGCGTGGCTGGTGAGGGTGGGGGGTTGCGGGAGCCTCCATCAGTTTTCCGTTCGGCCGCGGACTAGTGAGGGCCGGCTTTCCCCCATGACGGTCAGTGAGGGGGTACGAGTTCAGCGCCCCGGTCTCTTTCGCGAGAGCGCAGACGAGCAACTGCGAAGGAGCAGCGGCAGCAACAGGGGTCGGTGGGGGGAAGCGGACGGCGGTCGCGGCAGGCGCGGGCGGGCGGGTCCGGGGGGCGGGTGGGGTCCTGGGGGGGCGGGGTCCTGGGCGGGCGGAGTCCTGGCGTGGCGGAGGAGTTTCCCGGAAGCGAGGCTGAGTGGCCGGGATCTGCCTATCAGCCTGTCGAGGGCGGGGGCAGGCAGGGCCGGAGCGGGCTCCGCCAGCCCTCTGTGGCGGGATCCCGGCGGGGTTGGCAGATTCGGGCCATGGGCTCGCCCGGCGACTCAACTGCCGTACCAGAATGGCCTCATGAGCCACGACCGCGAACACCCGGACGACCGCGTCTTCGTCCGGAGCAACTGGGGCACCAACCGGTACGTCTACAACCCGCACAACCCCGTCGGCCGCGTCCTCATCGTCGGCTCGCTGCTGTTCGCGGTGGGCGGGCTCTATGTGATGTCCCATCCGGACCTGTTCCGGGGCGGCTGGGACGGTGACGATCTGCGGACCGCCGTGACCGGCGCGACGGCGCAGTTGTCGCAGGACAGGACCGGGCCGGGGACCGACACCGGGCTTTACGAGGACATCCTGACGCAGGACATCGCGCAGCACGGAAAGGGTCCGGAGGACGCCCTCACCGTCACGCTCGCCTCCGATCCGCCCGAATCCACGGTCTGGTACGGCGGCACCGAGGACGCCGACTTCTCGGTGAAGGCCCGCGGCACCGACACCGCCTTCTGCCTGCACGTGCATGCGGTGCAGCGGCCGAAGGCGATGGGGTACGACGCTGTGGACTTCGCCGTCGACGACGGGGGCTGCCCTGGAGAGACGAATGGGGCGCCCTGACGGCGCGCGGCGCTCCACATGCGGCTGCGCGCACACTCGCGCATCCTGAATTTATGGCTGAGAGCACGTTCTCGAAGATTTCCTGGACCGAGTTCCGTCCCGACCAGGGGCGGCTGACCACCGGCGCCGCGCTGACCGGCGCCGGGATGCTGGTCGCCGCGGCCGGTGTCGGCCTGCTCGTCTTCGAGCTGGTCCGCGCGGGCCGTACCTGGACCAGCAGCTGGGAGGTGCCACCCGGCGAGCTCGCCGCCCGGACCCTCCACCAGGCGCAGACCGCCGCCCAGGCGGGGCGCGACGCGTGGCGCACGTACGAGGAGCAGGCCGTCTGACCACACGACGTCGGCCCCCGGGACCAGATGGTCCCGGGGGCCGACGGAGATGTACTTACCGATCCGTCAGGATCAGAAGTCCATGTCACCGCCCGGCATGCCGCCCGGAGCGCCGCCCGCGGCGGCCTTCTCCGGCTTGTCGGCGATGACGGCCTCGGTGGTGAGGAACAGCGCGGCGATGGACGCGGCGTTCTGCAGCGCGGAACGCGTGACCTTCGCCGGGTCGAGGATGCCCTCGGCGATCATGTCGACGTACTCACCGGTCGCGGCGTTCAGGCCGTGGCCGATGGGAAGGTTGCGGACCTTCTCCACGACGACGCCACCCTCGAGACCACCGTTGACGGCGATCTGCTTGAGCGGGGCCTCAAGGGCGAGCTTCACGGCGTTGGCGCCGGTCGCCTCGTCACCGTCGAGCTCGAGCTTCTCGAAGACCGCGGAGGCCTGGAGCAGGGCCACGCCGCCACCGGCGACGATGCCCTCTTCGACGGCCGCCTTCGCGTTGCGGACGGCGTCCTCGATGCGGTGCTTGCGCTCCTTGAGCTCGACCTCGGTGGCCGCGCCCGCCTTGATGACGGCCACGCCGCCGGCGAGCTTGGCGAGGCGCTCCTGGAGCTTCTCGCGGTCGTAGTCCGAGTCGCTGTTCTCGATCTCGGCACGGATCTGGTTGACGCGGCCCTGGACCTGGTCGCTGTCACCGGCGCCGTCGACGATCGTCGTCTCGTCCTTGGTGATGACGACCTTGCGGGCGCGGCCGAGCAGGTCGAGACCGGCGTTCTCCAGCTTGAGGCCGACCTCCTCGGAGATGACGGTGCCACCGGTGAGGATGGCGATGTCGCCGAGCATGGCCTTGCGGCGGTCACCGAAGCCCGGGGCCTTGACGGCGACGGACTTGAAGGTGCCACGGATCTTGTTGACGACCAGGGTCGACAGGGCCTCGCCCTCGACGTCCTCGGCGATGATCAGCAGCGGCTTGCCGGACTGCATGACCTTCTCGAGCAGCGGAAGGAGGTCCTTCACGTTGCCGATCTTCGAGTTGACGATGAGGATGTACGGGTCGTCGAGCGACGACTCCATACGCTCCATGTCGGTGGCGAAGTACGCCGAGATGTAGCCCTTGTCGAAGCGCATGCCCTCGGTGAGCTCAAGCTCGAGCCCGAAGGTCTGCGACTCCTCGACGGTGATGACGCCTTCCTTGCCGACCTTGTCCATCGCCTCGGCGATGAGCTCGCCGATCTGAGTGTCGGCGGCGGAGATGGAGGCCGTGGAAGCGATCTGCTCCTTGGTCTCGACATCCTTGGCCTGCTCGAGCAGGGCGGCGGAGACGGCCTCGACGGCCTTCTCGATGCCGCGCTTGAGGGCCATCGGGTTGGCGCCGGCCGCGACGTTGCGCAGGCCTTCCTTGACGAGCGCCTGGGCGAGGACGGTCGCGGTCGTCGTGCCGTCACCGGCGACGTCGTCCGTCTTCTTCGCGACCTCCTTGACCAGCTCGGCGCCGATCTTCTCGTACGGGTCCTCGAGCTCGATCTCCTTGGCGATGGACACACCATCGTTGGTGATCGTGGGGGCGCCCCACTTCTTCTCGAGGACGACGTTGCGACCCTTGGGGCCCAGGGTCACCTTGACGGCGTCGGCGAGCTGGTTCATGCCGCGCTCGAGGCCGCGCCGTGCCTCCTCGTCGAACGCGATGATCTTGGCCATGTGAAGTGGTCCTCCCGGACGAAGGGGGTCCCCCTGCTCCTTAAGAGCTTGGGGGAGGAAACGCAGCGGACCGTGCTGGTGCCCGCGACGGACGGCCTGCGTGCCGTGTGGTTCCTTGCTCCACCCGGCCTGCGAGCCTCACCGACCCGATCCAAGTTCTGTCACTCTCACCTTCAGAGTGCTAACGCAATGATTAGCACTCGACCTAGGAGAGTGCAAGCGCCTCCGGCAGGCGCGCGGCCCTCGCGGGCGGTGTGCGCGGGGTGCGCGCGCACGCACGAGAGGCCCGTACCCCTCGCGGGGTACGGGCCTCTCGGCGTGAGTGTGTCGGTGGCCGATCGCGCCGAGATCAGACGGCGAGCTTGACCATGTCCGCCTGCGGACCCTTCTGGCCCTGCGAGATCTCGAATTCGACTCGCTGACCCTCTTCAAGGGTGCGGTATCCGTCCATCTGGATGGCGCTGTAGTGGACGAATACATCCGCACCACCGTCGACCGCGATGAAGCCGTACCCCTTCTCCGCGTTGAACCACTTGACGGTGCCCTGAGCCATGTCTAACTCCCCTATTACTGGCCCTTGCACAGGCCCGCACTTCGCGGACCCGGGTCAGACCTCACCCCCCATTGGTTGGGGGTGTGCGCCGGAACGCGTCGACCGCGGCTGAATGTATCTGCCCAACTGCCGTCTGCAACAGGTCAATCGGACGAGAAATCTGGGCACGGCAGAGCGGTAATAAGCGGCGGAGCCATTGGATTCCGGGGCAACTCGGGCCCGACAAATGCCGCGAACACCCGATAAGGGCTGGGCACTTTGGCTGCTTCTTGTCGGAACGGAGCCGACTTCATATATGCGCTCGGCACAAGCGCGAAGCGCGGTTCCCAACTCTACCGCGCTCAACCCTGCTGAATTGCCCCCTCCGCTTCTCTCGCGGAGGGGGCAATTCAGGTAACTCTGTGTGGCCTCGTCAGGCCGGCCGATCGGCCGCCGGCACGGTGCTCGACGGTCAGCCTCCGGCGACGGCCGGGATGATCGAGACGCCCGCGCCTGCCGGCGTCGCCGTCTCGAGGCCCTGCTCGAAGCGCACGTCGTCGTCGTTGACGTACACGTTGACGAAGCGGCGCAGCTTGCCCTGGTCGTCCAGGACGCGGGCCGCGATGCCCGTGTGGTTCTTCTCCAGGTCGGCGATGACCTCGGAGAGGGTGGCGCCCTCGGCGGCGACCTCGGCCTTGCCGCCGGTGTAGGTGCGCAGGATGGTGGGGATGCGGACGTTGACGCTCATGGGGGCTGCAGCCTTTCCGTGCGGGAGTGTGCGGGTCTTCAGTGGGCGAGGCCCGCGTCGCGGAACGCGTCCAGGCTCGGGCGGATGGTGGCGGTCGCCTGGGACGTCCCGGCGACCGCGTCGAGGGTCTTGAGGCCGTCGCCGGTGTTGAGGACGACGGTGGTGAGCGTCGGGTCGATCAGGCCGGCCTCGATCAGCTTCTTCGTCACGCCGACCGTCACACCGCCCGCGGTCTCCGCGAAGATGCCCTCGGTCTGCGCGAGCAGCTTGATCGCGTCGACGACCTGCTCGTCGTTGACGTCCTCCACGGCGCCGCCGGTGCGGCGGGCGATGTCGAGGACGTACGGGCCGTCGGCCGGGTTGCCGATGGCGAGCGACTTGGCGATCGTGTTCGGCTTCTGGGGCCGCACGACGTCGTGGCCGCCCTTGTAGGCGACGGAGACCGGCGAGCAGCCCTCGGCCTGGGCGCCGAAGAGCTTGTACGGCTTGTCCTCGACGAGGCCGAGCTTGATCAGCTCCTGGAGGCCCTTGTCGATCTTCGTGAACTGGGAGCCGGACGCGATCGGGATGACCAGCTGGTCCGGGAGCTGCCAGCCGAGCTGCTCGCAGATCTCGTACGCCAGGGTCTTGGAGCCCTCGCCGTAGTACGGGCGCAGGTTGACGTTGACGAAGCCCCAGCCCTCGCCGAGCGGGTCGCCGATGAGCTCGGAGCAGAAGCGGTTGACGTCGTCGTAGTTGCCCTCGATGCCGACGAGTTCACCGCCGTAGACCGCGGCCATGACGACCTTGCCCTGCTCCAGGTCGTGCGGGATGAACACGCAGGAACGGAAGCCGGCGCGGGCCGCGGCGGCGCCGACGGCGCCGGCGAGGTTGCCGGTGGAGGAGCAGGACAGGGTGGTGAAGCCGAAGGCGCGGGCGGCCTCGATGGCCTGGGCGACGACGCGGTCCTTGAAGGAGTGCGTGGGGTTGCCCGAGTCGTCCTTGACGAACAGCTTGCCCTGCTCGACGCCGAGTTCACGGGCGAGGTTGTCGGCCTTGACGAGCTTGGTCCAGCCGGGGTTCAGGTTCGGCTTCTCGGCGACGTCGGCCGGGACGGGCAGGAGAGGGGCGTAGCGCCAGATGTTGGCGGGGCCGGCCTCGATCTCCTTGCGCAGCGACTCGGGGTCGCCCGTCGGCAGGTCGTAGGAGACTTCGAGCGGCCCGAAACACTCGGCACAGGCGAAGATCGGTCCGAGCGGGAAGCTGGTGCCGCACTCGCGGCAGGAAAGCGCCGAGGCGGGTCCGAGATCAACGGAAGTGGTGGTGGCGACAGTCTGCGCAGCCATGATGGCGAGGCCCTTTCTCCTCATCTTCCTCGCGGCGCATCTCGCCACGAGACGGAATTGGCACCTTCCCCACCTGGACCTCGGCAAGGTCGGCGGGAGGGTTGCCGGGACTTCAACGGGCCGTATCCCTCTGTCCCTCTGGATGAGCGCTATTCGGTTGTTGAGCTGTCACTTGATCACTCAAGCGCGGCGGCGACCCCGACATGCGATGGTCACCGGCGTTGTTCAAGACTGTAACCGAAGGCCTGGACGCTTGAGATAGTCGTCCGAACCGCGAGATGGATCACAGTTCGTGACCGGACAGTTCAGACAGTGAGGAGCCGCGCACCGTGCTGGAAGAAGTAGAGCGCTGGCTGAGCAGGCGTTCCTGGTCGGTGTCGGACCGCCCGCTCCCTCAGCTGATCGCCGCGAAGCGTGCCTCGGGCACCTCGGTGAGCGTGGTACTGCCCGCGCTCAACGAGGAGGAGACGGTCGGCGAGATCGTCGCCGAGATCCGGCGCGCCCTGATGACGGAGCGGGTGCCGCTGGTCGACGAGCTGGTGGTGATCGACTCGGGTTCGACGGACCGTACGGCCGAGGTCGCGCGGGCCGCCGGGGCGCGGGTCGTGCACCGGGACGCGATCCTGCCGAGGATCCCGGCCGCGCCCGGCAAGGGCGAGGTGCTGTGGCGCTCGCTGCTCGTCACGAGCGGCGACATCGTCTGTTTCGTCGACGCGGACCTGAAGGAGTTCTCCGCGGACTTCGTCTCGGGGATCGTGGGCCCGCTGCTCACGGATCCCGGCGTGGACTTCGTGAAGGCGATGTACGACCGTCCGCTCGGGTCCGCCGCGGGCCAGGGCGGCCGGGTCACGGAGCTGGTGGCGCGCCCGGTCCTCAATCTGCACTGGCCGCTCCTCGCGGGGTTCGTGCAGCCGCTCGGCGGCGAGTACGCGGCCCGCAGATCGCTCCTGGAACGCCTGCCGTTCCCCGTCGGTTACGGGGTCGAGCTGGGCCTTCTCGTCGACGCTCTGCACACGGTGGGCCTGGACGCGCTCGGGCAGGTCGACGTCGGTGTGCGCAAGCACCGGCACCAGGACGGGCAGGCGCTCGGGCGGATGGCCGCGGCGATCTACCGCACCGCGCAGCTCCGGCTCGCGCGCGGGCACCTCGTACGTCCCGTGCTCACCCAGTTCGAGCGCGGGGAACAGGGATTCGAGCCGCGCACCCACGACGTGGACACCGAGGAACGCCCCCCGATGACCGAAATCGCCGAGTACGCGCAGCGCCGCGTGGCGTAGCCGGGGGTAATCGTATGTTTTGCCTACATTTCCCCTTATGTGGCTCAGACAAGTTTCGGGTGGGCGACGGCTGCGCGCAGCCGCGACCCGCACCGCCGGGGCGCTCGTCGCCACGGCCACCGCGCTGACGGCGCTCGGCGCCGCGACCCCCGCCTCGGCCGACGTGGTCGCCCCGTTCGCCCAGCGCTACGGCGCATCGCTGTACGGCGACTTCGTGACCATCGGCAACACCGTGATGGGCTGTCCGGCCGCGCCGGCCGGCCTTGCGGCGCGCTGCGCGGCCGCCACCGACGGCCGGGGCAGCGACCACACCGGCGCGTTCGTGATGCGGCGCGTCAACACGGCCGGTACGACGGCCGGTTACGGCTCGAGCACCGGCCGGGTGACGATCCCGCCGGGCGCGAAAGTGGCGTACGCCCGCCTGTTCTTCGGCGGCAGCGACGGCACGTACAAGAGTCCGGGCGGCGCGCAGCTCGCGCGGTGCGACGTCTCCGGCGCCGATGCGGAGCCCTCGCCGAGCGCCCCGCTCGCCGCCGTGCCCGTGGTCGCCGTGAACGGCAAGGCCGCGGCGAGGGTCTCCACCGAGGACCTGGTCCGGGACCCGGCGGCCGCGGGCGGCCCGCACTACTACACGGGCGAGGCCGACGTCACGAGCATGTTCGCCCACGTCACCGGCACCGGCGCGCCCGTCCCCGTCGCGGTCGGCGGCGTCTGGGCACCCAACGGCAAGGGCTGCGTGGCCGGCTGGTCGATGACCGTCGTCTACAAGTACGACGCCCCGCACCCCACGTACGCCCCGGACCGGCGCAAGGTGTACGTCTACGGCGGGCACGTCCGCCAGCGCTCCGCCTCGCCCGCGACCACGATCGGCGTGAACGGCTTCCACCGCGCGGGCGACGGCAAGGTGCGGGCGGGCGTCACCGCCTACGGGGGCAACTCGAACACGCCGGGCGACCGGTTCCTGGTCGACGGCAAGAACGTCGCCGAGTCCCACACCGGTAACGCCGACAACTTCTTCATCAGCGCGGACGACGGCGCCGTCGCTCCGAAGACGGTCAACAACCTGAGCATCGACGCGAAGGAGTTCGCGCTCCCCGACGGGACCGTCCCGCCGGGCGCCACCTCCACCGAGCTGATGTTCACCGCCAGGGGCGACACCTACGTCCCCTCGGCGCTCGCCCTGTCCGTCCCGGTCCCCGACCTGGAGGTCACCAAGACGGCGATCCCGAAGGCGGCGGGCCCCGGCGACACCATCACCTACACGGTGAAGGCGAAGAACAACAGCTCGCTCGACTACCCGGACGCCGAGTTCAGCGACGACCTGACCGGCAACCTCGACGACGCGACGTACAACGGCGACGTGCGCACGGACCTCGGGCACGCCTCGTACACCGCGCCGATGATCGGCTGGACCGGCGGCATTCCGGCCGGGAAGACCGCCACCATCACGTACTCGGTGAAGGTCCACGACCCGGTCCAGGGCGACGGGAAGCTGCCCAGCGGCGTCGAGGTGCACTCACCGCGCTCCAACTGCGAGGCCGGCAGCACCGACCCGAGCTGCGGGACCGCCCCCGAGGTCGAGAAGCCGCCGCCCGCGGCGCCGCCCGCCCTGCACATCACGAACGTGCCGGAGCGGCCCGTCGTGCCGCCCTGCGAGGAGAGCGGGAACACCATCACGATCGCCGACTTCTCGGCCAGGACCCGCACCGGCGCCGCCGTCGAGTGGCCCGTGACGGCGGGCTCGGCCCCGGTCGCCTCCACCGGGACCGTCACGAAGCGGGGGTCGGTCTACGTCTGGAAGGGTGACGTCGCCACCCATGGAAAGGTCGTCATCACGCAACGTGTGAAGGCGTCCTGCACGACGGGCGGGACCACCGTGATCACCGTGACGGCGGACGTGCCGCGCACCAACTGCCCGAAGGCCGATGGCGGCGAGGGCGACCCGTGCACGTCGGTCATCACGGCCGGGCGGCAGCAGGCCCGCCCCGTCCCGCCGCAGGGGGCGCACGGGCCGCACCGGCCTGCGCAGGGCGCGGAGATGGCCACGGCCGGCGGCTCGCACACGCTCCTGTACGGCGGTCTCGCGGCGGCCCTGTGGGGGCTCGGCGTCCTCGCGGTGGCGGCGGCGCGCAGCCGGCGCTACTGACGCGCAGGGGCAGGTGTCAGGACAGCCGAACGGCGGATCGTATACGGCCGGGCTCCCACGGAGTCCGGCCGTACGTTTGAGCGTTTACGGGCCGGGCTACGTTTGCCCGTATGGCTTCAGCGTCTTCTAGGCAGAGTGCACAGATCCTCGTCGCGTCCAACCGCGGTCCGGTCTCGTACGAGCTCGGGGCCGACGGGACGCTCGGCGCGCGGCGCGGCGGGGGCGGGCTCGTCTCCGGGCTCTCCGCGATCGGGCAGGACCCGGACGGCGCGAGCGCGGTGTGGGTGTGCGCGGCCCTCGGCGCGGGCGACCGCGAGGCGGTGCGGCGCGGCGTCGCGGAGCCGGGGGTGCGGATGCTCGACATCGACCCCGAGGTGTACGCCGACGCGTACAACGGCATCGCCAACTCGGTCCTCTGGTTCGTCCACCACATGCTGTACCAGACGCCTCTTGAGCCGGTCTTCGGACCCGAGTTCCGTGCGCGGTGGGCGTCGTACGAGGCCTACAACCGGGCGTTCGCCGAGGCGCTGGCCGCGGAGGCCGGGCCGGGCGCGGCGGTCCTCGTGCAGGACTACCACCTGGCGCTCGTGCCGGGGATGCTGCGGGAGCTGCGCGACGACCTGCGCATCGGGCACTTCTCGCACACCCCGTGGGCGCCGGTCGACTACTTCCGGATGCTGCCGGACGACATCGCGGGGCAGCTGCTGCGCGGGATGCTGGGCGCCGACCGGCTGGGGTTCCTGACGCGGCGCTGGGCGGACACGTTCACGGCGTGCTGCGAGGCCGTGGTGGGCGGCACGTCCGGTACGGAGATCGGGGTGCACGGCCTCGGCGCTGACGCGGACTTCCTGCGGGAGCGTTCGCACCGCCCCGACGTCGAGGAGCGGCTGGCCGCGCTGCGGGAGCAGATCGGCGGCCCGGACCGCAAGGTGATCGTCCGCGTGGACCGCACCGAGCTGTCGAAGAACATCGTGCGCGGCCTGCGCGCGTACCAGCTCCTCCTCGATGAGCACCCCGAGTGGCGCGAGCGGGTCGTGCACGTCGCCTTCGCCTACCCCTCACGGCAGGACCTGGCGGTCTACCGGGAGTACACCGACGAGGTGTCCCGGGTCGCCGAGGAGATCAACTCCCGCTTCGGTACGGAGAGCTGGACCCCGGTCGTGCTCCATGTGAAGGACGACTTCGCGCGCTCCCTGGCCGCGTACCGGCTGGCCGACGTGGCGCTGGTCAACCCGATCAGGGACGGCATGAACCTCGTCGCCAAGGAGGTCCCGGTCGTCTCCGACGAGGGGTGCGCGCTGGTCCTGTCGCGGGAGGCGGGGGCGTACGAGGAGCTGGGCGAGGACGCGCTCGTGGTGAACCCGTACGACGTGTCGGCGACGGCCGGGGCGCTGCACGCGGCACTGGTCATGGGCGGCGGGGAGCGCGGCGAGCGCGCGAAGCGGCTCGCCGCCGCGGCGACCGCGCTGCCGCCCGCCCAGTGGTTCCTCGACCAGCTGGGCGCACTGCGGGCGCTGGGGGGCTAGGGGGCCAGGGGGCCAGGGGTGTCCATCGCGCGGGCCAGGTCCGACATGAGTCCCACCATTCCTTGCGGCCCGTCCACCACGACGTCCGCCCGTTCGGCCAGTTCCGTGACCTCCGAGCTGCCGCTGCACACCAGAAGGCCCGGCACGCCGTCCTTGCGGAGCTTGTCGACGGCGGAGAACGCGGGCAGGTCGCCGAGGTCGTCGCCCCCGTAGAGCACCGACGTCGCGCCCACCTCGCGTACGTACGACGTGAGCGCCGCGCCCTTGTCCATGCCGGGCGGGCGCAGTTCCAGGACGAGGCGGCCGGGCTCGACGATCAGGCCGTGGCGGGCCGCGAGGTCGGACAGGGGCGCGCGCAGCGCCTCGAACGCCGCCTGCGGGTCCCCCGCGCGGCGCGTGTGGACGGCGACGGCACGGCCCTTCTCCTCCACCCACGTACCGCGCCAGGCCCCCACGGACTCCAGGACTCCGGGCAGTTCGGCGCGGACGGCCGCGACGCCCGGGTGCGGGGCGGGGGCGTGGACGGTGCCGGTGACGGCGTCCCAGCGCTCGGCGCCGTAGTGGCCGAGAACCACGAGGTGTTCGAGGCCGGGGACGCCCGCGAAACCGCCGTGGCGCACGGCGACGGAGGCGGGGCGGCCGGTGATCACGGCGACGGAGGCGACCTGGGGTGCCAGCGCGGCGAGCGCGCGGACGGCGTCCGGGTGCGCCCGGGCCTGTTCGGGGTCGGGCACGATCGGCGCGAGCGTGCCGTCGAAGTCGAGCGCGATCACGGCCCGCGCGGGGTCCGAGAGGAGTGCGTCGAGGCCGTCACGCCCGGCGGAGGTCACAGGCGACGGCAGGTCGTGCTGCTGTGGGCTGCCCATGCGCCGAGCCTATCCGCGGGAGGCGGACCGTACTCCCGATGCGCGGGGGCGGGTCAGCGCTCCTCGCGGCGGGCCTCGCGTATCCGGCGCAGCCGGTTGACCGTGACCGGGTCGTGGGCGAGGGCCCTCGGGTCGTCGAGGAGCGCGTTGAGGAGCTGGTAGTAGCGCACCGGGGCGAGACCCAGCTCCTCGCGCACGGCGCGCTCCTTGGCCCCGGCCGACGCCCACCCGCGCCGCTCCAGGGCGAGAACGCCCTGCTCACGGGAGGACAGGCCGACGGGCTGCGCGTCCTGCGCGTCCTGCGCGTCCTCGGCGGGCGGTTCGGGCTCTGCGTACGGCGGTTCGCTCACGGCAGCGACGCTACTCCGCGTTCTCCGCCGCGTCGGCCGCCCGCTCCAGCCGGCCGAGGGTGGCACCCGGGTTGCCGTTGGGGCCGACGGTCGAGCCGATCTCGCGCTTGACGCCGGCGCTGACCTGGGCCCAGGACGTCTTGCCGACGGGGTAGAGCTCCGAGTTCTGCAGTGCGCCGAGGAACTTCCAGAGCTTCTGGTCACGCTTGTCGTCGGCCATCGTGTTCGACGCGGAGTTGGTGACCGGCAGGAGGTCGTACTCGCGGGAGAAGTCGAGGACGTTCTTCTCGCTGTAGACGTAGTCGAGGAACTTGCCGACCTGGTCCTTGTGGCCGTTCTGCCGGAACGCCATCATCCAGTCGGCGACGCCCATGGTGGACCGGGCCCTGCCGTTGATGCCGGGCATCGGCACGGTGCCGAACTTCACGCCCTTCTTGGCGGCCATCTGCATCAGCGTCGGGTGCCCGTTGAGCATGCCGACGTCACCGCGCGTGAAGGCCGCGAAGGCCTGCGCACGGTCGAGCTTGGCGGGCGGCGTCGGTCCGGTGAGTCCCTGGCCGACCAGGTCGTTCTTCAGCCACTCGAAGGTCTTGACGTTCTGCGGGGAGTCGAGGCTGTAGGTGCCGACGTCGTCGGTGTAACCGGAGCCGCCGCTCAGCATCCACATCATGGTCTCGGCCTGCGCCTCTTCGGGGCCCAGCGGCAGCGCGTAGGGGATCTTCACGCCGCGCGCCTTGAGGGCCTTGGCGTCGGCCTGGAGCTGGGCCCAGGTCTGCGGCGGGGTCAGGTCCGCCTGGTCGAAGAGCGTCTTGTTGTAGAACAGCAGCCGCGTGGAGGACGCGAAGGGCATGCCGTACTGGACACGGGAGACCTCGCCGGCGGCGGCGAGCTGCGGCAGGAAGTCGGACTGCACGGGGATGGAGAGCAGGTCGTTCGCGCTGTAGAGCTTGCCGCTCGCGGCGTAGTCGGAGTACGCGCCGATCTGCGCCATGTCGGGCGCGTGGCCGTCCGCGACCATCTTCTTGACCTTGGCGTCGACGTCGCTCCAGGAGTAGACGCTGACGTCGACCTTGATGCCGGGGTTCTTCTTCTCGAAGGCGGCGGCCAGCTTGTCCCAGTACTTCTGGGAGCTGTTCGCCGGGGAGTCGCCGTAGTCGGCGGCCACCAACTTCAGGGTCACGTCGTCGGAGCCGGGGCCTCCGCAGGCGGCCAGCGTCGCCGCCATGCCGAGCGCGGCCACCGCCGCCGTCAGACCTGTCATGCGCCGCTGCACAGCCGGTTTCCCACCCTCTTGAAGTCTCTCGTCCAGATTTCGGACCCGGATTGTTCACGAGGCCCGGCCATAAGGTCTACACCACCCGGGTTTCGCACCCGCAACGGGCCTTCGCCGGGAAAGCGGAAACGCGTCATCCGTACACATCGACGCAAGATCCATGCAAGTGGACTAGACCTCTCGCGGGTTGAGGCGCGAGACTGTCCCCGTGAGACACGTCATCGCCCTCGATGTGGGCGGCACCGGAATGAAGGCCGCCCTGGTCGGGGCCGACGGCACCCTGCTCCACCAGGCGCGGCGCGCCACCGGCCGCGAGCGGGGGCCCGACGCGATCGTCGAGACCATACTCGGCTTCGCCGCCGACCTGCGCGCGTACGGCGAGGAGCACCTCGGGGAGCCGGCCGCCGCGGCCGGCGTCGCGGTGCCCGGCATCGTCGACGACGAGCACGGCATCGCCCTGTACGCGTCGAACCTCGGCTGGCGCGACGTGCCGATGCGCAGGCTGCTGAGCGAGCGGCTCGACGGCATCCCCGTCGCCCTCGGCCACGACGTGCGCACCGGCGGCCTCGGCGAGGGGCGGCTCGGCGCGGGCAGGGGCGCGGACCGCTTCCTGTTCGTGCCGCTGGGTACGGGCATCGCGGGCGCCATCGGCATCGGCGGCCGCATCGAACCCGGCGCGCACGGCTCGGCCGGGGAGATCGGCCACATCGTCGTACGCCCCGGCGGCACGGACTGCGGCTGCGGGCAGCGCGGCTGCCTGGAGCGCTACGCCTCCGCCTCGGCGGTCTCGCTCGCCTGGGCCGAGGCCACCGGCGACCCGCAGGCGGACGCCGCGGACTGCGCCAAGGCCGTCGAGTCCGGGGACCCCAGGGCGCGGCAGGTCTGGCTGGAGGCCGTGGACGCGCTCGCCGACGGGCTCGTCACGGCGCTCACTCTGCTGGACCCGCGCACCCTGATCATCGGTGGCGGTCTGGCCGAGGCGGGGGAAACGTTGTTCACACCACTGCGGGCCGCCGTCGAGGAACGCGTGACGTTCCAGAAGCTGCCCACGATCGTCCCGGCGGCCCTCGGGGACACCGCCGGCTGCCTGGGCGCGGGCCTGCTCGCCTGGGACCTGCTCGCCCGGTCCACCGATTCCACGGAGGTAGTCGCCTGATGGCCGCTCTGAATGTTCTCTCCGGCGCCCGCGTCGTCCTGCCGGCCGGCGTCGTCGAGAACGGACGCGTGATCGTGGACGGCGCGAGGATCGCCGGCGGCGCGCCGGCCGGCGCCCCCTCCACCGATCTGACCGGCCACTGGGTCGTGCCCGGCTTCGTCGACATGCACAACCACGGCGGCGGCGGGGCCTCCTTCACCTCGGGATCGATCGACGACATCCTCAAGGGCGTCCGCACGCACCGCCTGCACGGCACCACGACGGTCGTCGCGTCCTTCGTCACCGGCGCGACGGACTTCCTCACCCAGCGCGCGGGCCTGCTGTCCGAGCTGGCCGAGCAGGGCGAGATCGCGGGCATCCACTTCGAGGGCCCGTTCATCTCCCCGTGCCGCAAGGGCGCCCATGACGAAACGCTCCTGCGCGACCCCGACCCGGCCGAGGTCCGCAAGCTGCTCGACGCGGCGCGCGGCCAGGCCAAGATGCTCACCCTCGCCCCCGAACTCCCCGGCGGCATCGACTCCGTACGCCTCCTCGCCGAGCACGGCGTGATCGCCGCGATCGGCCACACCGACGCCACGTACGAGCAGACGGTCAAGGCCGTCGACGCGGGCGCCACCGTCGCCACGCACCTCTACAACGCGATGCCGGCCATAGGCCACCGCGCCCCGGGCCCCGTCTCGGCGCTCCTGGAGGACGAGCGGATCACCGTCGAGCTCATCAACGACGGCACGCATCTGCACCCGGCCGCCCTGGAGCTGGCGTTCCATCATGTGGGCAGCGGGCGCGTCGCGTTCATCACCGACGCCATGGACGCGGCGGGCTTCGGCGACGGCCGCTACATGCTCGGCACCCTGGAGGTCGAGGTGAAGGACAGCGTGGCGCGGCTCGTCGAGGGCAACTCCATCGCCGGTTCGACGCTCACCCTGGACCGCGCGTTCAAGCGCGCCGCCACCGTCGACAAGCTGCCCGTCGAGGACATCGTCCGCGCGATCTCCGCCAACCCGGCCCGCCTGCTCGGCGTGGACGACAGGGTGGGCTCGCTGGAGCCCGGCAAGGACGCCGACCTCGTCGTCCTGGACGAGGACTTCGACCTCAAGGGCGTCATGCGCAAGGGCCGGTGGATCGTGGAACCCCAGCTCGCGTGAGGTCTGGGCCTACCGCCCGGTCTTTGGCATGATCAGGCCGCGTTACTGAAGGTAGTCCCGAACTGAGGGGTGGGCTGGGGTCTCGTGATCCTCACGGTCACACTGAACGCCGCGCTCGACATCACGTACGACGTGCCGGCGCTGCACCCGCACGCGTCGCACCGCGTCACCGAGGTCACCGAACGCCCCGGCGGCAAGGGCCTCAACGTCGCGCGCGTGCTCGCCGCGCTCGGCCACGACGTGACCGTCACCGGCTTCGCGGGCGGCGGCACCGGCCGTGCCCTCAGGGAACAGCTCCTGGACTCCCCCGGCATCCGGGACGCGCTCGTCCCGGTCGCGGGCGCCACCCGCCGCACCATCGCCGTCGTCGACGCCACGACGGGCGACACGACCCAGCTCAACGAGCCGGGCCCGCTCGTCGCCCCCGCCGAGTGGTCCGCGTTCACCGAGGCCTACGAGGAGCTCCTCGGGTCCGCGTCCGCGGTGGCCCTGTGCGGCAGCCTCCCGCCGGGCGTCCCCGTCGGCGCGTACGCCCAGCTGGTCCGCGCGGCCCGCGCCGCGTCCGTGCCCGTACTGCTCGACTCGTCAGGGGAACCCCTGCGCCGAGGGCTCGCGGCCCGCCCCGACGTCATCAAGCCGAACTCCGACGAACTCGCCGAGCTCACCGGCTCCCACGAGCCGCTGCGCGCCACCCGCGACGCCCGCCGCCGCGGCGCGCGCTCCGTGGTCGCCTCACTCGGCCCGGAGGGCCTCCTCGCGGTCACCCCGGACGGCAGCTGGCGCGCCCCGGCCCCGGACCGCGTGCAGGGCAACCCGACGGGCGCAGGCGACTCGGCGGTCGCGGGCCTGCTCTCGGGGTACGTGGAAGACCTGCCGTGGCCGGACCGCCTGGCCCGCGCGGTCGCCCTGTCCGCGGCGACGGTACTGGCCCCGGTGGCAGGGGAGTTCGACCGCGCGGCGTACGAGGAACTGCTCGGCCGGGTCGCGGTGACCCAACAGACGACGACAGCGGCCTAGGGCACGCCCCAGGCCGCTGTCGGCAAGTCTGTGTCGCCGACTGAGTCGCCGGCTGTGCGGGTCAGCCGTTGCTGCCCTTGACGAGCCACATCTGGTCGAAGTTGGCGTCGCACTGGTTGCCCTGCTCGCAGGAGATCGTGATCGCGTTCGTGCCCTTGCTGAGCTGGACGACGGACCAGGTGTTGCTCCAGCCCTTCTCCCAGTCGCCTTCCTTGGCGCCGGAGAAGTTCTCCATGTTGAGCGGGCGGGTCTGCGCCTTGCCGTTGACCGTGATGGTCGCGTTGGCGTCCTTCCCGGGCACGCCGTAGTTGACGCGCAGGCTGTACGCGCCGTCCTTCGGGATGCCGCTGACCGTCCAGGTGAGCTTGGCGCCCACCTGGTTGAAGCCCGCCACGTACGTGCCGCCGTCGGCCTTGGCGCCCTGGACGTCCGACGCGGTGGCCGTGCCGCCCTCGAGCTTCAGCGCCTTGGCGTCCGTCTTCGGCAGGTCGACCGGCTTGTCGGCCTTCTTGGTGGCCGTCTCGCTCGGCTGGACCGACTGGGAGCCGCCGGACGGCTGCCCGCCCGCGTCGTTCTTCGCGTCGTCGTTCGAGTCGCCGCCGAGGACCGCGACGCCGATGCCGATGACCACGGCCGCCACGACGGCGAGCGCGCCGATCAGGAGGCCCTTGGTGTTGGGCCCGCGTCCACGGCCGCCGCCACCGCCGTGCTGCGCGGGCGTCACCGTGGTCGGCGCGCCACCGGGCAGCGTCTCGGGGGCCGAGTAGTGCGCGTTCGGCTGCCCGTAGGCCTGGGGCTGCTGCTGGGGCGCCTGCCCGTACGCGGCGGTCGGCGCCTGCTGCGGCTGCTGCCCGTACTGGCGCTCACCGACCGGCCGGACCTGGTGGTAGGACCGGGGACCCGGGTAGCCGTAGCCGCCGCCCCCGCTGGGCGGTGTCGCCCCGGCCGCCTGCCCGTCGGCGTACAGATAGCCGAACGGATCGTCGTCCGCGGGCGTGCCCTCGCCGTTGTCAGCGGGCGCCATCCCTGATCACTCCCTACGTATCGCTTACCGGGCGAGCGTACCCGGTGGGAGTGGTCCGAAGGGGTGGCGTTGACCTCACCGATACCCGCGGAAGGAGATCATCCGGCCCGTCGGTGCTGCTTGGCACGCGAGCGTTTCTCGATATACATCCGCTGGTCAGCGGATTTCAACACCTCGTCCGCCGTCATCCCGCAGTGGGCCCATCCGATGCCGAAACTCGCGCCCACACGAACCGCTCTTCCGTCGACCCGGATGGGCGGAATGATCGCGTTCCGCAGACGGACGGCGAGGTCCTCCGCGTCGGCCCGGCCGAGCCCGTCGGCGAGCACGACGAACTCGTCGCCGCCGAGCCTCGCGACGGTGTCCCCGTCACGGACACCGCTGGTCAGACGCCGTGCGACCTCGATCAGGACGGCGTCTCCGGTGTGGTGCCCGAACCGATCGTTGATCGACTTGAAGCCGTCCAGGTCGCAGAAGAGGACCGCCAGGCCCTTCGTCCCGTCGTCGGCCTCCCCCTCGGGCGCGACGATGTGGACGTGGTGATCGAAGCCATAGTCGTCGTAGATCCCGCCGGAGGGCCCGGACCCGCCGCTCTGCTGTCCGGCCGCGGCGGCGGCCCCCGCGAAGTCGAATCCGTGCCCGTTCGTGTCGTACGAGCCGCCGGTGCGGTCCCCGTACGCCGCGTCCAGGGAGTCCACGGCGCTCGGCTCGGGCAGCTGGGGGCGGCGGCACAGGCGGGCCGAGAGGCGGGAGCGCAGCTCCGCCGAGTTCGGCAGGCCGGTGAGGGAGTCGTGGGACGCGCGGTGCGCGAGGTGCAGCTCGCGGCGCTTGCGCTCCTCGATGTCCTCGACGTGGGTGAGCAGGAAGCGCGGCCCGTCGGCGGCGTCGGCCACCACCGAGTTCCGCAGGGACACCCATACATAGGTGCCGTCGCGCCGTCCGAGGCGCAGCTCGGCGCGGCCGCCCTCGGCGGAGGTGCGCAGCAGCGTGCCGATGTCCTCGGGGTGAACGAGGTCGGAGAACGAGTAGCGGCGCATGGCGGACGCCGGGCGGCTGAGCAGCCGGCACAGGGCGTCGTTCGTGCGCAGGAGCCGCCCGTGCTGGTCGCCGCCCATCTCGGCGATGGCCATGCCGCTGGGCGCGTACTCGAAGGCCTGGCGGAAGGACTCCTCGCTGGCGCGCAGGGCCTGCTGTTCGCGTTCGAGCCGGACGAGGGCGCGCTGCATGTTGGCGCGCAGCCGTGCGTTGCTGATGGCGATGGCGGCCTGGAAGGCGTACATCTGCAGGGCCTCGCGGCCCCAGGCGCCGGGGCGCCTGCCGTTGCGCGGGCGGTCGGCGGAGATCACGCCGAGGAGTTCGCCGCCGGAGCCGCCGGTGGCGTACATCGGGGCGAAGAGGCGGTCCGCGGGGTGCCACTCGTCCTCGAAGCGGGGCGGCGGCCCGTCGGTGAACCACTGCGGTACGTCGTCCTCGTCGAGGACCCAGCCCTCGGTGTGCGGGATGAACCGCAGGTCGCCCCAGGCCTCGCCCATGGACAGACGGCGGTCCCAGGAGGCGCGGGAGCCGACCCGGCCGGTGATGAGGGCTTCGGCGGAGGAGTCGCCGGAGAAGGCGGCGACGACGAGGTCACCGTCGGGGCGTACGAGGTTGACGCAGGCCAGCTCGAATCCGAGGCCGTTCACGACTCCGTCGGAGACCGTCTGCAGGGTGTCGGCCAGGCTGCGGGCGGTGTTCATGTCCGCCATCACCTGGTGAAGCTGCCGCAGGGTCGCAAGACGGACGTACGGCTCCGACTCGGTCTCCATGCTCAGCTCTCCCCGAGACCTCGACAGCACTCCAGAATTCTGATCGCCGATTCCGCACGTGCGTATGCACGCTCTTGTTGCAGTGTCTCCGCCACTGAATCACAGCGAGCTGTCCACTCGGTACACAGGGTCAACAAAATATGGCTCCTGTGACTCAAGTCACAGGAGGAGATGAAGGGTTGAGGAGCACTCCGGCGCACGCCCCCTGCATTTCCTGAACGAAAAACACACCCGGACACCTCCATATCGGGACGAGATCCACCACAGGTCCTAGGACCGGCCTCGGCCCAAGGCCCGATGTGGCGGGCACGGCACCGAAGCTAGCGTCGAGACGTGCTGAAGACTCCCCCGCTGCTGAAGAATTCCCCGCTCTCCCCCACCGCCCGCACGACCCCCACATCCCCCACTGGCGCTTTCGTCCCCGCGCCCGCCTCGGCCGGGCATGCTGAGGGGGTGAGCAACGACGAGTTCCGCGCCGCCATGTCCCGACTGGCCGCGGGCGTGGTCCTGGTGACCGCGCGCGAGGTGCCGCTCGACCCGGACGACCCGTCGGCTCCCCTGGGCGAGGACGTCGGCATGACGGCGACGGCGTTCCTGTCGGTCTCCCTCGACCCGCCGCTCGTCCTCGTCAGCCTGCGCAACGGCTCCCGCATGGACGACCTGCTCGACGAACAGCCCCTGTGGGCGGTGTCCGTGCTCTCCGAGAGCCAGCGCCACATCGCGGGCCGCTTCGCGATGAAGGGCCGCATCAGCGACCGCCTGCTCTTCGAGGACCTCCCGTACGTACGCGGCGAGGTGTCCGGCGCGCCCCTGATGGGCGGCGCACTCGCGACGCTCGAGTGCCGCACGGAGCAGCGGGTGCCGGCCGGGGACCACACGCTGGTGATCGGCCGGGTGCTCACGGCGTCGCTGCCCAGCGGCGAGAGCGGACCGCTGGCCTACTTCAAGGGGAAGTACCGGCAGTTGGGCTGATGCCCGACGCCCTGACCCCCTGAGGCCGTTCAGTCCCAGCCACGCCCCGACCGGCCCCGTTTCGTGTCGGACCGTGCCTTCTTGTTGCGCAGGCGGCGCTCGTTGATCCCCCGGGGGATGCGGGTCGCGCGGCGCGGCTTGGGCGGCGGGGCGGTGGCCTCCGCGAGGAGGGACGCGAGGCGCACGGCGGCAGTCTCGCGGTTGCGCCACTGGGAGCGGTGCTCCGAGGACCGTACGGAGATGACGCCGTCGACGAGCCGGGAGGCGAGCCGCTCCAGGGCCCGCGCCTTCCACACCTCGGGCAGCGCCTCGGTCCCGGCGAGGTCGAAGCGGAGCTCGACCTGGGAGTCGCTGGTGTTCACATGCTGGCCGCCCGGCCCGGACGACCGCGAGAATCGCCAGAGGAGCTCGGCCTCCGGAAGGACCACCGAGCCGCGGATGACGTAAGGACCGGACATGGGTTCCATGGTCGCGCCTGGACACGCACCGCGTCACCCCCTTTTCCCGGCGGCACACCCATCCCGGGGAAAGCGGGTAAAGAAAGTAAAGACACCTGGAACCCTGGATCCCCCCTTGGCGTTCATAGGGGTACGAGTAGCTTCGTCTACGAAGCGCACGCATCGCTAACGAGGGAAGGACTCCCAACAATGGCAGTAAGCCTGTCCAAGGGTGGCAACGTCTCGCTCACCAAGGAGGCTCCGGGCCTGACCGCCGTCACCGTGGGCCTCGGCTGGGACGTCCGCACCACCACCGGCACCGACTTCGACCTCGACGCCTCCGCGATCGCGGTGAACCCGCAGGGCAAGGTCTACTCGGACGGCCACTTCGTCTTCTTCAACAACAAGGCGACGCCGGACCAGACCATCGTCCACACCGGTGACAACGTCACGGGCCAGGGCGAGGGCGACGACGAGCAGATCAACGTCAATCTGGCGGGCCTCCCGGCCGACATCGACAAGATCGTCTTCCCGGTCTCGATCTACGACGCCGAGAACCGCTCGCAGAACTTCGGCCAGGTGCGCAACGCGTTCATCCGCATCGTCAACCAGGCCGGCGGCACCGAGATCGCCCGCTACGACCTCTCCGAGGACGCCGCCACCGAGACCGCCATGGTCTTCGGCGAGCTGTACCGCAACGGCGCGGAGTGGAAGTTCCGCGCGGTGGGCCAGGGTTACGCGTCGGGCCTCGTCGGCATCGCGCAGGACTTCGGCGTGAACGTCTGATGGAACGTCTGACTGAGCGTCCGGCCTAGGACGCTCTCGCTTGGGACGCAGGAGGCCTGACGGCCTGACGGCCTGACCACCTGACGTCCGCAGCAAGGCAGTTGAAGGGCCCCGGCCGGGGGATATCCGGCCGGGGCCCTTCTGCGTGCGCTCAGCGAGCACCCTCCCGGCCAGCACTTCCCTGCCAAGCGGCGAATAACGGACAGTCACCACCCGCATTCGGACACGAACTGGCAAATCTTTGACGGCGCTCTGTCAAACAGGGCGCGCCCAGTGTCACTCTCTCCCCGCACCCCCCACCCCCGACGGGTCACCACCCACGGGTCGTTGGACACACAAGGAGTCCGAGTGACACACCGCTCCCCCGCTCCCCGTACCGCCGGCCGCAGGACCGCCGCACGGGCCACCGCGCTCGCGGCGTCGGCCGCGATGGTCGTCCTGGCTCTGCAGAGCGGCACCGCGGCGACCGCCGCCGACCGCACCGCCGGTGCCACCGCCCTTCCGCTCAGCGCCTCCCAGCGGGCCACGGCCCTCAAGGACGCACAGGCCGGCGCCCCCGCCGCCGCCCGCCGACTCGGGCTCGGCAGCGGGGAGAAGCTCATCGCCCGCGACGTCGTCAAGGACGCGAACGGCACGACCCACACCCGCTACGAGCGCACCTACGACGGTCTGCCCGTGCTCGGCGGCGACCTCGTCACGCACACCGCGAAGAACGGCGACCTCAAGGGCGTCTCCAAGGCGCACAAGGGCGCGATATCCGTGGCGTCGACGGACGCCTCCCTGGCCCCCGCCGCCGCCAAGAAGTCGGCCCTCGCCGTCTCGGACGCCAAGAGCGCCGCCGCGAAGAACGTCCGCAAGGTCGTCTGGGCCGCCTCCGGCACGCCGGTCCTCGCGTACGAGACGGTCGTGACCGGCACTCAGGCCGACGGGACACCGAGCGAGCTGCACGTCGTCACCGACGCCGCCACCGGCAAGAAGCTGTACTCGTACGAGGGCATCGAGAACGGCACCGGCACCAGCGAGTACAGCGGCACCGTCACGGTCGGCAGCACCGCGTCGGCCGGCGGCGGGTTCGACCTCACCGACGGCGGGCGCGGCGGCCACAAGACGTACGACCTGAACGGCGGGACGTCCGGCACGGGCACGCTCTTCCACGACGCCGACGACCAGTGGGGCGACGGGACGGTGGCGAACCGGCAGACCGCCGCGGTCGACGCCGCCTACGGCGCGGCCGAGACGTGGGACTACTACAAGAGCGCGTTCAACCGGAACGGCATCGCGGGCGACGGCAAGGCCGCGTACTCCCGCGTCCACTACGGCAACGCCTACGTCAACGCCTTCTGGTCGGACTCCTGCTTCTGCATGACGTACGGCGACGGCTCGAACAACCAGCACCCGCTCACCTCGCTGGACGTGGCCGGCCACGAGATGAGCCACGGCCTGACCGCGGCCACCGCGAAGCTCAACTACAGCCGTGAGTCGGGCGGACTGAACGAGGCCACCTCCGACATCTTCGGCACGTCGGTGGAGTTCTTCGCGAACAACAGCAGCGACGTCGGCGACTACCTCATCGGCGAGAAGATCGACATCAACGGCAACGGCACCCCGCTGCGCTACATGGACAAGCCCAGCAAGGACGGCGGCTCCGCCGACTACTGGTCCAAGACGGTCGGCCGCCTCGACGTGCACTACTCGTCGGGCGTCGCCAACCACTTCTTCTACCTCCTGAGCGAGGGCAGCGGCACGAAGACCGTCAACGGGGTCACGTACAACTCCCCGACCTCCGACGGCTCTTCGCTCACCGGCATCGGCCGGGCCAAGGCCGAACAGATCTGGTACAAGGCCCTCTCGACGTACATGACGTCGACGACGAACTACGCGGCCGCCCGCACCGCCACACTCCAGGCGGCGAGCGACCTGTACGGCGCGAACAGCGCCGAACAGCAGGCCGTCGCGGCGACCTGGACCGCGGTGAACGTGAAGTAGCCCTCACCGCAGGGAAGTCCGGCCGGGCCATCCGGGACTACGGGTGGTCCGGCTTTCCGTTTCCGTACAGCCAGTCGTCCCAGACCGGCTGCAGATCCTTGCCCGGATTCTGCTTCTCCACATACCCGGTGAAGTCGGCGGTGTCCGCGTTGCCGTAACGGTGCTCGGCGGGCCAGCTCTTGAGCAGCTCGAAGAACTTGGCGTCCCCGACCGTCTCACGGATCTTGTGCAGCACCATCGCGCCGCGCTCGTAGACGGGCGGAGCCGAGATGTGCGCGGCGCCCGACGGCCTGGCGGGCGGGAAGGCCCAGATCGGGCTGTCGCTGCCTTTCGCGTAGTAGGAGTCGAACGTCTTCTGCGCGCTGTCGCCGCCGTGCTGCTCCCGCCAGAGCCATTCGGCGTAGGTCGCGAAGCCCTCGTTGAGCCACATGTCGCGCCATGAATCCGGCGTGACGGAGTCCCCGTACCACTCGTGGGCCATCTCGTGGACGAGCGTGGAAAGAGGCGGGGTGCCGGGGAAGACGGGCCTGTTCTGGGTCTCCAGCGCGTACCCGGCGTCGCCGTGCCGGTCGACGACGGCGCCGGTGGAGGAGAAGGGGTAGGGGCCGAAGGTCTTGGACTCCCACGCCACGACGTCCGGGATCCTGGCCAGGACCTTGGCGCTCGCGGCCGCCTCGACCGGGTCCACGGCGGTGTACACGGGCAGCCCGTCGGGCGTCTTGTATGCCTTGGTCTCGAACTTCCCGATCGCCAGCATCGCCAGGTAGCTGGCCATGGGCTGCGGGACATGCCAGTCGAACGTCGTCCGCCCGCCGGCCGTCCGCTCCTTCGTCAGCTCCCCGTTGGACACGGCCTTCAGGCCCTCGGGGACGGTGACGTGGAGGTCGTACGACGCCTTGTCGGAGGGGTGGTTGTTCCCGGGGAACCAGGCCATGGACCCCGTCGGCTCGCCGAGCGCGAGGGCCCCGTCCTGCGTGGGGAGCCAGCCCTCCTCGGAGCCGTCCGGGTCGGTGATGGTCACGGGATTCCCGGAGTACCGCACGACCGTGCGGAACGCGGAGCCCTTCCGCAGCGTCCCGGCCGGACGAATCGTCAGCTCGTGCCCGGCCCGCTCGAACCGGGCCTTGTGACCGTCGACGGTGACGCCGTCGACCGTGAGGCCCTTGAGGTCGAGATTGAACGCGCTGAGGTCCTGGGTGGCCTTCGCGGTGATGTCGGCCGTGCCGGTCAGCCGCCGCCGGTCGGCATCGAGGGTGAGGTCGTAGTGCGTGGCGTCGTAGCCGCCGTTGCCCAGCTTCGGAAAGTACGGGTCCCGCACACCCGCGGCACCGGGCGTGCCCTGTGCCCCGGCGGCGGAACAGGCGCCCAGGGCCAGGACGAGGGCGAGGGCGGCGGGGGCGGATCGCGGGCTGTGGGGCACTGAATGATCGTAGGGGCGAACGCCGTGGAGGCGCCTGCCGGCGGGCGGGCGCCTCCACGGGGGGCATGGCGGTACTCAGCGTTTCAGCGCGGCGACGCCGGCCTGGGCGAACTTCTCGTCCAGGTCGCCCGAGGGCGCACCCGCGACGCCGACGCCCGCGACCGGGGCGCCCTTCGCCGCGACCGGCGCGCCGCCCGCGAGGAACAGGGTGCCCGGGATGTCCTTCAGGTTCGGGGCCTGCTCGAGGCGCTTGACGAGCTCGGACGTCGGCGCGTTCCAGGACACCGCGGTGTACGCCTTCTTCACGGCGGACTCGTACGACTGCGGGCCGGCGCCGTCGCCGCGGAGGGTGACGATCGTGTTGCCGTTGCGGTCGACGACGGCGACGGAGACGCGCTGGTTCTCCTTCTTCGCGGCGTCGAGGGCGGCCTGCGCGGCCTTCGTGGCGGCGGCCGTCGTCAGGTGCGTCGACTGGGTGAGGTTCTCGGCCGGGGCGTCCGCGGTCACGGCGGCGGGGGCCGCGGCCGGGGCGTCGGCGCTGGCCGAGACCGCGCCGAAGGTACCGGCGACGACGCCGGCGAGGACGGCGCCACCGGTCAGGACACGGGCGCGCTTCGAGATCTTCTTCATGACGGTGCTCCTTGGAGGCGGTCGGGTCGGTCAGAGGCGGTCGGTGAGTCGCTCTGCCATCGATCCTCCGGCCGGAAACAGGCCCGCACCGTCGGCGTACCGGCTGCGACCGGAGCGCGGCTCGGCTGACGTCCGGGTCAGCCGATCGGTTGACCCGCGTACCGCCCGAGGGGGCCACAATGGGGGTGTTTGACCAGTTCAGCAGCGCGAGAGCGGTGTGGTGACGGCACAGCGGCGGAAGCTTCCGCGGCGCGACAGCCGGGCAGCGGCGCAAGCGGAGAGGGGTACGGGCGTGGCACACGAGACGCGGGATCCGGACGCCCGCTGGCTGGCCGCGGTCATGCACACCGCGTTCTTCCTGCTGCTCGGCGGGGCCCTCGCCCGGTTCCTGCTGCGCCACCCCGGCGAGGCCCGCACCCCGTGGATCATCGCGCTGTCCGTGGTCCTGGCCGCCCTGTACGTGCTCGGCCCCGCGCTCGGCCCGGGCCGCGGCGCCCGTCCCACCCCGCGCCGCATCACCTGGCTGGCCCTGGTCGTCGCCGTGTGGGTGGTCCTCGTCGTCCTCGCGCCGAGCTTCGCCTGGTGCGCGGTCCCGCTGTTCTACACGGGCCTGCGCACCCTGCCCGCCCGCGCCGCGCTCGTCCTGATCGGCGTGCTCACGGTGTTCGTCGTCGCGGCCCAGTTGCGCCTCGCGGGGAACTTCGACCCGAACCTGCTGCTCGCACCGCCGGCCGTCGCGGCCCTGGCGACCGCCGTCTTCGTCCACATGGAGCGCCAGGCGGAACGCCAGCGCGCCCTGATCGGCGACCTCCGGCGCACCCGCAGGGAACTCGCCGCGACGGAGCGCCGCGAGGGCACGCTCGCCGAGCGGCAGCGCCTGTCGATGGAGATCCACGACACGCTCGCCCAGTCCCTGTCCAGCCAGCAGATGCTGCTCCAGGCGGCGGACCGGCTGTGGGACGCCGACCCCGAGCGGGCCCGCGTCCATGTGCGGACCGCGGAGTCGGTGACCGAGCGGGGCCTCGTGGAGGCGCGCCGGTTCGTGCACGACCTGGCGCCGGCGGACCTCGCGGGCGGCGGCCTCGACGAGGCGCTGCGGACGCTGGCGGCGCGGGAGTCGGAGGCAGGACTCGCGGTCCGCTTCCACGCGGAGGGCACCCCGGCGCCGCTGCCCGACCGGGTCGAGTCCGCGCTGCTGAGGATCGCGCAGGGCGCCCTGGCGAACGTACGGGAGCACGCGGACGCGACGGCCGCCGCGATCACGCTGACGCACCTCGGCGACCAGGTCGTCCTCGACATCGCGGACAACGGCCGCGGCTTCACGCCCGAGCCCCCGCGGGAGGGCGGCGTGCGCGGGCACGGCCTCCCGGCGATCCGGGCGCGCACGCGGCAGCTGGGTGGCACCCTGACGATCGAGTCGGCGCCGGGCGAGGGCACGGTGCTGTCGGTGGCGATTCCGCTGGAGGCCTCGTGAGTGACCCCGTACGACTGCTCGTCTGCGACGACCACGTGGTGGTGCGCGCGGGACTGCTCGCCCTGCTCGGCAGCGCGCCCGGCATCGAGGTGGTCGGCGAGGCGGGCACGGGCGACGAGGCGGTGGTGCTCGCCGCGAAGCTGACGCCGGACGTCGTCCTGATGGACCTCCAGCTGGGCGAGGGCATCGACGGCGTGGAGGCGACGCGGCGCATCACGGCCGCGCCGCCCGAGGCGGGCCCGCACCCGCACGTCCTCGTACTGACCACGTACGACACGGACGCGGACATCACCCGGGCCATCGAGGCGGGCGCCACGGGCTACCTCCTCAAGGCGGAGCGTCCCGAGGAGCTGTTCGCCGCGATCCAGGCCGCCGCCGAGGGCCGTACGACGCTGTCCCCGCCGGTCGCGAGCCGCGTCATGGCCCGCATGCGCAGCCCGCGCCCGTCCCTCACGGACCGCGAGCGCGACATCCTCGCCCAGCTCGCCCAGGGCCTGGGCAACCGGGACATCGCCCGCGCCCTGTTCATCAGCGAGGCGACGGTGAAGACCCACCTCGGCCGGATCTACGACAAGCTCGGCGTGGACACGAGGGCGGGCGCGGTGGCGGTGGCGAAGGAACAGCGGCTGCTGGGCTGAGCGCGTGCACGGCACTGGGGCCGTCTGGCGTGAGCGTGACGGCCGCGGTGACCATGACAGCCCTGCGCGCCCCCTCCCGCCCGTGACCGGCACCCCCTCGCACCCGTGACACCATCACTTACGTGCTCGACATCGGCTACGCCCTCTCCCGCCGCTTCCCCGACCCTCCGCAGACGGACTTCCGCCGCGCGGACGTCCACGCGCTGCGGCACGACCTGTTCGCCGGCGACGTCTACCTCGCCGACACCAAGGCCGACCGGGAGCTGTCCACAGCCTGGGGATGGGTGCCGGTCCTGGACTTCGCGTGGGCGCTGTGCGACATCGTCGAGCAGCTGGACCGCGACCCGCGAGGCAGCCGCGCGTCGAGGCCGCAGTACGCCGAGCTCGACTTCACCGAGTCGACGGACCGGATGCTCTTCGAGCGCCGCTTCGGGTGGGTCGACATCGAGGCCGACTGGATGGAGGCCGACGAGCCGCCCCTGACGTTCTCCCACACCGCGCTGCGCCGCGAGGCCCGCGACTTCCTCCACGACCTGATCGCCGACCTCACCGACATGCACGAGGACCTGGCGGACAACCCGGCGATCTGGGACCTGCAGGCCCGCTTCCCCCGCATCCCGGACGAGCGCTAGCCCCGAAACCCGCACGCAAGCCCCCCTCCGGCTACTCCACCCGCACCCCGATCTGCGCCGCGAACGCCGGTGCCAGGTCGAAGAGCTGGGCCGGGCTGATGACCGCCCCCGCCAGCCGGTCCACTCCGCGGGCGATCGCCAGCTCGGCCACGCCCCGCAGATCCACGTCAGCCATCACAGCGCCCGTGAAGTCCGCACCCCGCACGACGCAGCCCTGGAACTCGACCCGGTCCAGACGCGCGCCCCCGAAGTCCGGCTCCACCAGCACGCACCCGTCGAAGACGACATCCTTCAGGCGCGCCTTGCGCAGATTCAGGTACTCGATCTTCCCGCCGCGCACCACGACCCGCTCCAGCACGCTCCCGTGCAGCTGGACCCCGCCGAGGCGCGCGTCCACCACCTCGACGTCCCGCAGCGTCGCCTCCGCGAGGTCCGTGCCCACACCCCGTATCCCCGTCAGCGTGGAATCGAGGATCCGGGCGCGGGTCAGCCGCGTCTCGTCGAGCCCGCACCCTTCGAGCGCGCAGTCCATGAAGCGGGCGCCCCCGCCGTCCTGCCCGGAGAAGTCGGCCGCCGTGAACTCCACCCCGTCGTAGTCCCCGTCCGGCTCGAGGCCGCCGCCGCTCCAGGGCGCCAGCGGGGGCAGCCGCACCTCGGGCCGCCGCGCCTTCTTCACCGCCGCCGGTTTCGCCGACGACGACTTCGCCGGCCGCACCACTCGTTTCTCCGCCATGCCCCCATGCTGCCCGCCCCCACTGACAATCGGTGACCGCCGCCTCTCCCTCGCCCATGTCACATTCCGCCACTGGCAGCCGTCGTACAGACAAAGGCAGCCCGAAGGGAAGAGCGGTATGGCAACGACCAAGCCCGACCTCACCGTCATCGGCGGCGGATTCGCCGGCCTCACCGCGGCCGTCACCGCCGCCGAGGCCGGAGCGCGCGTCACCGTCCACGAGTCGCACCACACCCTCGGCGGCCGCGCCCGCACCGCCGAAGGCGCGTACCGCACGAACGACGGACCGCACGCCCTCTACAACGGCGGCCCGCACTGGACCTGGCTCAAGCAGCGCGACCTGCTCGGCCCGCTCGCCCCGATCCCGCCCGTCGAGGGCTCCCGCCTGCGCTTCCACCACCGCGGAGCCCTGCGCCGCACCCCGCCCCTGGCCCTCCTGCGCCTCCTTCGCCACCGGTCCGAACACGCGCCCGCGGACCTCGACTTCATGACGTGGGCGACGCGCCACGTCGGCGAGGAAGGGGCCCGCGCGGCCGCCCACTACACGTCCGTCGCGCTCTTCCACCACGACCCGGGCTCCCTGTCCGCCGCCTTCGTCCAGGAGCGCCTGCGCCGCGCCGCGAAGGTGCCGCCGGAGGCGCACTATCCGCGCGGCGGCTGGGCCTCCGTGATCGACCGGATGGCGGCCCGCGCCTGGAACCTGGGCGTGCGCGTGGAGACGCTGTCCCGCGTCGACACCCTCCCGGCGGACGGCGGCCCGGTGATCGTGGCGACGTCCCTCGACTCGGCGCGCCGCATCCTCGGGGACTCGTCGCTGACGTGGGACAGCGGCCGTACGACGCTGATCGACCTGGCCGTGCGCACCCGCCGGGGCGACGCCTTCGCCGTGTCCGGGCTCGACTTCCCGGCCTGGCTCGAGCGGTTCACGGCCCAGGACCGGAGCCTCGCGCCGCACGGGCAGCAGCTCGTCCAGGGCCATGTCCCCGTAGCGCCGCACGAGTCGAAGGCCGACGGCACGGCACGCGCCGAACGCCTGCTCGACCTGGGATTCCCCGGCTGGCGCGACCGTGTGGTGTGGCGCAGGGACGCGCTCGCGAACGGGCGTACGGGGGCGGTCGACCTGCCCGGCACGACCTGGCGGGACCGGCCCGCGATCGACCGCGGGGACGGCGTCTATCTGGCGGGTGACCAGGTCGCGGCGCCCGGCGTGCTCTCCGAGGTGTCGTTCAACAGCGCCATCGAGGCGACCACGCTCGCGCTCACCGCGTCCCGCCGGGGCCTCCGCGCGGCCTGACCCGTGCGCTTGACCTCAAGTGAGCTTGAGGTTGAAAGGTGGTGCACACCTGGCCCAGCAAGAGGCCGCACGCCCGAGGGAGCCCACCATGCACGCCGTACGACTGCACGCCTTCGGCCCCGCCGAGAACCTCACCTACGAGAAGACCGAAGACCCCCTGCCCGGCCCCGGCCAGGTCCGCATCGCCGTGGCCGCGGCAGGCGTGCACCTCCTGGACACCGCCCTGCGCAAGGGCATGAAGGGCCCCGCGCCCGAGCCGCCCGCGCTGCCCACCGTCCCCGGCCGCGAGGTCGCCGGCACCGTCGAGTCGCTCGGCGAGGGCACCGACGCGTCCTGGCTCGGCAAGCACGTCGTGGGCCACCTCGGATTCGCCCCGGGGGGCTACGCCGAGCTCGCCGTCATCGACGCGGCCCGCCTGCACGAACTCCCGCCGGGCCTGGACTTCGCCGAGGCCGTCGCCCTGATCGGCACCGGCCGTACGACGATGGGGATCCTGCAGTTCGCGCCGCTCGGCCCCGCGTCGGTGGCCGTGATCCCGGCCGCGGCCGGCGGCATCGGCACCCTGCTCGTCCAGCAGGCGAAGCACGCGGGCGCCACCGTCGTCGGCCTCGCGGGCGGCCCCGAGAAGGTGGCCCGCGTCCGCGCGAACGGCGCCGATCTGGCCGTCGACTACACCGCCCCCGACTGGCCCGAACAGGTCCGCTGGTTCCTCAGCGGCCGCACCGCGACCGTCGTCTTCGACGGCGTGGGCGGCGACGCGGGCCTGGCCGCCGTCGACCTGCTCGGCCCCGGCGGCGTCCACGTCGTCTTCGGCTGGTCCGGCAAGGGCCTGCACGACGGCGAGCCCCTCACCTTCTCCGAGGACGAACTCACCCGGCGCGGCATCACCCAGGAACAGGTGCTCGGCCCGCCGATGATGCGGCGTGCGGGCGGCGACAACCCCGTCCGCACGCTGGAACTCGCCGCCCTCAAAGAGGCCGAGGCCGGCCGCCTGCGCCCCGCGGTGACCCGCTTCCCGCTCGCCGAGGCGGCCGCGGCCCACCGCGCCCTGGAGAACCGCGGCACGATCGGCAAGGTGGTCCTGATCCCGTGACCCGCAGCCCGGGTCCAATGGCGCGCTGGGCCCCCTGGGCGCGTTACGACCCGAGCCGCGCCAGCGCCCCGTCCGTCAGCCGGTACACCGTCCACTCGTCCTGCGGCGCCGCGCCGAGCGCCTTGTAGAAGTCGATCGACGGCTCGTTCCAGTTGAGGACCGACCACTCAAGGCGCGCATACCCGCGCTCGACGCAGATCCGCGCAAGCTCGGTCAGCAGCGCCTTGCCGTGACCGCCGCCGCGCGCCTCGGGCCGTACGTACAGGTCCTCCAGGTAGATCCCGTGCACGCCGCGCCACGTGGAGAAGTTGAGGAACCAGAGGCAGAAGCCGACGGGCTCGCCCGTCGTGTCGTCCTCGGCGATGTGGGCGAACGCGGCGGGCCGCTCCCCGAACAGCGCCTCGCGCAGCTGCTCCTCCGTGGCCCGCGCCTCGTGCAGCGCCTCCTCGTAGTCGGCGAGTTCACGGACCAGGGCGTGGATGACGGGGACATCGGCGGACGTGGCGGTACGAATCATGACGGCAGGCTAACCAGTCACCGCGGGACCGCCCGGACGGGCCGGTTCACCACTCACCGCGGCCCGCCCCGCACGGCCCCGCTCACCGCCCGAGCAGCCTGCGAGCCGTCTCCATGTGATCCGGCGCCAGAGGCCGCCCGTCCTCGATCTCCCACAGGGAGTCCTGAAGCACCCGCCCGAGCGTCCAGGCGCGCGCCCGCTCCCGGTCGAGCCCGAGCACCCCGCTCATCGCATCGAACCGCCACACCACCTCGTCCGCGTCGAAGCGGTTGTCGATGGCGGGCTTCAGGTCGAAGCCCGGATCGCCCGCGAGCGGCTTCGGGTCGATGGCGAGCCACGGCTCCCGCCCGGCGGCCAGCACGTTCTCGAAGTGCAGATCCCAGTGCAGCAGCCGGTCGCCCGCCTCGCCGGCGACCTCGCGCACGGCCGCCGCGCAGTCCGCGAGCAGCGCGCGGTCGGCCGGGTCGGCCACGGCCGCGAGCGCCGAAGGCACCTGGGCGAGCATGTCCGCCGCGATGTCTGCCAGCCGCCGCATCCCCTGCGGGGCGGGCCCGGACGTGAGCCGGGCGAGCAGTTCGGCGATGACGAGGACGGCCTCACGGGAGTCCTCCACGCAGTCCAGCATCCGCCCGGAGTCGAGCCGTTCGAGGAGCATCGTGCCGGTGGCGTCGTCGTGGTCGAGCAGCCGGACGGCACCGTCGCCGCCCCAGACGCGCAGCGCGACCGGCTCGCCCTCGGTCTCCTCGTCGAGGATCTGGAACTTGACCGCGGCGGGCGTCCCGTCACCCCGCACCACGGGCAGGACCAGGGCGGCCATGCCGTGCATCGCCGGACCGTCGACGCGCAGATCCCAGCGTTCGACGAACTCCTCCACGCGCGCGGGGAGCCCGGCGATGAAGGCGCGACCGGGTTCACCCGCATAGGTGTACTGGGACTCGACCAGGCCGTCCGGAATGTCGATCACCCGAACGACCCTACGTGCGTGCCTGAATGCAGTCCATGCGCCCTTTCCTCCTCGCCGTGCGGTCGTACGTACGGCACGCCCCCGGCACCTACCTCTGGCTGGCCGCCCTGTTCTTCACCACCGTCGCCATGCACCACATGGACCCGCATTTCGAGCACGAGTTCCTGCGCCAGCGCTCCACGAACCTGCACGAACTGTCGACGAACCCGGTCCACGTGTTCGTCGCCTCCCTGTTCTGGATCGACGACAGCAGCTGGTGGCCGTACGCCGTCCTCTACACGGTGTTCCACGCACAGGCCGAGCGCTGGCTCGACACCTGGCGCTGGCTGGCCGTCGCGGGGGCGGCGCACGTCCTCGCGACGCTGATCAGCGAGGGCGCGCTGCTCTGGGCGATCCGCGAGGGCCACGCGCCCGCCTCATCGGTCGACACCCTTGACGTAGGGGTGAGTTACGCGCTCGCGGGCGTCGTCGGCGTCCTCACCTACCGGCTCGCCCCGCCCTGGCGCTACGTCTACCTGGCCGTCGTCCTGACCGTCTACGGCAGCCCGCTGCTCACCGACCGCACCTTCACCGGCCTGGGACACTTCGTCTCGGTCCTCATCGGCCTGGCCTGCCACCCCCTGGTACGCGACCGGGGCGATCCCCTGAATCCCCGGACGCTCCTGCGGCGGGACCGGACAGCGAGGCGCAGCGATCACCCCCAAACCCAGGAAGACGGCCGTCCCCCCTGCCCGAACCCCCCTGCGGAGCGCTAACGTCCGGGGCCATGAGCAGTAAGAACGGCACCCACGGCACCCAGGCCACCGTCAATGGCGGCATATCGTTCTGGTACGCGGACGACGGCATCCCCACCGCCCGCGAACCCCTGCCGGGTGACGCGTCCGCCGACGTCGTCATCGTCGGCGGCGGCTACACGGGCCTGTGGACCGCCTACTACCTGAAGAAGGCCGCGCCCTTCCTCCGCATCACCGTCCTGGAGCAGAAGTTCTGCGGCTACGGCGCGTCCGGGCGCAACGGCGGCTGGCTCTACAACGGCATCGCCGGCCGCGACCGCTACGCGAAGCTGCACGGCCACGACGCGGCCGTCCGCCTCCAGGAAGCCATGAACGACACGGTCTCCGAGGTGATCCGCGCAGCCGCCGAAGAGGAGATCGACGCCGACATCCACCAGGGCGGCGTGCTCGAAATCGCCTACACACCGGCCCAGTTGGCCCGCCTCAAGGCCTTCCACGCGGCGGAGCTCGCCTACGGCGAGAAGGACCGCACCCTGCACGGCGCCCGCGAGACCGCCGAGCGCGTCCGCGTCTTCGGGGCTGTCGGCTCGACCTGGACCCCGCACGGCGCCCGCCTGCACCCCGTCAAGCTCCTCAAGGGCCTGGCCGCGGCCGTCGAGGCGCTCGGCGTCACCATCCACGAGTCGACGCCCGTCACAGAGATCAAGCCGAAGCACGCCGTCACCCCCTACGGCACGGTCCGCGCGCCCTACATCCTGCGCTGCACCGAGGGCTTCACCGCGTCCCTCAAGGGCCAGCGCCGCACCTGGCTCCCCATGAACTCCTCCATGATCGCCACCGAGCCCCTCACCCCCGCCCAATGGGAGTCCATCGGCTGGGAGGGCCGCGAGACCCTCGGCGACATGGCGCACGCCTACATGTACGCCCAGCGCACCGCCGACGGCCGCATCGCGCTCGGCGGCCGGGGCGTGCCGTACCGCTACGGCTCCAGGACCGACAACGACGGCCGCACCCAGCAGGCGACGATCGAGTCCCTGCACGCCCTCCTCACCCGCTTCTTCCCCCAGCTCGCGGGCGTCGCCGTGACCCACGCCTGGTCCGGCGTCCTCGGCGTCCCCCGCGACTGGTGCGCCACGGTCACCCTCGACCGCGCGACGGGCCTCGGCTGGGCGGGCGGCTACGTCGGCTCGGGCGTCGCCACCACCAACCTCGCCGCCCGCACCCTGCGCGACCTGGTCCAGCAGGACTCGGGCCAGTCCGGCCCCACCGACCTCACGACCCTCCCCTGGGTCAACCACAAGGTCCGCAAGTGGGAGCCGGAACCCTTCCGCTGGCTGGGCGTCCACGGCATGTACGCCACGTACAACGCGGCCGACCACCGCGAACTCACCACCCACACGACAGACTCCTCCCGCCTGGCCCGAGCCGCGGACAAGGTGGCGGGCCGCGGCTGACACCCTCCACACACGACGAAGGCCCAGGTCACACCCGTGACCTGGGCCTTCGTCCCGTGGGAGCCCCCTGTCGGATTCGAACCGACGACCTACGCATTACAAGTGCGTTGCTCTGGCCGGACTGAGCTAAGGAGGCAGCAGCCCGAGCAGTGTAACCAACGACGGGCGGCACCCCGTCGAATATTTCGTCGAAGGTCACTTCGCTCCGGCTACTGACAGACCCGACACCGGACAGGTACCGTCCAGAAACAGTTCACCCGTGTGGACTAAACCACTGCGGCATCAGCCGTAGCGGATCACCACCTTTACTCGGATCGTCCGGCACGTTCCTGCCGGTGAAGGGGGCTTCACAGCCATGGCAACTGTTTCGTTCGACAAGGCGACCCGGATCTACCCGGGCTCCACCAAGCCGGCCGTCGACGGCCTGGAGATCGAGATCGAGGACGGCGAGTTCCTCGTCCTCGTCGGCCCGTCCGGCTGCGGCAAGTCGACCTCCCTGCGCATGCTCGCGGGTCTCGAGGACGTGAACGGCGGAGCGATCCGCATCGGCGACCGCGACGTGACCCACCTGCCGCCCAAGGACCGGGACATCGCCATGGTGTTCCAGAACTACGCGCTCTACCCGCACATGTCCGTCGCCGACAACATGGGCTTCGCCCTCAAGATCGCCGGCGTGAACAAGGCCGAGATCCGGCAGAAGGTCGAAGAGGCCGCGAAGATCCTCGACCTCACCGAGTACCTGGACCGCAAGCCGAAGGCCCTCTCCGGCGGTCAGCGCCAGCGTGTGGCCATGGGCCGCGCCATCGTGCGTGAGCCGCAGGTGTTCCTCATGGACGAGCCGCTGTCGAACCTCGACGCCAAGCTCCGTGTGTCCACGCGTACGCAGATCGCCTCGCTCCAGCGCCGCCTCGGCATCACCACCGTCTACGTCACCCACGACCAGGTCGAGGCCATGACGATGGGTGACCGTGTGGCGGTCCTCAAGGACGGTCTGCTGCAGCAGGTCGACACCCCGCGCAACATGTACGACCGCCCGGCCAACCTCTTCGTCGCCGGCTTCATCGGCTCCCCCGCCATGAACCTGGTCGAGGTCCCGATCACCGACGGCGGCGTGAAGTTCGGCAACTCGGTCGTGCCGGTGAACCGCGACGCGCTGAAGGCCGCCTCCGACGCCGGCGACCGCACCGTCACCGTCGGTGTCCGCCCCGAGCACTTCGACATCGTCGAGGCGGGCGGCGGCGAGGCCGCGAAGTCCCTCTCCAAGGACACCGCGGACGCCCCGGCCGGCCTCGCCGTCTCGGTGAACGTCGTCGAGGAACTCGGCGCCGACGGCTACGTCTACGGCACCGCGCAGGTCGGTGGCGAGGCCAAGGACCTCGTCGTCCGGGTCAACGGCCGCCAGGTCCCCGAGAAGGGCACCCAGCTCCACGTCGTGCCCCGCCCGGGCGAGACCCACGTCTTCTCCTCGTCGACCGGTGAGCGCCTCACCGACTGACACCCCCGTTCCGCAGTGGAGCCCCGCACTTCGGTGCGGGGCTCCTCGCGTTCCCGGCCGCTCCCCCACCCGGAACGCAGGCCGCGTTGTCGACAAATACCCCGGCACACCCGTCATTTCGACCCCTGTACGTCAACACGCGTGAAACAAAACGGGATTACCCATCCCTCGACCGAGTGACTAAATGTCGCCAAATCATCACCGACCGCTACGCTCACACGCGTGACGCACTCCGCCAACCACACCCAGAAGCCGCGCCGGGGCCGGGGCCCCGCCCGCCGCGTCGGCCGCACCCTCGCTCTCGTCCTGCCGGTGATGCTGGTGCTCTCCGGCACACTCGCGGTCACCCGAGTGAACTGGTCCGGCAGTTCACCGGACTCGATCCTCACCGCTTCCTCGCAGAACGTCTCCGCGCGCGCCAAGTCGCGCGCGCCCCAGGACGTCCTGCGCGACAAGCTGCTGCTGGAACTCCAGGACAAGGACCCCGGTATCGCCCTCACCCACCTCCAGCAGGAGATGCACGAGCGGCCGTCCCTCGCCAAGCACTGCGTCTCCATCGCCCGCGCCCTGGGCCGCGCCGCCGTGCAGGCCTACGGGCCCTCCCGCGCCCAGTCCTTCGCCCGCCCCGTCTGCGACACCGCGTTCGCGACGGGCGTCGCCACGGCAGCGCGCGGCTGACGCCCTCACGGCCGGCCGGGAAGGGGCCGACGTACAGTGCGGGCATGACGAGCGCCCAGGCCCCGGACCCGCACAGCCGGCACCACCCCACACAGGCCGTCGTCCTGGCCGGCGGCCAGGGCTCGCGCCTGCGGCCCTACACCGACGACCGGCCCAAGCCGATGGTCGAGATCCCCGGCACGGGGACCCCGATCATCGGCCATCAGCTTGCCTGGCTCGCCGAAGAGGGCGTGACGGACGCGGTCGTCTCCTGCGGGCATCTCGCCGAGGTGCTCCAGGAGTGGCTCGACGGCGCCGAACTCCCGCTGCGTGTCACCACGGTGGTCGAGAAGGAACCCCTCGGCCGTGGCGGCGGCCTCAAGTACGCCGCCGCGCACCTGCCGCACCCCGACCGGCCCTGGTACGCGACGAACGGCGACATCTGGACCCGGTTCTCGCTGCGCGAGATGGCGGACTTCCACGCCGAGCGCGACGCCACCGCCACCCTCGCCCTGGCCCGCCCCCGCATCCCGTGGGGTGCCGTGGAGACCGACGCGTTCGGCCACATCACGGACTTCGTCGAGGCCCCGCCGTCCCCGTATCTGATCAACGCGGGCGTCTACGTCTTCTCCCCCGGTTTCACGGGCCTGCTCCCGGACCTCGGTGACCACGAGCGCACCACGTTCCCGCGCCTGGCCCGCGCGAAGCGCCTGGCCGGCTTCCCCATCCCGCAGGGCGCGTACTGGAGGGCCATCGACACGGCGAAGGACCTCACCGAGGCCGCCAAGGAGCTGTCCGCGCTGGGACGTTGAGCCCGCCGTTCCTGATCTCTCGATCTCTCCATCTCCGGATGTCCCGATACGGGAGGGGCCCGCACACAAGGCGTGTGCGGGCCCCTTCAGGTGTCTACGGGGTGTGGTCAGCCGCCGAGTACTCCGCCGAGGAGACCCCCCTTGTCGTCCCCGCCGCCGCCTGAACCACCCGACCCGCCGGTGCCGCCGCCCGTACCGGTGCCGCCGCCGGTGCCCGTGCCGCCGCTGGAGGCGGGCCCGCTGCTGGACGCCGGGGGCTGCTGCTGGGCCGGCGGGGCCGACTGCGGGGGCGCCTGGCCGGTGCCCTGCGTCTGGCTGGGCCGACCAGCTCCACTGGCGGTATCCGCGGCCGGGGCGGATCCCGGTGAGCTCGCGGCGCCGGACGGCTTCGCCGAAGTGGCGCCCTGCGTAGGCGCGTTGGACGCCGAAGGGCTCTGCGAGCGGTGCTGCTTGCGGCCGGGCTCCGACGGGAGCGGGGAGCCGGGCAGTTCGTTGCGCGGGGCCTCTCCGGGACCCGGCGCGGTGACGCGGCCCGCGTCGCGCACGGCGCCGCCGAGCAGCGAGCCGATGAGCAGGGTCAGGCCGACGACGACGGTCGTCACGACGGTGCCGCGGCGCAGCACGTACCGCCGCAGCTCCCACAGTTCGGCGCGCGGGCCGAGCCGGCGCCAGGCGCCGCCCGCGAGGCGTCCGTCGATGGAGTAGACGGGCGCGCCCGCGATGATCAGCGGGGACCAGGCGGCCAGGTAGATGATGTCGGGCGCGTCGTAGGCGGGCACCGTCTTCCAGCTGACGGTGACGATGAGTGCGGCCGAGAGGAGTACGCCGAAGACGGCCGCGACGCGCTGCCAGAGGCCGAGCACGGTGAGCACGCCGACGACGACCTGGAGGAAGGCGATGCACAGCCCGGCGCCGACGGGGTGCTGGAGTGCGAAGTCGCGCAGGGGTTCGGCGAGGGCCCACGGGTGCAGCGAATTGAGCCACTTGACCATGGAGCCGCGGTCGCCGCCGTCGAAGTAGACGGGGTCGCAGAGCTTGCCCATGCCGGCGTACATGGAGATGAAGCCGAGGAAGACGCGCAGCGGGAGGAGGACGACGCCGAGGTTCATCCGGCGGCCGGGGTAGTACGCGTGCCGCACCGGGTCGGAACCGTGCCGCCGGGAGGCGTTGCTCCCGGCCCCGTCGTCGAACTCGTCGTCGCCGAACTCGCCGTCGTCGTAACGAGGTTCCTCGTACGACGGCTCTTCGAAGGCGCTGCCGGACTGACGCATCTTCGGGAGGAGGCGGGTGCCCTGTGCGGTGACCGTGGGCAGTTCGCCCGTGGCGTCGTCCCTGAGGTCGCTGTCGAGGTCGATGCGCGGGATGACCTGGGTGGCGCCGCCGTCCCCGCCCTCGAAGTCGTGCCGGGGCAGCGTGCCTTCGCCTGCTCTGCGGGCCGCCTGGAGGAGACCGGTGGCCCCGGGGTCGCCGGGCGCGGACCGGCCGCTCCAGACGACGGGGGCGCGGCGGCGCGCGGCGGCTGCGCCGACGACGGGGATGCGAGCGGTCTGGTCCAGCGAGCCCAGGTGCCGGGCGATGCGGGGGGACTGCGTCTGCTGTGCCCGGGGGAGCTGCACGCGGAAACTCGCGTGATTGACGACGACCTGCGCGGGATCGCACGGCACCTTCACCATGCTCAGCGCGGGACCGTCGTCGAATCCGGAATCGAATCCGGGGCCGAATCCGGGCGAGCGGTCCCCCGTAGGTGTGCGGGGTGTTCTGGTGTCCACACTCATCTAACCGAGTGATGTGTGTTTAGGACACTGCCTTGACCGCGTGCAAATGTCCGGACCGCGTCAAGATCGCGGCCCGGACACCCGGTCAGGAGCGGCGGCGGGCCGCCTCGTACAGGACGACGCCTGCCGCGACACCGGCGTTGAGGGATTCGGTGCCGCCCGGCATCGGGATCCGCACGCGGTAGTCGCAGGTCTCGCCGACGAGGCGGGACAGGCCCTTGCCCTCACTGCCGACCACGATGACGACGGGCCCGCCGAGGGCTTCGAGGTCACCGACGGTGTGCTCGCCGTCGGCCGCGAGACCGACGATGGCGATGCCGGCCTTCTTGTAGCCCTCGAGAGCGCGCGTCAGGTTCGTGGCGCGGGCGACGGGCGTACGGGCCGCCGCGCCCGCGGACGTCTTCCAGGCACCGGCGGTCATGCCGGCCGCGCGCCGCTCGGGCACGACGACGCCGTGGCCGCCGAACGCGGAGACGGAACGCACGACGGCGCCGAGGTTGCGCGGGTCGGTGACGCCGTCCAGGGCGACGATCAGCGGGTCCTGGCCCTGGTCGTACGCGCCGGCGGCGAGGTCCTCCGGGTGCGCGTACTCGTACGGCGGGACCTGGAGGACGAGGCCCTGGTGGTTGAGGCCGTTCGTCATGCGGTCCAGCTCGGGGCGGGGGGCCTCCATCAGGTGGATGCCGCCGCGCTCACCGGCGAGCTGGAGCGCCTCGCGCACCCGCTCGTCGTTGTCGATGTACTGCTGGACGTAGAGCATCGACGCGGGCACGCCCTCGCGCAGCGCCTCGACGACCGAGTTACGGCCGACGACCATCTCGGACGTGCCCTTGCCGCCGCGGCTCTTCAGCGTGGCGGGGCGGCGGGCGGCCTGCTTGGCCTTGGCGTTCGCGATGCGGTTCTTCTTGTGCTTCTTGCGCATCTCGGCGGGCGGCGTGGGGCCCTTGCCCTCGAGGCCCTTGCGTCGCTGGCCGCCACTGCCGACCTGCGCGCCCTTCTTGCCGGACATGCGGCGGTTGTTCGCGGCCATGATCTACCTGTCTGTGTGATGCGTATGTGCGTACGTATATGAAGTGTGCCGCCCGGAGGCCCGGGCGGCACATTCGCGCAGGTCGTCAGCGCGGGCCGAGCGTCCAGCGAGGCCCGGTCGGGCTGTCCTCGATGACGAGCCCGGACTGTCCGAGCTGGTCGCGGATGGCGTCGGCGGTGGCCCAGTCCTTGCGGGCGCGGGCGGACTCGCGCTGCTCCAGGACGAGCCGTACGAGGGTGTCGACGGCGCCGTGCAGGTCCTCGCCGCGCTCGGTCTCGCCGGCCCAGTGCGGGTCGAGCGGGTCCAGGCCGAGGACGCCGAGCATCGCGCGGACCTCGGCGAGGCGGGCGACGGCGGCTTCCTTGTCGTCGGCGGCGAGGGCGCTGTTGCCCTGGCGGACGGTGGTGTGGATGATCGCGAGCGCCTGCGGCACACCCAGGTCTTCGTCCATCGCCTCGGCGAAGGCGGGCGGCACCTCGTCGGCGGGGGCGACGACGCCCCCGGCCAGCTCGGTGACGCGCTGCACGAAGCCCTCGATCCGCGCGAACGCGGACTCGGCGTCGCGCAGGGCCTCCTCGCTGTACTCGATGGTCGAGCGGTAGTGCGGGGTGCCGAGGTAGTAGCGCAGCACGATCGGGCGCCACTCCTTGACCATCTCGGACACGAGGACCGAGTTGCCCAGGGACTTCGACATCTTCTCGCCGCTCATGGTGACCCATGAGTTGTGCACCCAGTACTTGGCGAACTCGTCGCCGAAGGCCTTGGCCTGGGCGATCTCGTTCTCGTGGTGCGGGAAGATCAGGTCGATGCCGCCGCCGTGGATGTCGAAGCCGGAGCCCAGGTACTTGTGGGCCATCGCCGAGCACTCCAGGTGCCAGCCGGGCCGGCCGCGGCCCCACGGGGTCTCCCAGCTGGGCTCGCCGGGCTTGACGGCCTTCCACATGGCGAAGTCGCGCGGGTCGCGCTTGCCGGTCTCCCCCTCGCCGGAGGGCTGGCGCAGCTCGTCGAGGTCCTGGTTGGACAGCTCCAGGTAGCCGGGGAAGGAGCGCACGTCGAAGTAGACGTTCCCGTCCGCCTCGTAGGCGTGGCCGCGCTCGATGAGGCCGCGCATCATCTCGACCATCTCGGTGACGTGACCGGTGGCGCGCGGCTCGTAGGTGGGCGGCAGGCAGCCGAGGGCGGTGTAGCCGTCGTTGAACGCGCGCTCGTTCTCGTACCCGATCGACCACCAGGGCCTGCCCTGTTCGGCGGCCTTCTTGATGATCTTGTCGTCGATGTCGGTGACGTTCCGCACGAACGTCACTTCGTAGCCGCGGTACGTGAACCAGCGGCGCATGATGTCGAAGTTGAGGCCGGACCGGATGTGTCCGATGTGCGGAGCGGCCTGCACGGTCGCGCCACAGAGGTAGATCGAGACACAACCCGGTGTCAGCGGGACGAAGTCACGGATCTTCCGGGCGCTGGTGTCGTGCAGGCGAATAGTCACCCCTCCAGGGTAGTGGGCCCAGGGCAGTGCCCCGCGACCCCTTTGGGGACACGGGGCACAACCGTGACGTTATGACGTGTGTCAGGCCGCCGTTCAGACCCGGCCGACGACCTTGCGCGGGGTGATCCGCACGACGACGCGCTCGGCGTCGTCCGCAGAGCGGGGGTTGAACTCCGCGTACTTCTTGCCCGTGTACTTGAGGGACAGCTCGTCGATGAGCTCCTGGCCGCCCTCGGTGGTGAGGTCGGCGCTGCCGCGGATCTCGGCGTACGTGTAGGGGTTGTCGGTGGGCTGCACGACGACGGTGACGCGGGGGTCGCGGCGCAGGTTCTTCTCCTTGCGCCGGTCGACGGTCGTCGAGAACAGCACGTCGTCGCCGTCCCGCTTCACCCAGACAGGCGACACCTGCGGGCTCCCGTCGGGCTGGATGGTGGCGACCGTGATGAAGACGGGGGTGTCGAGCAACGCCTTGAGCTCGTCGGACAGCTGGGCGGACATGAAGCCTCACTCCTTCAGGGGATGCCTGTACGAGTACCCGATACTGCGCCAACATCCGCCCCCGGAGCGGTATTTCAGCCCGTCCTGACGACCAGTGCCGTGGCGATCGCCGCGAGGCCGTCGCCGCGGCCGGGGAAGCCCAGGCCGTCGGTGGTGGCGCCGGAGACGGAGACGGGGGCGCCGGCCGCGTCGGAGAGCACCTTCTGCGCCTCCTCGCGCCGCTTCCCGATCTTCGGCCGGGGGCCGATGACCTGGACGGCGACGTTGCCGATGGTGAAACCGGCCTCGCGCACGATGCGGGCGGCCTCGGTGAGCAGGGTGAGCCCGGAGGCACCGGACCACTCGGGGCGGCCCGTGCCGAAGTGGGCACCGAGGTCACCGAGCCCGGCGGCGGAGAACAGCGCGTTGCACGCGGCGTGCGCGACGACGTCGGCATCGGAGTGCCCGGCGAGACCGGGGCCCTCGCCGTCCCACTTCAGTCCGGCGCACCACAGCTCGCGGCCCTCTTCGAAGGCGTGGATGTCGGTGCCGATGCCGACGACGGGGATGACCGGGAGCTCAGAACCCATCGTTGGCCCTCCTGCGGGCGAGTACGGCCTCGGCGAGCACGAGGTCGAGAGGGCGGGTGACCTTGAAGGCCTCCTCGTGCCCGGGCACGACGACGACCGGTTCGCCGAGCTGCTCGACCATGCTGGCGTCGTCCGTGACGTTGTCCGTGACGGTCTCGTGGGCGCGCACGAGCGTGGCGCGGTCGAAGCCCTGCGGAGTCTGCACGGCGCGCAGCCGGGCCCGCTCAGGCGTCGCGACGACGAGCTCGGGTCCCCCGTCGGTGCGGGCCACGACCTGCTTGACGGTGTCGGCGAGGGGCAGCGCGGGGACGACGGCGGGGGCGCCTTCGCGTACGGCTTCGATGACGCCGTCGACCGTGTCGACGGGCACCAGGGGGCGGGCCGCGTCGTGGACGAGGACGACGTCGATGCCGGGCGGCAGGGCGTCGAGGCCGAGCTTCACGGACTCCTGGCGGGTCTCGCCGCCGGGTACGACGACGACGTCGGTCCTTCCCCAGCTACCGCTGGGGGTGCCCCCAGGCAGCGCGTGGTCGGCGAGGAGGGTCTTCACCTCGGCGGCGGACGCCTCGTCGGGCGGGGCGACCACGACGACGAGGGAGACGGACCGCGAGGCGGCCATCGCCCGGACGGCGTGGATGAGCATCGGGGTGCCGTTGAGCGCGCGGAGTGCTTTGGGGGCGCCCGGACCGAGGCGTACGCCCCGGCCGGCGGCCGGAATCACGGCCGCGGTGCGCGAGGGCCGCGTTTCGTCAGACATCGCTTCCGTTCAGGTTTGTGTGCTCGACCGAGGTGGGTATGGCCAACACCAGTGCCGGGCGCGACGCCTTGACCGGACCCCTTCCGTGACATCCGGTCGAGCCAGCTGCCCGGGCCCGGCACGCCAGTGAGTCAAGCGGACAGGTACCGCGAGCAGGCACAGAGTGCGGGTACGAACATGCCGCAGCGCCCGGCGACACCATCAGGGTCAGCGGGCACCGCGGCATTATTCATGCGCCTGGGCTTTCACCCGGGACTTCTTGTCGCAGCCGCGTGCCGGTCAGGGCACGCGTCAGGACGCGAGGACCTCGTCGAGCAGGGCCTCGGCCTTGTCCTCGTTCGTGTTCTCAGCGAGCGCGAGCTCGCTCACCAGGATCTGCCGTGCCTTGGCGAGCATGCGCTTCTCACCTGCGGACAGTCCGCGCTCACGCTCCCGACGCCACAGGTCACGGACAACTTCCGCGACCTTGATGACATCGCCGGAGGCGAGCTTCTCGAGATTTGCCTTGTAGCGGCGCGACCAGTTCGTGGGCTCTTCGGCGTACGGCGCGCGAAGCACCTCGAAGACCCGGTCGAGACCGTCCTGACCGACCACATCACGTACGCCGACGAACTCCGCATTGTCCGCTGGCACACGCACCGTCAGGTCACCCTGCGCGACCTTCAGCACCAAGTAGGTCTTGTCCACGCCTTTGATCTGGCGAGTTTCGATAGCCTCGATCAGCGCGGCCCCGTGATGGGGATAGACCACGGTGTCGCCAACCTTGAACGTCATGTGACAGGTACCCCTTCCGTGGCTATCCAGGGTAACACGGAAACGGCGTCTTCTGAATGGCGTTTTCGCAGGTCAGGGCATATCTCGGGGCTTGACAACAGCAACCGGAACGTGCTGCGGAGGGCCTGCGGAAGGGGGTATTCGCAGGTCGGAGCGGCTCTTCGGCGGAGACGAAACGCGCACCGTACACCTACCCGGAGCAGCCCGCAGAGGGTCGAACGTCCCGTTTTGCGCGGTTCGAAGCGCTGCACTTCCGCTACTCCGTTCGGTGACTCGGAGGCGCGTGCGACCCGAATCCGGAATTGATCACCGTGAGGGGTGATCAATTTTCCGTACCGCCATGCATTCCTTACCGGAAATCCGCAGGAGGGGCGGCGCGGCCCTTATGTGAATGGTGAACGGGAGGCCAATGCGGTCTGACATGTTCGGCGAGGTGAGAGGGCCGGGGCGCGGCCGACGGGTCTTCGGTGAGTTCGGTGAGGGCGTGATCGCGAGGGTGATCGCGGGTGCGGCAGGTGGTGCGCGGGCCGGTCGGAGCGGGGGATCGGGCGGTGCCGGGATCCATCCGAAACTCCCTAGGGGCGGGTCGGGTGCAGCGGCGCGCGAACGGCTCGGTAACCTAAGCCCGCTGACAGACCCTTAGGGCGGCTTTACACCCGCCCCGGGCGTCCAGACCCTTATCGCCCACGTTCAAGGAGTGCCGCCGCCGTGAGCAGCAGCCTTCGACGCGGCACCCTCGCCGCCGCCGTCCTCGCGTTCTCGATCGCCTCGCTCGCCGCGTGCGGCGCCGGAAACAACGCCCAGACGCTGGAGGTCAAGCCCGACAACGCGGAGACCTCCGTCGGGGACATCCGGATCCAGAACGCCACCGTGATCACGCAGCCCGACCTGAAGTCCACGGGTCCGGCCGTCGTGACCGCGACGCTCTTCAACAATGGCTCCAAGGCCCAGACCCTCGACTCGGTCGTGCTCGACGGCGTCGGCAAGAAGGCCGAGCTGTCGGCCGCCGACGGCAAGAAGACCGTGACGATCCCGGCCGGCGGCTCCCTCGTGCTCGGCGGGCAGGGCAACGCGTCCGCGCAGCTGCCCAACAGCCGCACCGCCGACCTCGACGGTGACGTGCGGGCGCTGACCTTCACGTTCAGCACCACGGGCGCCGTCAAGATCCAGTCGTTCGTCGTGCCGGCCGAGAGCTACTTCAAGAAGTGGGGCCCGAGCGAGATCCCGGCCGTGCCGAGCACGGAGCCGTCGGAGTCCGCGTCCGGCTCCGCGACGCCCTCCGGGGCGGCCGGCCCGTCCGGCTCCGCCTCGCCGTCCGGGTCGGCCTCGGGCAGCCCGGCCGCCGGGCACTGATCACGTACGTACGCAATGGCGAAGGGCGGGACCCCGGTGGTAGTCCCGCCCTTCGGCGATCCGTGGCTGGGTCACCGCCGTGACCCGGCGGTTTACGGCTCGAACTTGTACCCGAGGCCGCGCACCGTCACCAGGTAGCGCGGGGCCCCCGGGTCCGGCTCGATCTTGGCGCGCAGGCGCTTGACGTGGACGTCGAGGGTCTTGGTGTCGCCCACGTAGTCCGCGCCCCACACGCGGTCGATCAGCTGCATGCGGGTCAGGACGCGGCCCGCGTTGCGCAGGAGCATCTCCAGGAGGTCGAACTCCTTGAGGGGCAGGTCGACCTTGGAGCCGGAGACCGTGACGACGTGGCGGTCCACGTCCATGCGGACCGGGCCGGCCTCCAGGGCCTGCGGGGTGACCTCCTCGGGCTCGCCCCTGCGGCGCAGGACCGCGCGGATGCGGGCGACCAGCTCGCGGGACGAGAAGGGCTTGGTGACGTAGTCGTCGGCTCCTATCTCGAGGCCCACGACCTTGTCGATCTCGCTGTCCTTGGCGGTCACCATGATGACCGGGACGTTGGACCGGCCGCGCAGCTGGCGGCAGACCTCGGTGCCGGGCAGGCCCGGCAGCATCAGGTCGAGCAGGACGAGGTCGGCGCCGTTGCGCTCGAACTCGTCGAGACCGTCGGGGCCGGTGGCCGCGATGGCGACCTCGAAACCCTCCTTGCGGAGCATGTACGACAGGGCGTCGGAGAAGGATTCCTCGTCCTCGACGACGAGCACTCGGGTCACGGAAGGACCTCCGGGGCGGCAGGAATGGGATCGTATGCGGTTGTCTCGTCGGGCCCGTCGGCGTCGTTGCCGACGTGGTGTCCGTATGCGTCGCCGCCTACGTGTCCTGGGCCGCGGTCGCGGGTCGCGCCTGCCTCCGGCAGCCGCAGGGTGAACGTGGAGCCCTGGCCTTCGGAGCTCCATACGGTGACTTCCCCGCCGTGCGAGGCAGCCACGTGTTTGACGATGGCGAGGCCGAGGCCGGTACCGCCGGTGGCCCTGGAGCGGGCCGGGTCGACTCGGTAGAAGCGCTCGAAGATGCGCTCCTTGTCCTTGTCGGAGATGCCCAGGCCCTGGTCGGTGACCGCCACTTCTATGAGGTCCCCGCCAGGTGCGCTGACCCGGCGCGCGGCTATGCCCACACGGGTTCGGGCCGGGCTGTAGTTGACGGCGTTCTCGACGAGGTTGCCGAGAGCCGCGGCGAGCTGGCCGCGGTTGCCCCAGATCTGGAGGTCCGCGGTTCCTCCCGCGGCCATGGTGATCTGCTTCGTGCCGGCCTGGTGGCGGCAGCGGTCGATCGCCTCGGCGACGAGTTCGTCGACGCGGACCGGCTCGGCGTCCTCCAGCGGGTCGTCGTTCTGCACCCGGGACAGGTCGATGAGCTCCTGGACCAGGTTCGTCAGGCGGGTCGCCTCGATCTGCATCCTGCCTGCGAAGCGCTCCACCGCCTCCGGGTCGTCGGACGCGTCCATGACCGCCTCGGAGAGGAGGCTGAGCGCGCCGACCGGGGTCTTCAGCTCGTGGCTGACGTTCGCCACGAAGTCGCGTCGGACCGCTTCGATCCTGCGTGCCTCCGTCAGGTCCTCCACGAGGAGCAGGACCAGGCGGGAGCCGAGGGGGGCCACACGCGCGGAGACCGCGAGGGCGTCCCCGCGGCCGGTGCCCCGGCGGGGCAGGTCGAGCTCGACCTGTCGTATCTCTCCGTCACGGCGGGTGTCCCTGGCCATGAGGAGCATCGGCTCCACGGCCAGCTTGCCGCCTCTGACCAGGCCGAGGGCGTACGCCGCCGAGCTGGCCTTGACCACGCTGTCCGCCTCGTCGAGGACGACGGCGGAGGAGCGCAGTACGGAGAGGACGGTGTCGACGCCGGGCGGAAGGACCGGGTCCGTGTGCAGGGAGGTACGGGTGGGGCGCTTCTGGTCGCGTTCGCTCCAGCGAAACGCCAGCATGGCGATCACGCCGGTGCATACCCCGGCGATCGCTGCCGCTGCGGCGACCGCCGCGTTCACGTCCATGCCTCCAGGTTATGCGCCCTGTCAGCACTGCCCACAGCCGTCCGAGTGGTAGCTCGAACACTCGTCGCCCAGAGTTCACCTTGGATACAGGGGTGATTCATTTGGGGTGACGGAAACGGACGCGTACAGGGCCGAACGTGGGAGCGTGGGGCACAGCAGCCCCGCAGTGAGTGAGAGGGACAGTTGTATGCGTGACGCGTACCACGAGGAACTTGACTCGATCGGCGAGGGCCTGGTCGAGATGGCCCGCCTTGTCGGGTCGGCGATCGGGCGCGCCACCACGGCCATGCTCGACGCCGATCTGAAGCTGGCCGAGAGTGTCATCGCGGCGGACCAGAAGGTCGACGATCTGCAGCATGACCTGGAGGCCCGGGCGATCGCCCTGCTCGCGCGCCAGCAGCCCGTCGCCACGGATCTGCGGATCGTCGTGACCTCGCTGCGGATGAGCGCGGACCTGGAGCGCAGCGGTGACCTGGCGCAGCACGTCGCCAAGCTCGCCCGGCTGCGGTTCCCGGACCAGGCCGTTCCGCACGATCTGCACGCGACCGTCCTGGAGATGGGGCAGCTCGCGCAGCGGCTCATGGCGAAGTCCGCCGAGGTCATCATCACCAAGGACGTCGACCTCGCGCTCCAGCTGGAGCAGGACGACGACGAGATGGACCAGCTGCACCGGACGCTGTTCCAGCACCTGATGGACGACCGGTGGAAGCACGGCATCGAGACGGCCGTGGATGTGACCCTGCTGGGCCGCTACTACGAGCGCTTCGCCGATCACGCGGTCTCCGTGGCCAAGCGTGTGGTGTACCTCGTGACCGGTGAGCACGCCGACGAGATCCAGGCGCCTCAGCCGCAGCCGGTCGACGGCAGCTGACCCCTGCCGGGGTGACCTGTCTGTCGGGGGCCCCGCACCTGTGTGGTGCGGGGCCCCCGTCATGTCCCGTCATGTCAGCCCGAGCAGCCGCCGCACTGGCACGGCGCGCCCGACTGGCAGCCGCAGCCGCAGCCCGAGCCGCAGCCGCAGGCGCCTAGCAGGACCAGCCGGTGCGGCTGCGGAACTTCCGTGGGCTGCTCTGCGCTGGCTTCGGGGGTGGGGGACTCGGCCATGGTGTTCCCTCCTCGGGGCGAACTGCCTGTTCCCCAGTTCATGCCCAGCCCGGCGGGCGCGTCAACGGCGCACGCGCGCGCGGGCGTTCGCCGCGCCGGCCACTGCGTGACCGATGGTGCCGATGAGCAGCAGGGCGACGACCGTGCCCAGCGTGAACGCCTCGAACGCCGTCCGAGACACCCCCCACGTGTCGTGGAAGTCGTACGTGATGCCGAGCAGCGCCTCCAGCGTCCCCGGGAACAGGGCCGTCCATGAGCCGGTCAGGATCCACGCGTAGACAAGCGCCGCGCAGATCATGAACCCCTTCGTCCCGAACGGGACCTGGTACGGGCGCGGTACGTCCCTGTGGCGCAGGCGCAGGACCGCCAGGGCCGGGATCACCGTCAGGTACGAGAGCAGCAGCGTCGTCACCGCGACGGTCAGGACGACCGAGAACACCGCCGCCGCGTCGCCGTCCGCGAGCCGCATCGCCGCCACCATGAACACCGTCGCGATCGCCCCCGAGAGCAGGTTCGTGCGCACCGGTGTGCCCAGCGTGGGGTGGAACGCGCCCAGCTTGCGGCTGAAGAACCCGCCGTCCGCCGCCGCCATCGCCTGCATCCGGTCGCTGACGATCATCCAGGCGCTGCCCTGGGTGAGGAGCGCGAAGACGAAGAGGAGCGCGGTCACCTTCAGGAGTGCGCCGCTTGCGCCTCCGTAGATCGTGAAGATGGTCTGCGCGCCCTCCATGAAGCCGCCGATGCCGGTGACCTTGCCGGGCGGGACCACGGAGAGGATCGCCAGTACGGGGAGCAGGTAGCAGGCCGCCGCGATCGCCGCGGAGCGGCCGAGGGCCGTGGGGACGTCGCGTTGCGGATCGTGCATCTCCTCGCCCGCGGCGTTCGGGGCCTCGAAGCCCACGTACGCGAAGAGGAGCACCGGGACCAGGGCCAGGAAACCGGCCGTGGTGGGGGTGAAGGTGGCGGCGGCCGTGGTGCTGTCCGCCGTTCCTGTCAGGCCCTGGAAGCCGTGTGCGATGCCGTACGCCACTGCGGTCGCCGTGATGTCGAAGCGGCGGAGGCTTCGGTGGAGGTTGGGGGTGGGGGTGGTTTCTTCGCCGGTGGACTCCGCGGCGGCGGCGGATTCCACGACGGCGGTGGTTGGTGGTGGTGGTGCTTGTTCTTTGTGGTCGGGCACGTCTGTGTCCTCGGGGCTGGGGACGGGTGGGACCGTGCGGGTGGCTGTGGGGCGCGACTGAGGTACGCGGGCGGGGCCCGGGGGCTACTTCGCGATCTCGCCCGTCGGCGTCGTGCGTTCCAGGACCGAGCGCATCGCCGTAGCCGCCTCCTTGGCCTCCTGTTCCGTCATGATCAGCGGCGGGGACAGGACCAGGCTGTGGGCCGAGTCGCGGACGATGACGCCCGTCTCCTTGCGGATCACGTCGTGCGGCATGCGGGCCGGGTTCATGGGGAGGGGGGTGCGGGTCTCGCGGTCGGCCACCAGCTCGACCGCCAGCATCATGCCCACCGAGCGGATCTCTCCCACGATCGGCAAGTCGCCCAGTGCGTCGGCGAGTTGGGCGTGGAGGTGTTCGCCCATCGTGATCGCTCGGGGCAGGAGGCTCTCCCGTTCGATGATGTCCAGGTTCGCCAGCGCCACCGCCGCCGCCACCGGGTGTCCGTTGTACGTGTAGCCCATCGGGAAGCCGTGGTCCTGGAGCAGCGCCTCGGTCACCTCGTCGGAGACGAGCAGGGCGCCGAGCGGGGTGTAGCCCGAGGTGATGCCCTTCGCCGTGGTGATGATGTCCGGCTTCACGTCGAAGTGCTGGGCCGCGAACCACTCGCCCACGCGGCCGTACGCCGTCACCACCTCGTCGAAGATGAGAAGGATGCCGTGGCGGTCGAGGACCTCGCGCACGCGCGGCCAGTAGTCCGCCGGCGGGACCAGCATGCCGCCCACGCCCATGATCGGTTCGCCGATCATCGCCGCGATGTTGGAGGCACCGATCTTTGCGATGCGGCCCTCCAGTTCGGCGATCAGGAAGTCCGTGGGGTCGGCGTTGCCGTAGAGCTCCGTGCGGTACGGCCACGGCGGCGTCAGGTGGCTGACGTGCGGCATCATCGGGGCGAAGCCCTCGTGGTAGACCGGGAATCCGGTGGCCGAGCCGCCTCCGTAGCCGATGCCGTGGTACGCCTTGTCGCGGGCCAGGATCCAGGTGCGGGATCCCTCGCCCCTGCGGTGGTGGTAGTAGCGGGCCATCTTGATGGCCGCCTCGTTGCCCTCCGAGCCGCCCGACGTGAAGTAGACGTGGTTGAGGTTCTCGGGGGCCAGCGTGGTGAGGCGTTCGGCCAGCTGGATCGCCTTGTCGTTCGAGAACTCCCAGAAGCTCGTGAAGTATTCGAGCTGCTGCATCTGCGCGTGCGCCACGTCCGCGATCTCCTTGCGGCCGTGGCCGACCTGGGCGAGCCAGAGCCCGCCCGTCGCGTCGAGGTAGCTGCGGCCCTCCGCGTCCGTGAGGCGGCAGCCCTTGCCCTGCGTCATCACCACGCGTTCCTCGGCGGTACCGGGGAGGTAGGGATGGATGATGTGCGCCCGGTCCGTGGCGGCGAGCTGCTGTGCGGGGGTGAGGGTCATGGTGTTCGTCCCTTCGGGGGGTTGGGAGTTGTCCGGGCGGTCGCGGCCCGGCCCGGCTACGCGTACGTGATCCACGTCGTCTTCAGGCCCGTGTACTTGTCGAGCGAGTGGAGCGACAGGTCCCTGCCGTGACCCGACTGCTTGAAGCCGCCGAACGGCGTCAGCGGGCTCAGCGCGTCGACCGTGTTCACCGAGACCGTCCCTGCGTGCAGGGCGTCCGAGACGCGGTGGGCGCGGGCCAGGTCCCTCGTCCACAGCGAGGCCGCCAGGCCGTACGGGGAGTCGTTGGCGGTTCGTATCGCCTCCTCCTCCGTGGTGAAGGGGTGGACCGTCAGGACCGGGCCGAAGAGTTCCTCGCGGGCCAGGGGTGCGTCGGGGCGCAGGCCGGTGACGATCGTGGGGGTGAGGTAGGCGCCGTCGCGCGTGCCGCCCGTGATCACCTTGCCGTCGGATGCCTCGACCGCCGCGAGGACCCGGGTCGCCTGGGCCTCGTCGACCAGCGGGCCGAGGTTCGTGCCGGGGTCCAGGGGGTCGCCCGGTACGAAGCGATCCGCGTGCTCGGCGACGCGGGCCGTGAAGTCGTCGGCGATCGAACTCTCCACCAGAAGGCGGGTGTTGGCCGAGCAGACCTGGCCCGCGTTGTACGCGAATCCCCAGGCCGCGCGCTCCGCCGCCGCGTCCAGGTCCGCGTCCGCGAAGACCACGTTCGGGCTCTTGCCGCCCGCCTCCGGCCAGACCTGCTTCATGTTCGACTCGGCGGCGTAGGACAGGAAGAGGCGGGCGACCTTCGTCGAGCCGGTGAAGACCAGGGTGTCGACGTCCCTGTGCAGGCCGAGCGCCCGGCCCGCGGTGTCGCCCATGCCGGGGACGACGTTCAGTACGCCGTCGGGCAGGCCCGCCTGTGCCGCCAGTTCGGCCAGGCGCAGCGCCGACAGCGGGGACTGCTCCGCCGGTTTGAGTACGACGCTGTTGCCTGCCGCGAGGGCCGGCGCCAGCTTCCAGCTCGCCAGGTCGAGGGGGAAGTTCCACGGGACCACGGCGCCCACCACGCCCAGCGGGGTGCGGCGGACCGTCGCCAGGTTGCCCGGGGGCGTCGGCGCGATCTCGTCGTACAGCTTGTCCGCGGCCTCCGCGTACCAGGCGAAGACGCCGGCCGCGCCCGGCACGTCCGTGCCGTAGGACTCGGCGACCGGCTTGCCCATGTCGAGGGTGTCGAGGAGGGCCAGCTCCTCGGCGTTGGCGGTGATCAGGCCGGCGAGTTCGAGCAGGACGCGCTTGCGGGCCGCCGGGTCGGCGCGGGACCAGCGGCCGTCCTCGAAGGAGGTGCGGGCCGCGCGGACCGCCGCGTCGATCTCGGGCGCTTCGCCGCGCGTGACGTGTGCGGTGACCTCGCCGGTGGCCGGGTTGACGGTGGGGAAGGTGGCTCGGGTGCGCGACTCGGTCCATGTGCCGTTGATGAACGCCTTTGTGCGTGGCGTCAGTTCGGCTGCTCGGCGCTGCCAGTCTGCGGAGGTGTTCATGCGGCGGCTCCCCTCTATTTCTTTGAGATTGGATTCAAACAATGGAGTGCTGGGTCGTCAATGCCCTGGACCCAAGGAACTTGATTTACTTGAACCGAGTAACAGAGAATTAACCCATGGGGAACAAGCCTGGGAGACCGAAGAACCAGACGGCGCGCCGCGAGGCCCTCGTCGACGCGGCGGGACGCGCCATCGCCGAGCGGGGCCTGGAGGGGCTGCGCATCAAGGACATCGCCGCCGAGGCGGGGATGTCGGCGGGGTCGGTTCTGTACTACTACCCGGAGATGGGCGAGCTGGTCCTGGAGGTGCACCGGGGCGCCGTGGAGCGCTATCTCGCCGCCCGGCAGGGGGCCGTGGACGGGGCGACCGGGGCCGCGGCACGGCTGCGGGCCCTCGTGGGGAGCGGGCTGCCGGGCGGCTCGGGGGACGCCGTGCACGGACTGCTCTTCGAGCTGCACCGGCGCGCCGACCGCAGCTCCGGGCACGCGACGTTGATGGCGTCGCTCTTCGCCCGCGAGGTCGCCCTGTACGCGACGGTGCTCGAAGTCGGCGCGGCGGTCGGCGAGTTCACGCTCACGGAGCCCGTCGCCGACCTCGCGCGCAACCTCGTCGCGCTGGAGGACGGCTACGGGCTGCACATCGTCAGCCGCAACGCCGAGCTGACGCCGGACGTCGCCCGGCGCCTGCTCCTCGGCTACGCGCGGACGGTCACCGGCTGCCCGGAGCTGTGAGCCGGGCCCTCTCGCCGTCGTCGCCCGCGAGGACCACCGCCGTGAGCGCCATGCCGAGCGCGCCGTCGAGGACCGCCCGGTCCGCGTCCGGGGTGACGCACGCCGCCGCGAACTCCTTCTGGTGGTTGACCGCGGGCAGCGAGTCGATGCCCAGGTAGGGGTGGATGGCGGGCAGGACGCGGGAGACGTTGCCCATGTCCGTGGAGGCGCGGTTCATCCGGGCCGCCGGGGATCCGGAGCTGTCGAACGTACGGCCGAGGGATTCGGCCGCCCGGCGGTAGACGGCCAGCATCGCGGCGTCGTTGCGGAACTCCGAGTACGGACGGGACTCCGGCTCGATCTCGAGGTCGCAGGCCGAGGCGAGCGCGCCGGCCTCGAAGCACCTCTCGACGCGCGGCTGGAGCGCGGACAGCTCCTCGAGGCTGCCCGCCCGCACGTACCAGCGGCCCTCGGTCAGCTCCGGGATCGCGTTCGGGGCCTCCCCGCCGCGCGTCACCATGCCGTGCACGCGCGTGGTGGACGGGAGCTGCTGGCGCAGGAGTCCGATGGCGACCTGGGCGACCGTGAAGGCGTCCGCCGCGTTGCGGCCCCGCTCCGGGTAGGCCGCCGCGTGCGCCGCCTTGCCGTGGAAGCGGACCTTGAGGTGCGCGACCGCGTACGGGTCGGCCTCGGCGACGTCCGCGGGCCCGGGGTGCACCATCATCGCCGCGTGCACCCCGTCGAAGGCGCCGCGCTCCAGCATGAGGATCTTGCCGCCGCCGCCCTCCTCGGCCGGGGTGCCGAAGACGGTGACCTTGAGGCCCAGCTCGTCGGCCACCGGCGCCAGTCCGGCCGCGGCGCCCACCGCGGCCGCCGCGATGACGTTGTGCCCGCAGGCGTGGCCGAGGCCGGGCAGCGCGTCGTACTCGGCGCAGATCGCGAGGTGGAGCGGGCCGCTGCCGACGGTGGCGGTGAAGGCGGTGGGCAGGCCCGCGGTGCCGGTCACGACGTCGAAGCCGAGGTCGTTGAGTGCGTACGCGGTCCAGCGCGCCGCCTTCTCCTCCTCCCACGCCACCTCGGGGTTCGCGTGGATGCGGTGGCTCAGGGCGAGGAGTTCGGGCGCCGCCTTCGCGACCGCCTCGCGCACGGGCCTCACTCGTCCCCCGGCACGCCGTAGTTCGGCGCCGCGTCCGGAGCGAGGGCCCGCTGTACGTACGCCTCCTGCTGCGGCTCCCACCGTTTCCACAGGTGCGCGAGCTCGGCGATCGGGTCGCCCTCGGTCCAGTCGACGCGCAGGTCCGTCACCGGCCACTGCTGTACGTCGACGACGAGGAGTCCGGCCGAGTGGACGGGTCCCGCCTCGCCGCCCGCCGCCGCGCCCGCCGTCAGGGCGTCGACGAGACGGCGGGCGAGCGGAGCCCCGGGGTCCGCGCCCGTGAACGCGTCGAGGACCGCCCGGGGGACGCCGGGGCCCGACAGGAGGTTCCCCGCGGCCACGGCGTCGGGGCCGACCGCCTCCGCGTACGTGCCGAGGGTCCGGGCGCCCGAGAAGACCGCGCCGGGACCGGAGGCTCCGATGGCCGTCAACTGGCGCCATTCGGCGTGGGGTTGGGCGGACACCTCGCGTACGGCCGTCTTCGCGGGCACCCCGGATTCCAGGAGGTCGAGCAGGCGGGTGCCCAGGCGCGGGTCGGTGACGTTCTGGGAGCAGACCGCGCCCACTCCGGGCCGTACGTGCGCGCAGCGCGCGGCGACGGCCGGCGAGGACGAGGTGACGGCCACCCCGAACCGGCCCGTGCGCGGACACCGCGCGGCGATCGAGAACGTCATCGGCGCTCCTTCGGGATGACGGCCGTCGCGTCGATCTCGACGAGCCACTCCGGGCGGGCCAGCGCCGACACGACCAGGCCCGTGGAGACGTAGTGGACGCCCTTCAGCCGGCGGCCCATGACGCGGTAGACGGGCTCGCGGAAGCGGATGTCCGTCAGATAGACGGTGATCTTGACGATGTCCTCCAGGCGGCTGCCGGACTCCTCCAGGAGCAACGCGATGTTCGCCATGGCCTTCTCGGCCTGGGCGGCGACGTCCCCGACGCCGACGTTCTCGCGCGTGTCGAGATCCTGGCCGATCTGGCCGCGCAGATAGACGGTGCCGTCGGCGACGACGGCCTGCGCGAGGTCGTTGGACAGGTCCTGCTCGGGGTAGGTGTCCGCCGTGTTGAAGGGGCGGATGCGCCGGTGGGTCGTCACTTGGCCTTCCTCCCGAGTGTGCCGAGGACGTTGTCGCTGAGGCCGGCCGCGTCCTTCACCAGGTCGAGCGGCCCCTCCCAGTCGAAGTTGCGGTACACCGCGCCGAGGTGCGCGAACGGCGGGGACTGCGCGAAGAGCTGGAAGGTCAGACGGTGGCCCGCGTAGTCCGAGTTGAGCAGGTCACGGGCGTACGCGAGGAGCTTGCGGCGGTCCTCGGCGACCCAGTGCTCGTTGATCGAGTAGAACTTGTCGAGCCACGGCTTGGTGTCCGGGTGGTCGAAGGACGCCTTGTCGGGCGTGATGCAGATCTGCCCGCCGCACAGCTCGCGCGCGATGTGCATCATCTCGTGCAGCTGCGAGCAGGCCAGGACGCGGCCGGTGTACAGCAGCGACTGGTTCGGCATGAGGAGCCCGCCGGGGCTGGGCTCCGCCATCGCGATCGACGCGGTCAGGTGCGCGTTGATGCCCTCGCGGTAGCAGGCCAGCGTGGCGAGCTTCTCCTGCACGGCCTGCTGCTTCTCCAGGCCGGTCTGCTTCACGTTCCACAGCGCGGCCCCGATCATCAGGTCCGCGAGCCGCAGATTGCGCTGCGTGAACGCGAACGCGCTGTAGCGGTGGAGCGTGGCGCGGATGAAGGTGGCGGCCTTGGTGTCCCGGTAGAAGAGGACGTTCTCCCAGGGGATCTCGACGTCGTCGAAGACGACCAGGGTGTCGACCTCGTCGAAGCGGCTGGAGACCGGGTAGTCGGCGGGCGGCTTCGTACCGGCGAAGCCCGTACGGCAGATGTACTTCAGGCCGGGCGAGCCCATGTCGGCGATGAACCCGAGGGCGTAGTCCGAGAGTTCGGAGTCGCCCCAGTTCGCGATCGTCGGCTTCGTGAACGCCTGGTTCGAGTAGGCGGCGGCCGTCTCGTACTTGGCGCCGCGCACGACGATGCCGCTGTCCGTCTCCCGCACGACATGCAGGAGCATGTCCGGGTCCTGGTCCTGGGGGCGCTTGGAGCGGTCGCCCTTCGGGTCGGTGTTCGCCGAGACGTGGAAGGGGTCGGCGTACAGCGCGTGGTCGATGTGCCGCTTGACGTTCTCCGCGTACGCGGGGTTGATCGCGTTGAGGACGTCCTGGCCGTCGATGAGCGACCAGACCTCACCGATCGTCTCGTCACCGACGCGGGTCACGACACCGCCGACGTCGCTCAGCACGGCGTCCGTCGCCGCCCGCTTCGCGTCCCAGTCCTCGCGGGTGCGCGGCGGCTTCTGCTGGATCGCGTTGACCTCACCGGTCGTCCCGTCCTTGTACGTCATGGAGCTGCGGGTCCGCGGGTCGTGCGCCATGTCGTAGATCCGGGCGCGTATGTCGACCAGCGGCTTGAACGCGGGGTGCGTGGTCACGTCGGTGACCTTCTCGCCGTTCATCCATACGTCGCGGCCGTCGCGGATCGACTCGCGGTACTGGTCTCCGGTGCGGATCATGCGCCGTGCTCCTTGAGGGAGTTGAGGGGGCTCGGGGTGGCATACGTACGGGCGTGGTGGACGAGGGGGTGCGCGCCGGACACCGCGGAGGCGACGACCGCGCCGAACAGGACCTGGTGGGTGCCCCGCGTCACGGAGTCGGCCAGCCGGCAGTCGAAGGCGGCGGCCGCGCCGCGCAGGACGGGGGCGCCGGTGGCGAGCACGTCCCACTCGGCGCTGTCGAAGTCGTACGGGCCGCTCCCGCGGGCGGGGCGGCCCGCGAACACGTCGGAGACGTGGGCCTGGCCGGCGGCGAGGACGCTCACGGCGATGACGCCGTTGCGCACGGCGGCCGCGGCGAGGGGGCTCCGCTCGTTCACACACACCAGCAGCGAGGGCGGGTCGGCGGAGACGGAGCACATGGCGGAGACGGTCTGGGCGAAGCGACCGGCCGGTCCTTCTGTGGAGACAACGGTCACGCCCGTCGCGGCGTTCCCCATGGCGGCCACGAAGTCCTGGCGGGATGTGAGGAGTTGGTCCGGAGCAATGGTCACGAGCGGCCTCCCTCGGAGCGAGTGGGCTGTGGTGGGACCACTATGGGAGCCGGGACCTGCATCCGTACAACAGATCTTTTAGCGCTATTGCATTGGTTTTTGAGATGCTCTCTCCCTGCGACGTCTGAGCTGGTCGTTCAGGCGCGCAACGCCTCCCTGCAGGCCGTCGCGAACGCCTGCGCGCGGCCCGTCAGCCGGACCCCGCGCAGCTTCGCCAGGACGACCGGGAGCGCGGGCAGCGGGTCGGCGAGCGGCAGGGCGACGACGCTCGACCCGTCGTATGTGCGGTCGTGCGCGGGCCGCTGATTGAGCAGCGACCAGCCGTATCCGGCGGCGACCAGGGCGCGCACGGTCTCGTAGCTGCGGGTGCGGTGGCTGATGCGCGGTTCGACCCCGGCCTTGGCCGCGACGGAGCGGAAGTAGTCGCGGCTCGCGGGCAGGTCGAGCAGGATCATCGGCTCGTCCGCGAGGTCGGCGAGACGGGCCCGGCCACCGCCCGCGAGCCGGTGCCCCTCGGGGACGAGGGCGTAGGGCGGGGCCATCGCGAGGACCTCGCACTCGATGTCGGCGTCGAGATCCATGTCGTAGAGCAGCGCCAGTTCACAGGCGCCCGTGCGCAGGCTCTCCTGCACGGCCGGGATGTCGCCCTCGACGACCTCGACGCGCACGGCGGGCTGGCGCTCCCCGAACTCCCTCAGCAGGCGGGGCAGATAGAACGGGGCGAGCGTCTGGAAGCAGCCCACGGCCAGCTCGCCGACGAGGTCGGCGCCCAGGCTCCTGGCCGACTCGGCGAGCTCGTCGGCGTGCGTGAGGAAGCCGCGCAGCTCGTGCAGGAACCGCTCCCCCGCGGCCGTCAGCTCCAGGCCCTTCGCGTGCCGGCGGATCAGGAGCTGCACGCCGAGCTCGCGCTCCAGGTGGTGCACGGCGGTGGAGACCGCGGACTGCGAGACGTTGATGCGGTGCGCGGCGGCGGTCATGCTGCCGAGCTCGGCGGCGGCGAGGAAGTACCGCAGCTGCACGAGGGTGAAGTTCGCGTCCTTGGCCATGGCGGGATTGTGCCCCGGGCGCCCGCGAGCTGTCTGCATCTCGAAAACAGATGTAACTCCCGGGAAATCGATGTTTGACCGGGGATTGCGAGGGTGGCGAGACTCCCCAACCAACCCGCATGCCCGAACACCCCCGCCCGCCCCCTCGTTTTCCGGACAGGGAGTCCGTATGCCCGCCACACCCGAGGCGGCCCCGGCCGTCGAGCAGCACACCATCGACCACGTCCCCGAGAACGAGCGCCACGGCCGCGTCCGTGACCTGTTCACGATGTGGTTCGGCACGAACATCGCGCCGTTGCCGCTGGTCACCGGCGCCATGGGCGTCCAGGTGTTCCACCAGTCGTTCTGGTCCAGCGTCCTCGCGATCCTGGTCGGCCAGCTCGTCGGCGCCGTCTTCATGGCGCTGCACTCGGCGCAGGGCCCGCAGCTCGGTGTCCCGCAGATGATCCAGAGCCGGGCGCAGTTCGGCAGCGTGGGCGCCCTGCTGATCGTGGTCGTGGCGGCGGCGATGTACATCGGCTTCTTCGCCTCGAACATCATCCTGGCCGGCAAGTCCCTGCACGGCCTCGCGCCCGCCGTGCCGGTCGACGCGGGCATCGTGCTCGGGGCGCTCGGCTCGGCCCTGATCTGCTGGGTCGGCTACCGCCTCATCCACACCCTCAACAAGATCGCGACGTGGGTGCTCGGTGCGGGCATCCTGGTCGGCCTCGCCGTGGTGGCCGGGCGCGGCCTGCCCGACGGCTTCTTCTCGACGGGCTCCTTCACGTTCGCGGGCTGGCTCGCGACGGTGTCCCTGAGCGCCCTGTGGCAGCTGGCCTTCGCCCCGTACGTCTCCGACTACTCGCGCTACCTGCCGCGCACCGTCCGTACGGCGTCGACCTTCTGGGCCACGTACTGGGGCTCGTGTCTCGGCTCGACGCTGCCGTTCCTCGCGGGCACGGTGATCGGCCTCGCGTCGCCCGGCACGGACGACACGGTGGCGGGCTTCGACAGCGCGGCGGGCGCCTTCGGCCCGGTCGTGCTGCTCCTGTTCCTCTTCTCGGTCATCAACCACAACGCGCTCAACCTCTACGGCGCGGTGCTGTCGCTGATCACCATCTGCCAGACGTTCCGCCCCGCGTGGACCCCGCGCCAGAGGGCACGCGGCGCCGTCTCCGCGGTGGTCCTCGTGGCCGCGCTGACCATCGCGACGGCCCTGTCGAGCGACTTCGTCTCCAGCTTCGTGAACCTCGTACTGGTCCTGCTCGTCGTCCTCGTCCCCTGGACGGCGATCAACCTGATCGACTTCTACCTCGTCCACCGCGGGCGCTACGCGCTCGGCGACCTCTTCGCTCCCGACGGCGGACGCTACGGCCGCTTCAACCCGGTGGCCCTGACGTCGTACGCGATCGGCATCGCCGTCCAACTCCCCTTCGTCGCCACGTCGCTGTACACGGGCCCGCTGGTAGCACCCCTCGGCGGCGCGGACCTGTCGTGGCTCGTGGGACTGGTGGTGACGGCGCCGGTGTACTACGTGTGGGCGCGGAGGGTGGCGATGGGGGGCGGGAGCGCGGTGGCGGAGACGGAGACGGGGGTGGCGCCGGAGTCGGCTTCGGCGACGGCGTGACGGCGGCTCGCCCGGCGGCGCACCACGAACAACGCCTCGTCGGGCGACAACGTCAACTCAACGACGCACGACACCCCAAGGGCGAGCCGCCCAGCGACGGGGCGCCGGTATTCAGCTCAACCAGGCACCTCCCGCCGGGGGCGGCTCATCGTGCGGCAGGACGATCTCGGGGCCGTCGGGCACGAGGCGTTCTCGCTGCACGCCCGGCTGGGCAGCAGGTCGACATCGCGGGTGCCGGCGCGGACGAGCACGGCTCAGGTTCCACCATGCAGGCCGCTGCCGAGCTGAAGAGCCATCACTTCGGGGCCGGTGGCGAGCTCGAGACCACAACTGGGACCCGGGAACGGCCACGCGGATCGGCCCGACCGAAGTGACCGACGCGGACATGGCGCGCCTCCACACGACGGGTCTGGCCAGGGAGCTCGACATGAGAGGCAGCGGTTCGGTGCAGCACTACGACCTGAGGTCGGGACCCGCGAAGCTTCCCGACCCGGCCGATCCCGGACGGGACGGGACCCGTACTGACATCGGACGCAATGGGGATGCACGGTGAGGGCGAGGACCGGATCGATGGTGCCGGTGCGGGGAGCGTCCGCCGGTGCGCTGTGCCTCGCGGCCCTCGCACTGCTCACGGCTTGCTCGGGTGGCTCCGATGACGGCACCAGGACCGGCACCGGACGTGACACGGACGCGGATACGCGCGGACAAGTCCCGGCCTGGAAGGCGGGAGTGACCCCCGCAGCGATCGGTGAGCTGATGCACGTACAGATCCCTGCCGAGGCCATGGACCGGCGTGCCGCGTACCAGAACGGGTTCCAGGACGATGGCCTTCTTCTGGCCTTTACGGTGCCGACAGCGCGCGTGGACACGTTTGTGAACCGGCTCGCCCCCGAGCAGGAACTCACCCACCGCGCCAAGCCCTTGCAGCAGTCGGTGAAGCCCATGACGCCGTTCGCGCACCTCGGACTCAAGGAACCGGAGACGCTTGCCGACGTCCGCAGCGGACCCGTGTGCGCGCCCTGCGCCGGCGAGCTGAACTCCCTTGAGGTGACGGTGCATCCCCTCGATGCGCGGACCAGCCAGGTCTATCTGCGTGGGGTCGACTGACCCGGCACCATCCACCGACCGGTGGACAGCCCGTTCCACCGGTCGAGGCTGCCGCGGGCACCGCCCCGCCGAGCACCGTCTCGGGCACGATGGTGATGCGCGGCGGGCTGCTGGAGAGGCGCTGACCGCGCTGACCCCCGTGACCGCAGGGGCTGTGGTGGCTGGAGAGGCGGTGCGTGGGGCCCCGCCCTACGATGGGTCCGGGTTCTTCCTGTGGGTTCTTCCTCACATGGTTGGAGTCAGCTCATGACGCATTCGACCCGGGGATTGCGCAGGGGGGCTGTGACCGCCGTAGCGGTGGGAACGCTCACGGTGCCGATAGCGGGTGGGTCCGCGTTCGCCACGCCGGCCTCCGTGGCCGCCGGCTCCATTTCCGCCTCCGTCATCCGCGCCGCCGACCCGCCCTCCCCGTCCGATTCCGGGTCGACGGCTCCGGGACAGGTTCAGAAGCTCACTCCCGCCGTGGAGAAGGAGCTCGACGCCGCCGTGCAGAAGGTCATGCGTGAGGCGAACGTTCCGGGTGTGACCTTCGGTGTGTGGACGCCGGACAAGGGCGAGTACGTGAAGTCCTACGGCGTCGCCGACAAGAGCACCGGCCAGAAGATGTCGCCCGGCCTGCACATACGGATCGGCAGCGAGACCAAGACGTTCACCGTCACGTCGATCCTGAAGCTGGTCGACGAGAAGAAGGTCGGCCTGGACGACCCGATCGGCACGTACATCGACGGGGTCCCCAACGGTGACAAGATCACCATCCGCCAGCTGGCCGAGATGCGCAGCGGACTCTTCAACTACTCGGCGGACGACGGCTTCTACAAGGCGCTGACGTCCGATCCGGAGCGGCCGTTCACACCGCAGCAGCTCCTCGACTACTCGTTCAAGCACCCCGTGCTGTTCGAGCCGGGCAAGGAGTTCTCCTACTGCAACACCAACCTCATCCTGCTCGGCCTCGTGGTCGAGAAGGAGAGCGGGCAGCCCCTCGACGAGTACATCAAGGACAACATCCTCACGCCGGCCGGCATGAAGCAGACGCTGTTCCCGACCGGCAACGAGTTCCCGGAGCCGCACGCGCAGGGCTACACGAACCAGACCGCGAGCGGGAAGGTCGAGGACACGGTCGACTGGAACCCGTCCTGGGGCTGGGCGGCAGGCGCGATGATCTCCACCCTCGACGACCTGCGTATCTGGGCACCCACGGTCGCCACGGGCAAGTTCCCCAACGGCGACGCGATGATCAGCCCCGCCACGCAGAAGCAGCGCCTCATCACCCCGAAGACCACGATCCCGGGCGCGGGCTACGGCCTCGGCATCTTCAACGTCCAGGGCTGGACAGGCCACAACGGCTCCCTGCCGGGCTACGAGTCCCTGACGATCTACCTGCCGTCGGCCGAGGCGACCCTCGTGGTGCTCCTGAACACGGACATCGACCACGACAACTCGGAGCCGAGCACCCTCGTCGGCCAGGCGATCACCAAGATCATCTCCCCTGACAACGTGTTCGACCTCCCGGCACAGCCTGCGGCAAGGTGACGAACGCGCTCCGGGACGGGACATGAAAATGCCTCCCACCCGCGCCGTTCGCGCAGGTGGGAGGCATGATCGGGAAGGCTACTTCTTCTTGCCCTGGTTCTTGACCGCCTCGATCGCCGCCGCGGCCGCGTCCGGGTCCAGGTAGGTGCCGCCCGCCTTCAGTGGCTTGAAGTCCGCGTCGAGCTCGTAGGACAGCGGGATGCCCGTCGGGATGTTCAGGCCCGCGATGTCGGCGTCGGAGATGCCGTCGAGGTGCTTGACCAGGGCGCGCAGGCTGTTGCCGTGGGCCGCGACCAGGACCGTCTTGCCGTCCAGGAGGTCCGGGACGATGCCGTCGAACCAGTAGGGGAGCATCCGGACGACGACGTCCTTGAGGCACTCCGTCTGCGGGCGCAGCTCCGGCGGGAGGGTCGCGTAGCGCGCGTCGTCGAACTGGGAGTACTCCGCGTCGCGGGCCAGCGGCGGCGGCGGGGTGTCGTACGAGCGGCGCCAGAGCATGAACTGCTCCTCGCCGAACTCGGCCAGCGTCTGCGCCTTGTCCTTGCCCTGGAGCGCACCGTAATGCCGCTCGTTCAGGCGCCACGAGCGGTGGACGGGGATCCAGTGGCGGTCCGCGGCCTCCAGCGACAGCTGGGCCGTACGGATCGCGCGCTTCTGGAGCGAGGTGTGTACGACATCGGGGAGCAGGCCTGCGTCCTTGAGCAGCTCACCGCCGCGGACTGCCTCCTTCTCGCCCTTCTCGTTGAGATTGACGTCCACCCAACCGGTGAACAGGTTCTTCGCGTTCCATTCGCTCTCGCCGTGGCGGAGGAGGATCAGCTTGTACGGTGCGTCGGCCATGGCTCCGAGCCTAATCCAAGCCTCCGGCGCCCCGCGCGCCCGGCCACGGGCCGGACGGTACGGGCCGGGAGCGCCGGCCGTCGATTGACGGCAGCCGTCAATTGAGTGGCTGCGGCCGCCCTCCCCCACGTAAGTTACGGACTGGGCCGGCGCCGCTTACAGGCCCATCAGGCCGCACCCACGCCGCACACGCCCCAGGGGGGATCCGTCCCGATGTCCGTCACCGCTCTCAGACGGGCCGCACACGAGAGTGTGTCCGGTCTGCCGCGCCAGTTCTGGTGGCTGTGGACCAGCACCCTGATCAACCGCCTCGGCGGCTTCGTCCTCACGTTCATGGCGCTGTACCTCACCACCGAGCGCCACTTCTCCGCCTCGTTCGCGGGTCTCGTCGCCGCGCTCATCGGGCTCGGCGGCATGATCGCGTCGGTGCTCGGCGGGGTGCTCGCGGACCGGATCGGACGGCGGCCCACCCTCCTCGCGGCGCAGCTGTCGACCGCCGCGACCGTCGCCGTCCTCGCCTTCGTGCGCGACCCCGCCGGGATCGCGGTGACCGGCTTCCTGCTCGGCGTCGCCTCGAACGCGTCGCGTCCCGCCGTGCAGGCGATGATGGCCGACCTCGTCGCGCCGCAGGACCGCGTGCGGGCCTTCTCCCTCAACTACTGGGCCATCAACCTCGGCTTCGCCGTCTCCTCCGTCTACGCCGGATTCCTCGTCGCCGCCAGCTACACCGCCGGCTTCCTCCTCGAGGCCGCGATGACGCTGGCCTGCGCGGTCCTGGTGTTCGTGAAGGTGCCCGAGTCGCGGCCCGAGCGCGCCGAGCCGAAGCCCGACGCGGCGCCCGTCGCCGACGTGACGATGCTGACCGTCCTGCGCGACGGCCGGTACATGCTGATGGTGGGACTGTCGTTCCTCATCTCCGTCGTCTTCACGCAGTCCTCGTCCGGGCTGCCCATCGTCATGGGGCAGGCGGGTCTCAGCAGTTCGGACGTCGGGCTCGTCGCCGCCGTCAACGGCATCGTGATCGTGGCGCTGCAGATCCCGCTGACCCGCTTCATAGAGAAGCGCGACGCGGGCCGGCTCCTGACGGTCTCCTCGCTCCTCATCGGCTACGGCTTCGCGCTCACCGCGTTCGCCGGGTCGATCGCCGCGTACGCCCTGATCGTCGTCGTGTGGACCCTCGGCGAGATGATCAACGCCCCCACGCAGTCCGGCCTCGTGGCGCGGCTCGCCCCGACCCATGGGCGCGGCCGCTACCAGGGCATGTACTCGATGTCGTGGTCGGTGGCGGCCCTGGTCGCGCCGCTCGCGTCGGGCGTGACGATCGACCGGTTCGGCGCGGGGTGGCTGTGGGCGGGCTGCGCGGCGATCGGGACGGTCGCGGCGGCCGGGTACTGGATCCTGATGCGGGGGCTGCCCGCGGAGGAACACCCCGTCGCCCCCGTCCCCAGCCCCGAGAAGACCGGGACCGAGCCCGAGCTCACCGCCTGACACTCACTGCCTGACGCTCACCGTCTGACCGACGACCGCTGCGCGTCGTACAGGTTCCGCGGCCGGACCGTGTCCGACACCCCGTCGCCGTACAGCTCGAGCCGCGCACGCAGGTCGCCGGTGAAGTCCGGGACATCGATCTGGTCGAACTCGCGGACGGTGTTGACGGCGACGGTCGCGCTGTACGGCGCGAGTCCGTCGATGCGCATCAGGCCGGCGCGCTGATTCGTGACGCGGATGTTCCAGTGCGTGAAGCGCGCCCCGAAGAGCGGTCCGGCGGATGCGTCGCCGCCGTGCCGGCCGTTGTTGTTCACCGTGATGTCCGTGCGCACGTTCGCGAAGGGCATGCCGCGGTGCGAGTCGAACGTGCCCATCTCCATCTCGCCGCGCGACCACACGTTGTACGACGACAGGCCCTCGACGTTGATGCCGTGCAGCTGCGTGCCCGCGGGGGCGGGGACGGTGCGCTGCTCGATCGTGAACGACTCGACGAGGTTGTCGTGGGAGCCCTCGCGGCAGAAGTACGGGTGGTGCGAGCCGCGGCCGGCGACGCGGGTGCGGCGCAGGGTGCAGGCGGACGCGGCGACCAGGCCGAAGCCGTTGTCGACGTGGCGGACGGTGACGTCGTCGGCCCAGCAGTCGTACGCGCACTGGAACGCGACGCCGTTGTAGCCCTTGTCGAGGAGGTGCTGGGACTGCGGGGTCTCGACCGCTTCGAGGGTCAGCGCCTCGACGCCCGAGCCGGTCAGGGCGCCGGCGTGCGTGGTCAGCCGCGGGTCCCACTCCGGGCGTACGTCGAGAGGGAGCGGGCGTTCGAAGGTGACACGGCGGCCGTGCACGGATTCGATCCGTACGGGCCATTCGTAGGGGACGTACGAGGTCAGCTTGGTCTTGTCGTCCCAGAAGTACGCCTCGGGGCCGGGGCCGCCGCCCGCCATGTGTTCGAGGAGGGTGTGCCCGGGGTCGTCGGCGAGGCGCAGGAGGACCAGGTCGCCGCGCGAGAGGCGGGTCGCGTCGGCGACCGTCACCGACCAGGAGCCGCGGGTGGCCGGTTCGACCGCCGTGAGCGTGTCCCACGCGTCGCGCTTGTTGCCCGTCCAGCCCTCGAAGGGCCATGCCTTCGCCCTGATCGCGTCGGTCAGGGTGCGGAAGCGGTCCTCGGGGCAGAGCCAGACCAGGCCGCCCGCCCAGGACCAGCTGGACTTGTCGCCTCCGTAGCGGGAGCCGTAGACGCCGATGAGTTCGGTGAGGCTGCGGGTCGCGTACAGCTTGGTGCGGGTGCTGCCCGCGCCGCGCAGGACGACGCCACTGTGACCGATGCGGATGAGGTCGTCGATGCGGTACGTGCCCGGGGGCAGGTGGACCGTGCCCCCGCCGGCCTGTCCGGCGTCGGCGAGGGCACGGTTGATCGCAGGGGCGGCGTCGGCCGAGCCGTCGGGGCGCGCGCCGTAGTCGCGTACGACGTCGGCGACGACGCGGGGGCGGGCGAAGCCGTGCCGGCCCGTGCGGTATCCGGCCCGGCCGACGTACGGGATCTGCGGGTGCGTATAGGGGGTGCGGGTGAACTCGCGCCAGATGGGCGGCACTTCACCGGAGGGGGCCGTGGCGGCCCGCGCGCCGGTTCCCGTCGCCGTCATGGCCGCCACCGCGATCGCGCTGCCCAACAACCCGCGTCTGCTGAGGTTCTCCACCGCCGCCACCCTCCACACGATTCCATACGTTCAACCACGTGAACGCTGTTCATGTCTGCGTCGGCCGCGAGCATGCCATGGCGACCTCCGTGGCGGAAGGGGGCGGGCAACAGTGAACGGGCGGGAGGGAAGGGCTACTTGGCGGGGCGGTGGGTCAGGTTCGTGAACGCGTCGAGGTTGCGCGTGGACTCCCCGCGCGACACCCGCCAGGCGTACTCACGGCGGATCGCGCTCGCGAAACCGAGCTCGAGGAGCGTGTTGAACGCGCCGTCCGCGGCCTCCAGGACCGAGCCGAGGAGGCGGTCGACCTCGTCCGGGGTGACGGCCGCGAGGGGCAGCTTGCCCGTGAGGTAGACGTCGCCGAGCTGGTCGACTGCGTAACTCACGCCGTACAGACGGAGGTTGCGCTCCAGGAGCCAGCGGTGGACACCCTGCTCGTTCTCGTCCGGGTGCCGGATCACGAACGCGTTCAGCGAGAGCGAGTGCTTGCCGACGAGCAGCGAGAGCGTCGTCGACAGCTTGCGCGTCCCGGGCAGCTTCACGACGTACGACGTGCCGGGCTCGGGGCTCTCCCACTCGAGCTCGGCCTCGGTGAGGACCTGCTCGATGACCGCCGCCGCGCCGGCCATGGTGCTGTCAGCCATGCAGCGAGGGTACGTGACGGGGGTGGCGGTGCTCGTAGGTGGCCGCCGTGTACACATCGGCCGTCGCGGAGGCCGCCGTGTCCCAGCCGAAGCCCTGCGCGTGCGCCGCCGCCGCGGCGCCCATGCTGTCCACAAGCTGTGGATGGTCGGCGAACTCGCCGAGCCTGCGCGCGTACGCCGCCGGGTCGTGGCCCGGGACCAGGAAGCCGGTCGACTCGTCGCGCACGGCGACGGGCAGACCGCCGACCGCGGCCGCGATCACCGGCGTACCGGCCGCCTGGGCCTCTATGGCGACGAGCCCGAAGGACTCGTTGTACGACGGCATGACGAGGACGGATGCCGCGCGGAACCAGTCCGCGAGCTGGTCCTGCCCGACCGGGGGGCGGAAGCGGACGACGTCGGCGATGCCGAGCCTGGCGGCGAGCTTCTGCAGCCCCTCCGGCTTGGCCAGACCGCTGCCGCTGGGGCCGCCCACGACGGGCACGACCATCCGCGAGCGCAGCTCGGGCCGCTCGTCGAGGAGGACGGCGACGGCCCTGAGCAGGATGTCCGGCGCCTTCAGGGGCTGGATACGGCCCGCGAACAGCGGGATGAGGGCGTCCTGGGGCAGGCCGAGGCGGTGCCGGGCGGCGGCGCGGCCGTCGGCGGGGCAGAAGCGCTCCAGGTTCACGCCGGGGTGGACGACCGCGACCTTGGCGGCGTCGGCCTCGTAGTGGCGTACGAGCTCGTCGGCCTCCTCCGCCGTGTTCGCGATGAGGCGGTCGGCGGCGCGGACGATCTGGGTCTCACCGATGACGCGCGCGGCGGGCTCGGGAGTGTCGCCCTCGGCGAGCGCGGCGTTCTTGACCTTGGCCATGGTGTGCATGGCGTGCACGAGGGGGACGCCCCAGCGCTCGGCAGCCAGCCAGCCGACGTGACCGGAGAGCCAGTAGTGCGAGTGAACGAGGTCGTAGTGGCCCGGCCGGTGGCCCGCCCACGCCTGCATCACGCCGTGCGTGAAGGCGCACAGCTGGGCCGGCAGCTCCTCCTTGGCGAGGCCCTCGTACGGGCCCGCGTCCACGTGCCGGACCAGGACACCGGGCGACAGCTCTACGGCAGGGGGCAGCGCGCCGGTCGTGGCGCGCGTGAAGATCTCGACCTCGATGTTGATCGCGGCGAGGCGCTTGGCGAGCTCGACGATGTAGACGTTCATGCCGCCCGCGTCGCCCGTGCCGGGCTGGTGGAGCGGTGACGTGTGCACGCTCAGCATGGCGACCCGACGCGGTCTGCGGTGCGCGCCGGGGAACCTGAGCCGCTGGGACGAGGCCCCGGAACGGCGGAGCCTGGACACGTACTGGCTCACGTGGCGGTCCTCCTTGCTGCGGGCACGTCGTCGGGGGCCCGTGACCGCGGGCGCGGAGCCCGGGCGTGAGCCCCCCTTCAGCGGCTGCAACACCTGATCTCTCCGCTCCATTTCCGTTTTGCCGAATCATTACCGTCGGGGGCTCAACCCCGGGACCGCGGACCCGGCGCATACCCTCGTAGCCATGAGCCCGCGCCCCCCGTCCCGCCCCGTGGGAACGGTCACACGCGGGACCACCAACCCCAATCGCCTGCGCCGCATGGACCGCTGGATCGCGGCCACGCACGGCGCCGCCCTGCGCCGCGCCGACCACCCCGTCGCCGTCGACCTCGGCTACGGCGCCGCACCCTGGACCGCGGTCGAACTGCTCCAGCGGCTGCGCACCGTGGCACCACGCGCGAGCGTGGTGGGCATCGAGATCGAGCCCGCGCGGGTCGCCGCCGCCCTCCCCTACGAACGGGACGGCCTCACCTTCCGGCACGGCGGCTTCGAGGTGCCCCTCCCCCACGACCCGCTCCTGATCAGGGCCGCGAACGTGCTGCGCCAGTACGACGAGGACCAGGTCGCCGAGGTCTGGCGGCGGCTGACCGCGCGGCTCGCGCCCGGCGGGCTCCTGGTCGAGGGGACCTGCGACGAGATCGGCCGCCGCCACGTGTGGGTGGCGCTCGGGCCACAGGGCCCGCGCACGGTCACCTTCGCGACGCGCCTCGGCTCCCTCGACCGCCCCTCCGACCTCGCCGAGCGCCTCCCCAAGGCCCTGATCCACCGCAATGTGCCGGGCGAGCCGGTCCACGCGTTCCTGCGCGACTTCGACCGCGCCTGGGCGGCGGCCGCCCCCTACGCCTCGTACGGGGCGCGGCAGCGCTGGATCCGGACGGCACGGGCGCTGAGCGCGGACTGGCCGGTGCTCGACCGGCCCGCGCGGTGGCGGCAGGGGGAAGTGACGGTCGCCTGGGGGGCGTTGGCGCCACGGGGCTGACGACGAACCGCCCGGAGCCGGAGGGAACGATCTCGCAGGGCCGTACGTCAGACGCTGCGGGAAGGGGCGCACGGGGCTGAGGGGTCGGACCGGGAGCGGATGGGGAGTTGTTGCCCGGGTCTGTCACATTCGGCGCCGCCATGGCACCATCCCCAGGGCATCCGTAAGTTACTGACGGTAAATCAGTTCTGGCGAGTCTTCACTGCTTGGGGGCGGAGCGCGATGAGCAAGCGGACCACGACAGTCATGGCGGCCGTGGCACTGGTCAGCGCGATGACGGTACTGACGGCGCCGGGAGCCGCGTACGCGAGTCCCGCGCGGCCCGCGCCGCCGTCAACGGCAGACAGAGGCCCTGACCTCGAGGCGGTCCGCGCCAAGCTCGACGGGCTCTACCACGACGCGGCCGTCGCCACGGAGGCGTACAACGCGGCCGAGGAGAAGGCCCACAAGCAGTCGGGACAGATCGTCCAACTGGCCAAGGACATCGTCGCCGGCCAGAAGAAGCTGGACCGTCTGAAGTCCCGTGCGGGCGCCGCGGCCCGCCAGCAGTACCGCAACGGCGGGATGCCGCCGGAGGCGCAGCTGATGCTCTCGGACAACCCCTCGCGGTTCCTGGACGGCGCGGACCGGATGCGGCAGGGGCAGCACGCCACCAAGGGACTCATGGGCGAGCTGACACGGACGCAGGAGGACCTGCAGACGTACGCCCAGGACGCCACGCGGAACTGGCAGAAGCTCGAGGCCAACCGCATGGAGAAGGCCCGGGCGCAGAAGAAGATCAAGAGCAAGATCGCGGAGGCCGAGAAGCTCGAGTCACAGCTCGAGAAGAAGGAGCGGGAGCGTCTGAAGGAGCTGGAGCAGCAGGCCGAGTACAAGCAGCAGACGGCCTGGCTCAGCTCGGGGGTCCTCAAGGACATCAAGGGCAGCGCGTCGGCGCGGGGCAAGAAGGCGGTCGCGTTCGCCACCGGCCAGCTCGGCAAGCCGTACGTGTGGGGCGCCGAAGGGCCCGGCTCGTACGACTGCTCGGGCCTGACCTCGCAGGCCTGGTCGGCGGCCGGGCGGCCGATCCCGCGGACCTCGCAGGAGCAGTGGAAGCAGCTCAAGCACATCGACATCAAGGACATGCGCCCCGGCGACCTGATCATTTACCACGACGACGCCAGCCACGTCGGGATGTATATAGGGGACGGCGCAATCGTGCACGCCCCCCGGCCCGGGCGGAACGTCACGGTCGCGGGCGCGGGCTCGATGACGATTCTCGGGGTCGTCCGCCCCGACGCGTGAAGGTCCGCGCGGGGCCGGCTGCCGTGAGCTGGGCCACGTGACCCACCACACTCCGAGGCCTCCGGTTGCAGTGAAACGACGTGACCTTCGTCATCCCCGAAAGGGCCGATGGGCCCTTTGGCGTGCCCAATTGCGTTAGCTGACGCGGCATATGACAGTGGCGGTTTGCCTCTCACCATTCCGTTGCCGGCCCGCCTACCGCTAAGGTCCACCGTCGGTGGTGCGACGACCTTCGCTCCACCACGCCCTCGGGGGGAGGGAAGGAACCGAGCGATGCCCGTACCCGTACCGCGGCAGAGAGCGATCCCGGCCGTGGAAGGTGGTCAGGCCGCGACTGTGCCGACGCCGCCCGTCACGCTGCCCCGGCAGCCCACGGCCTCCGGCGCCCAGAGCGGCGGAGGTGGCCCTCTGACGCTCCTCGTCATCGAGGACGACCCCACCGCCTCCTTCGGCGTGCCCGAACTGACCGACTCGGCGGGCAAGCCGATCCGTGTCCGTACCGCCCGCAACCTCACCGAGGCCGAGCGGCTCCTCACCGACGACGTCCACTGCATCCTGCTCGACCTCGCCCTGCCCGCGCCCGGCGCGGCCGCGGACGCCGACGAGCTGGAGACGCTGCGGCATGTCCTGCGCCTCGCGCCGCGGCACGCCGTCCTCGCCCTCACCGCGTCCGGCGACGCGGAGCGCGGCGCCGAGGCCGTACGCGTCGGCGCCCAGGACTATCTGTTCCGCGACGAGCTGGACGGCCGCCTGCTGGGCCGCGCCGTCCGCTACGCCGTCGAGCGCAAGCGCGCCGACGTCGCCCAGCGCAAGCTCGCCGAGTCCCGGCTGCGCGCCCAGGAGAACGCCCGCCTGGAGCGCGGCCTGCTCCCGACGCCGCTCCTGGACGGCTCCCCGCTGCGCTTCGCGGCCCGCTACCGCCCCGGCCGCTCCCGCGCGCTGCTCGGCGGCGACTTCTACGACGCCGTCCGCACGCCCGACGGCACGGTGCACGCCATGATCGGCGACGTCTGCGGGCACGGCCCCGACGAGGCGGCGCTCGGCGTCGAACTGCGCATCGCCTGGCGGGCGTTGACGTTCGCCGGCCTGTGCGGCGACGAACTGCTCTCCACGCTCCAGCAGGTCCTCGAACACGAGCGGGCGGACGACGAGATCTTCGCGACGCTGTGCACGGTCGACATCTCCCCCGACGGCCGCCGCGCGGGCCTGTGCCTGGCCGGGCACCCGTCGCCGCTGATCTCCCGCCCGACGTACTCCCGGGTCCCCGGCTCCGCCCGCGTCCCCGGGCCCCCGACCGCCGAGCTGCTCCCGTACGAGGACAACGGCCCGGCGCTCGGTCTGCTGCCGCGCGCCCGCTGGCCGCGCCGCCAGGTGGAGCTCGGCCCGACGTGGAGCCTGATGCTCTACACGGACGGCCTGATCGAGGGGCGGGTCGGCGACGGCAAGCAGCGCCTCGGCCAGGACGGCATGGTGGACATGGTGGGCCGCAGGCTGGCGGAGGGACTGCGCGGCGAGGAACTCATCGACGCGACGGTGAACGAGGCCCGCGACCTCAACGGCGGCGACCTCACGGACGACGTGGCCGTCGTCCTCCTGGACCGGGGGAACTAGCCCCTGAACCGAACCGGGGCGCTGACCGCGCCCCGGGAGCCCCCGGGAGCCGGAGGGGGCTCAGCGCCCGCCGTTGTACGGCCCGTACGGACCGTCGCTGCTGGAGCCGCCGCCACGGCGGCCCCGGCCGCCGCCCGACACCTGCTGGAGCGCGGGCCGCACGTCCACGAAGAAGACGATCGTCGCGACGAGCCCCGCGAGCTGCAGGAACAGCATCGGGATCAGGAGATTCACCGCGACCGCGATACCGAGGATGATCAGCCAGAACATCTTGTTCTGCTTGTCCGCCGCGCGGAACGCGTCCTCGCGCGAGAACGCGGCCATCACCAGAGCAACCACCGCGAGCACGAGCATGGCGGTGTAGAGCAGCCACATCAAGCCGCCGAAAGCCGACATCAGCACAACGCCCACCACCCGAGTCAGATCAGTCCTACGCGGTCACCGTACCCGGTGAACGGGCCGGACACTCGGTAAGTGCCCGGCCCGTCCCTCGGTACGCTCCGTACCGCTTTCCTTACCCCGCCGTGCCGCTACTTCGCGGAGGGCGTGGTCTTCTTCACGGTCGTCGTCTTCTTGGCCGGGGCCTTCTTCGCCGCCACCGGCTTCCTGGCGGAGGCATCGGTCGGCTGGGGCTTCGCGGCGGCCGTCTCGCCGGCCACGGGCTCCGCTGTCGGCTCGACGGCCTCGGCGACCTCGAGGATCTCGTCGGCCGCGTCACCGCGCCAGGCCCGCACGGTCTCCTCGCCGTGCTCGGCGACCTTCTCGTACGTCTCGCGGGCCTTGACGGCGTACTCGGCGGCGACGCCGACACCGCGCAGCGCGAGGTCCTGAGCGGTCTCGCCGAACTTCTTCAGGTCGGTGTCGAGGGTGCCGAGCACCTCGTTGACCTTGGCCTGGATGGCCGCCTGGGCCTCCTTGGCGCGGCCGGCCGCCTTCTCCTGAACGTCCTTCGGGTCGGTGTTGCGCACGGCCTCGAACCGGGCCGGGGCCTCGGCACGCAGGTGCTCCACGATGCCGGGCACCTTCTTCGCCTGCTGGTAGGCGAGCTCGGCCGTGCCGGCGGCGAAGTAGAGGGGGGTCGGGTTGCTGAGGGTCTTGCGCAGGTCGTCGGTGATGGCCATGGCGTGGTCCTCCCGGATCACATCGGCTTCAGCTTGAGGGTTCGGCACCGCTGTCCCCGGCCGTGCGGGGGCCGTCGGCGAGGTGTTCCTGACTGCTGTGCTGTGCCTCGGTCCCGTTCTCTTTCCTGAAGGACTCGTAGATCTGCAACAGCACTTGTTTCTGGCGTTCGTTGAGCGAGGAGTCGGCGAGGATGACGGCGCGCGTCTCCACCTCTTCCCGGTCCCGCTCCGCATCGAGGATCCCGGCCCGCACGTACAGCGTCTCCGCGGAGATCCGCAGGGCCTTGGCTACCTGCTGCAGAACCTCCGCGCTCGGCTTGCGAAGGCCGCGCTCGATCTGGCTCAGATACGGATTGGACACCCCGGCGGCATCGGCGAGCTGCCTGAGCGAGAGCTGCGCACTGCGGCGCTGCTCGCGCAGGTACTCACCGAGATTGCCGACGTTGAGCGATGCCATGCTCCGATAGTGCCTCGCCGGCGCTAACTATTGCAAGCGACTGCTTGCAATAGTGCGCCACGCCACCCGGAAGGCGGCGTGAGCCCCGCCTGCCCCGGACGGAAGGCCCTACGCGCGAGGGCCCGCTCCCGGTTCTCCGTCGAGGACCTGAGCGCTGCCCACGGGCCCGTTCCTGACCGGCCGGGTGAGGATCTTGGCGACGCACGCGGGTATGACCGCGCCGGGCTCGTGACTGCGCGCCCGGTACGCGCTCGGGGTCTCGCCGACCAGCTCGGTGAAGCGCGAGCTGAACGACCCCAGCGACGTACAGCCGACCTCGAAGCAGACCTCCGTCACGCTCAGATCGCCCCGCCGCAGCAGCGCCTTGGCCCGCTCGACACGGCGGGTCATCAGATAGCTGTACGGGGTCTCGCCGAAGGCGGCACGGAAGCTGCGGGAGAAGTGGCCCGGCGACATGTGCGCGGCGCGCGCCAGGGCCGGGACGTCGAGAGGCTGCGCGTAGTCCCGGTCCATCATGTCCCGGGCCCGGCGCAGCCGTACGAGGTCGTCGAGCGTCACGCTGCCAGCGTACGGCGGGGCCCGGGCCCGCGTCCGGCCACTCGCCGCAGGCCTCCGTTCCTCGTACAGCCCTATTGCCGGTACGGATCGCCCGGATCACCGTCGAGGACGGTGATGTCCATGAGCGCCGGCTGCCTCCAGGCCAAGGGCAGGCGCAGGCCGAAGCTGCCGGTCCGCATCCCCGGGAAGGCGGGCCGCGCGTACCGGGCCGGGGCGAACCTGGCGCGCCAGGGTGCGGCCAGGGGCGAGCGGACGTGGGAGGCGTTCGCCCGGCGAGCGGGTCGGCGGGTGACAGGGCGCACCGGACGTGCGCCCAGGGGTGCGCCAAGTTGCAGATAATCCGTAACGGATCAAATTGGCTACCCTGGTACGCATGACCTCCATGGCACCCACCCGCACCGAACCGGACCTCTCCTTCCTGCTCGACCGCACGAGCCATGTGCTGCGTACGCAGATGGCGGCGGCCCTTTCCGAGATCGGCCTCACGGCCCGCATGCACTGCGTACTGGTGCACGCCCTCGAGGAGGAGCGCACGCAGGCCCAGCTCGCGGAGATCGGCGACATGGACAAGACCACGATGGTGGTGACGGTCGACGCCCTGGAGAAGGCGGGCCTCGCCGAGCGGCGCCCGTCCGCGCGGGACCGGCGGGCGAGGATCATCGCGGTCACGGAGAAGGGCGCGCAGACCGCCGTGGAGAGCCAGGCGATCGTCGACCACGTCCACGAGGAGGCGCTCGCCTCGCTCCCCGAGACGGAGCGCGAGGTTCTGCTGCGAGCGCTGAACGCGCTGGTCGACGGCCACCTGGCCACCCCGCCCGAGAGCCCGCACCCGGCCCCCCGGAGGGCGCGCCAGCACTAGGGGGTGTCCGGCGGACACCCCCTAGCCCCCCACCCCTCTCGCCACCCCGCACCCCCGACCCAGCCCCCACTCACTCCACACGCACCCGTAAAAGATAGTCTGCAACAAAACTATCTGCTACGGTCATTTCTGTTGGCCCAAGCGGCTCCCGCAGTGGCCCTTTGACAGGAGATGACCGTAAATGGCTGCCGTTTCCGCACCACTCCGCGCCCTGCCGGCGCTCCTCGCCCCCCAGCGCTCCCGGTGGCCGGCCCTCGGTGTCCTGGCCACGGGGATGCTGATGACGGTCCTCGACGGCAGCATCGTGACCGTGGCGATGCCGGCCATCCAGAGCGATCTCGGGTTCACCCCGGCCGGACTCAGCTGGGTCGTCAACGCCTACCTGATCGCGTTCGGCAGCCTGCTGCTGCTCGCCGGGCGGCTCGGCGACCTCGTCGGACGCAAGCGGCTGTTCCTCGCGGGCACGGCGGTCTTCACCGCGGCCTCGCTCCTGGCCGGCGTGGCCACGAGTCCCGAGGTCCTGATCGCCGCGAGGTTCCTCCAGGGCGTCGGCAGCGCGCTGGCGTCCGCCGTCAGTCTCGGCATCCTCGTCACGCTGTTCACCGAACCGCGCGAACGCGCCAGGGCCATCGCCGTGTTCAGCTTCACCGGCGCCGCCGGGGCCTCGATAGGGCAGGTCCTGGGAGGTGTACTCACCGACGCGCTCAGCTGGCACTGGATCTTCTTCATCAACCTGCCCATCGGGCTCGCGGCCCTCGCGGTCGCCGTGCCCGCCCTGCCCCGCGACCGCGGCCTCGGGCTCAGGGCCGGCGCCGACACGGCGGGCGCGCTGCTCGTCACCGGCGGCCTGATGCTCGGGATCTACTCCGTCGTCAAGGTCGAGGAGTACGGCTGGACTTCGGCGCGCACGCTCGGGACCGGGGCCGTCGCCGTGCTGCTGCTCGCCGGGTTCTTCGTCCGGCAGGCCAGGGCCCGTACGCCGCTCATGCCCCTGCGGATCCTGCGCTCGCGCAGCGTCGCCGGGGCCAACCTCGTCCAGATGCTGATGGTCGCCGCGCTCTTCTCCTTCCAGATCCTCGTCGCCCTCTACCTCCAGAACGTCCTCGGCTACGGCGCCGCGGAGACCGGCCTCGCCATGCTTCCCGCGGCCGCCGTCATCGGCGCGGTCTCCCTCGGCGCCTCGGCCCGCCTGGGCGCCCGCTTCGGCGAACGGAACGTGCTGCTCACCGGGATCGTGCTCCTCATCGGCGTACTCGGACTCCTCGTCCGCGTCCCCGTGCACGCGCACTACACCACCGACATCCTCCCGGTGATGTTCCTCGCGGCGGGTTTCGGCCTCGCCCTGCCCGCGCTGACCTCGCTCGGCATGTCCGGGGCGAGCGAGGCCGACGCCGGGCTCGCCTCCGGCCTCTTCAACACCACCCAGCAGATCGGCATGGCCGTCGGCGTCGCCGTGCTCTCCACGCTCGCCGCGGCCCGCACCCGCTCGCTCACCGCGCACGGCGCCACCCGCGCCGAGGCCCTCACCAGCGGCTATCACCTGGCCTTCACAGTCGGTACGGGTCTGCTCGTCGCCGCGTTCCTGATCGCTTACGTGGTGCTGCGCAGGCCCCGTACGACGGCCTGATCGCCCACCCGCCAACAACACCCCGCCGACGGAGGCGTCATGACAGCGAAAAGCGGCCCCGCACCCCGGATCCTCACCGACGAAGATCTCCAGCTGCTCCTCGCCCGCAGCCGGTTCGGAACGCTGGCGAGCGTCCGGCGCACCGGGCACCCGCACCTGTCCACCGTGCTCTACCACTGGAGCCCCGAGGAGCGCGTCGTGCGCGTCTCCACCACGGCCGACCGGCTCAAGGCCCGCCTGCTGCGGAGCGACCCGCATGCCGCGCTGCACGTCAGCGGCCCCGACGTGTGGTCCTTCGCGGTCGCCGAGGGAGATGCCGAGGTGTCGGAGGTGACAGCCTCGCCCGGCGACGCCGTCGGACGCGAACTGCTCGCCATGACACCGGGGTTCGACGATCCCGCGCAGGAGGCGGAGTTCCTGGAGCAGCAGGTGGAGGAGCGCCGCGTCGTGATCAGGCTCCGGGCGTCGCGGCTCTACGGGACGGCGCTCGACATCCCGGCGTGAGCGGGCGGCTCAGGCCGCGTCCGGCCCGAACGGCAGTGGCCGGCTGTGCACGATGTCGAGGCGGGACACGGCACGGGTCAGGACGACGTACAGCCGGTGCAGTCCGCGGCGCTCGGCCCCGGCGACGGCGGCCGGCTCGACGGCGACGACATGGTCGTACTCGAGGCCCTTGGCGACAAAGGCCCCGAGGACGGTCACGCGAGCCCGCGGATCATCCGGCCCGCTCACCTCAATGCCCTTGCTGGTCAAGGCAGTACGCAACAGCCGCACCGTCTCCTCATCGGCCGCGACGACGCCCACCGACCCCTCGTGCGCCAGCGCCTCGTGCACGGCGTCGACGGTCTCCGCGATGACGTCGTCCGTCGGGCGAATCCTCAACTCGCCGTCCTTGCGCAGGGAACGGGCGGGCGGCACGTCCACGTCGAGGAGCCCGAGGAGGCGGTTGGTGAGGGCGACGACCGCGCCGGGGACGCGGAACCCCGTCGTCAGGGGCGCGATCAGGGCGTCGGGCTTGCCCAGGTGGCCGAGCAGCTCGCCCCAGGTGCGGGCCGCCCACGGGGTGGTGCCCTGCGCGAGGTCGCCGAGGACGGTGAGCGAGCCGTACACGGCGCGGCGGGCGATCGACCGGGCCTGCATCGGGGAGAGGTCCTGTGCCTCGTCGATGACGATGTGCCCGTATCCGGCGGGGTGTTCGAGGAGCCCGGCGACCTCGTCGAGGAGGACGAGATCGGCCGCCGACCAGGAGGCCGAACGGAAGGAGCGCGGGGGTTTCGCCCACAGGACCGACCGCTGCTCGTCGGCGTCCAGGATCCCGTCCGCCGCGGCGGCGAGAGCGTCCGCGTCGCCGAGGAGCCCGGCGACGACCTCCTCAGGCCGCACCCTGGGCCACACCGCGTCGACGTACGCGCTCATCGGCCGCGCCCTGCCGATCTTCTGCAGCCAGAGGTTGTTCACCGGTCCCGACCTGCGTTCGGCCTGCTCCTGAAGGTGCCGCACGGCCCGGCTGCGGACGCGCTCCCGCCCGATCGCGTACGGGGGCTCCTCCTCGCGTACGCCCGCCACGATCCGCCCGAGCACGCCGGCCGGCACCCGCCAGCGGTACGAACCGTCCGCAATGGCGAGGGCGTCGGCGGCGGCCTCGGGCCGTACGCGGGAGTAGAGGGCGCGGTGCAGGACGTCGGCCATGCGGGCGTCGTGCTTCACGGCGGCCGCGGCTTCGGCGTCCTCGTACGTCCGCGCCCTGGCCACCGCCGTGCTGCTCTCCTCGACGAGGATTTCCTCGATAGTGGACTGCCGCACCCCGCTCTCGCCGAGCGCGGGCAGCACCTCGGAGATGTAGGTGAGGAAGGTGCGGTTGGGGCCGAGGATGAGGAGTCCGCCGCGCTGGACGCGCTGGGGGTGGGTGTAGAGGAGGTACGCGGCCCGGTGCAGGCCGACCGCGGTCTTGCCGGTGCCGGGGGCGCCCTGCACACAGACGGAGGTGCCGAGACCGGCGCGGACGAGGTCGTCCTGGTCGGGCTGGATGGTGGCGGCGATGTCACGCATGGGGCCGACGCGGGGGCGCTCGATCTCGCGGGCGACGATACGGCTGCCCTCGCCCGAGCCGGAAGCGGGAGCGGGAGCGGCACCGGACCCTTCCTCGGCCTCGCCCTCCACCGTGAGCCACTCGTCCTCCAGGCCGGTCAGATCGGCGGAGTCGCCCTTGCTGGCGGGGGCCCATCCGAAGCGGCGCCGGACCGCGACGCCTTGCGGTTCCTGGGGTCCGGCCTGGTAGAAGGCGCGCGAGACGGGGGCGCGCCAGTCGACTACGAGGGGCGGGGCGGCCGGGTGCTCACTGACGCGGCGCCGTCCTACGTGGTAGCTCTGCCCGGCGTGGTCGCCGTCACCGTCCGCGAAGTCGAGGCGCCCGAAGAAGAGCGGGACCTCGGGCAGTTCGTGCAGTTCCTTGGCCTTGCTGCGCAGCTGGTACCCGAGCACTTCGGCGTCGGCCCCGGAGGCGGAGGCGTTCTCGCCGACGATCACCTGCTCGTCGGCGCCTTCGATCATCGCGGCGAGGGCGGCGCGGCAGAGGTCGTGGTGGTGGCGTTCCTGGACGAGGGCACGGAGATCGGCGGAATCGGTCACCGAACGAGAATAACGTAACCGAGTAACGTTTTTTACTCACCCTCAAAGTGGCCGATCGCCCCGAGCCCGCCCTCCAACTGCCGAAACCCCAGCTCAGCAGCCTCCACCGCATCCGGCCACACCGCGTCGGCGCTCTCCCCCGCGGCGATCCGCCGCCAGTTCTCCATGGCGAGAACCCGCTGCACGGCAAAGATCTGCCCGGCCCCGAGCGCCGCCCCGACCCCCTCGCCGAGCGCGCCCGCCAGGATCTTCTCCGACCGCTCCTGGTACCCGTACGCCCGCGCGACCAGCGACGGGGTGCCGTAGAGCAGCCGGTGAAAGGCGAGCACCGCGGGGTGGTCGTTCAGCCCGGTCACCGGGTCGCGCCGCTCGAGCCCGTCGAGAAAGTGCGCCCGCAGCGCGGCGAGCGGGGTCACACCCTCGCCCCGCCCGGCGACGACGCGCGCGGCCTCGTCCTCGTGATCGGCGAACCGATGGAGGACCAGGTCCTCCTTGGTGGGGAAGTACCGGAACAGGGTGGGCTTGGAGATCTCGGCGGCGGCCGCGACCTCGGCGACGGACACCTTGTCGAACCCCTTCTCCAGGAACAGCCCGATGGCCGCCTCGGAGATCGCCTGATACATCCGCTGCTTCTTGCGCGCGCGCAGGCCCATGTCGCCGGTGTTCATGCGCATGAAGGGTACGCACTGCGGGAGGACGGTCGGGGCCGACACCTCACGGCAGGTGCCATCGCGGGGTCGACCCGAGCTTCCACAGGTCGTTGAAGTGCTTGGTCCACATCGCGACGGACTCCTCGGCCACCGCCGTACCCTCCCGCAGCGACCACACAGAGAGCTCCGTCTGGTAGCCCTTCGGGTCGTAGTAGTTCTCTCCTCGCCACCGCATGGTGACCGAGACGTCATAGAGGCCGTGCATCACGAGTGACTCGTTGAATATGCAGATCTTGTCACGCGGAACCCCGTCGTAGAGCCGGTATTCGCAGGTGACATTCACTCCCCGGACGTGGTCGAACTCCTCGATCTTCTCGCGGAGTTGGTTGTCATACTCCTGGCACAGATCGGCGAGCCGGTCCCTGAATCCGGGATCGTCGACGGGCTCACCGGCGAGCCCCACGCGCGAGGGCAGAGCCATCGTCCGGCTGAAGTCCGGCACCAGCATCCTGATGTTCACGTCTGTGGCGTGACCGGTGCCGTCAAGCAGCAGATTCAGCCTCTCGTAGATCACTTCCTTCAGCGTCTCCCCGGTGTAGCCGAGAAAGCAGATGTCCACCTTCCGCGCGTCGAATGCATCGCGTACATATGCGGCAAGGTTGCTGGAGGGCACACGCGTGCGGACGGGAGGCCTCTCCACGGAGGAGGCGAGGTCCTTCACGGCGTCGTACAGGACGTACGCCACGAGGCTGAGTAGCGCGCCGCCCACAAAGGTCTTTCCCTGAAGTGCGTCCCCCACCGGCTTCACGAATTCGGCGAGCATGCCGGTGACGAAGATTCCCAGCAGCATGGCCCGCACGGCCAGGTGCTCGAACCTCGCCAGGAAATCTTTCAGCCGGGCGAACACACCTCTGCCGCCAGGTCCCCCAGTGCGCGCCACGCTTCCCCCCTCACGCATCCCATCAGTGCCCATGGTCGTCACACGCGGGCGATGGAGCAAGGTGGCCGGTGGACGTAGAGGCCGCAGAAGCCCTGAGAGGCCGCTTCCGCTCCCGGCCTCAGCGGCTGCGCAGCCACCGGCGCAGGGCGCCGGCGATCTCGTCCGTCGTGGGGACCGAGCCGGGTTCCAGGCCCATCGGCCGTTCCGCGGCGAAAAGCAGCTGCCGCAGTTTCCGTGCCGTGCACGACAGTTCGGCGTCCTGGTCGCCCTGCGGTGCGTCGCTCAGAGCCGTCGCGGACCGGATCACATCCGTGTACACCGACTGCACTTTCTTGTAGTCAATCAGGAGCGGCAGATCCTTCTCCCAGCCCCGGGAACTGCCCTCCCGGACGTCCTCAACGGTCTGGCACCACGAGGTGATGACGTCAACCTCCTGGGCCTTCGGGTAACGCATGAGATACAGGTGCGTTGCCAGGTCGTACAAAGGATCACCGAACATCGCCAGCTCCCAGTCGATGACCCAGAGTTGCCACGAGTTGTCGATGATGAGGTTCTCCCGGTGGAGATCGGCGTGCAGGAGGCAGAACGGCCTCTCCACCAGCCCGAGCACGTGCTTGCGCAAACTCGTGAACGTCTCCCTGTCCACTCCGAGCCGAGCGAACAGCTCGCCGAACTCTTCCTGGTTCTTGTCGTATACCTGTTTCTCGGTGAACCGGATCAGCCGGTCAAGGAATCCGGCCGAGTCCCCCTCGGGCGCCTGGTCTTCTTTTGCACAGTTCCGGGCAATGGAGAGCGAGTCAGGGCGCACTGCGGCCATTTCACGGAACACAGTGATGAGTTGGCCGATCAAATCCGGAGGGATCTCATCGCCTGCCCCGCAAAGGGCCCCAAGGGATTCACCTTCGATGAATCGCTGCAGCCGGACCTCCTCGACCTCGAAGATCTCAGGGATGCGCGTGACCCGATTCGTCAGGGCACTGATCAGCGGCTCCTCGGATTCGAAGCATCTCCGGTCGAACCAGAGGAGTCCGCTGCGCGGTTCCCGACACTTCCATCGGCCCGGCGGGAGCGGGGCATTCGCATCAAGGGATGGGATGACATACGTCTCGTGGTGATAGCCCCTGAGTGGCCCTTCGATCGACTGTTCGTCACCGCTCAATTCGACGGCAAGTCGCCAAGCCGCCGTCGTCGATTCGGGTGCCATCGTCCATCTTTCACGAGGTGAAGCACATGCGTCATTGAAGAGCAGGAGTACGCTACTCCGTCCGTCGCCGGGACAGTGCAAGTCCGGCGCCGGAAGGATGTCGGAAGGCTGCCAAAGGGCGCAGGAAAGGGGTGCGGCTGCCTGGACCGCCCGAGCGCGCCCTCGTAGCACACTGGCGGAATGAGGACGCAGCAGGACTCAGACGCGGAGACCGGCGACGGCGAAGGAGGCCTGCGCGGCCTTCTCACGACAGCGCGAGCGGTGCTCTTCGATTTCGACGGTCCCATTTGCGGCCTCTTCGCCAGAAACCCGACCGCACCCGCTGCCAAGGAGATCCAGGAGCTGGTCCGGGCCGAGTGGGGCGAGCTGCCGCCCTCCGTAGGGACATCGCAGGACTCGCACGGCATTCTTCGGGCGCTGCGGCAGGACATGTTCTCCGAGGGAGCCCCCGTCGGCCGCCGACTGGCCACACTGAAGCAGGCCGAGGACGTCGTGACGCAGCATGAGTGGCGCGCGGTCCAGGACGCCGATCTCGAACCGCACATCAAGGAACTCCTCAGCCACTTGGCCCATCTGGGAACCCGAATGGCCGTCGTGAGCAACAACGCCGAGGCACCTATCCGGAAGTACCTCCACGGAACGGGCCTGCTGCCCTACTTCGACACGGTGATCGGCCGCGACGAGGACGAACTGAGGAAGATGAAGCCGAACCCGTACGGCGTCCTCCGCGCGCTGCGCTCACTGGAGACGGCGCCGGGGTCCTGCCTGATGGTGGGTGACCAGCTCAGCGACCTTCAGGCCGCGCATGCTGCATCCGTGCCGTTCCTTGGCTCCACCAGGAGGGCCCACCGGCGCGCCAGAATGCGTGAGTTGGGTGCAGAGGTGGTCGTAGCGAACCTGGCGCCGGTGGCAGCCTGCGCGAAGTCACTCGCTCAGACCGGCTGACACGCCACCCAGGCGCGCAGGGCCCGCTCGATCCGTCCCGGGCCGGGTACCTCAGCCAGCTGCAGCGGGGCACGCGCGACCCCAATGGCCCGGCCGATCACTGCAGCCGCCTGCTTGTAGGCCGCCTCTCCCTGATTCCGCTGCAGCCATAGAGCAGGGCGCATGACATCCGGATAGATGGACTGGGCGTGTTCGAAGTCGATGAAGTGCCGCAGGTCCTGACCGAGCCCGTGGACGGCCTCGGGGCGCCTCTCGCCCATCGCTCTGCGCCACTCCCCGATCACCTCGGCCCACTGGCCCTCGGGATAGTCCATGCGCACGAGGTGTGTGGCCAGGTCATGGAGCGGATCCCCGTACGTCGCCAGCTCCCAGTCGACGCAGATCAGCGGAGATTCCGCGGCGCCGTGGGAAATGATCACGTTGTCCCGGTGCAGGTCTCCGTGGAGGAGGCTGAAGGGTCGCTCTCCCAGCGTGGGCAAGCGTTCCGCGAACCGGGTCAGCGCATCCTCGAAGATGCCGAGATCCGTGAACAGGCCTTCGAAAACAGGCCAGTTGGGTTCTCGAATCTGTTTCTCGGCCGCGAGAGCGAGAGCCCTCAGAAAGGCACCCCCCTCCCCGTCCCTGCGCGGCCAGGATTCCGGCAGTGCTGGTAATGCGCACCTGGGCACGCGCGTCATGTCCGCGAGCAACCCGGCCAGGGCCGACACCAGACGGGAGCCCACCCGCTTGCCGTTCGGGCAGATGGCCGACAGCGGCACGCCCTCCACATAGCTGTGGATCGATTCGTCGCCCCGCCTGGCCAGACACTGGGGCACGTGCGGCAGCACCCCGCCGATCGCGTCGAGAATGCCGGCCTCGTGCTGCCAGGTCCTGATGACCACCGGCAGGGCCTCGGCCTTGCGGGTCCGCAGGGTCACTCGGGTTCCCACCGGCAGGCCAAGCCGACGGGACATCGACCCGGTCAGCGACAGCACGTAGTTCTGGTTGTGATAGCCGCTGAGAGCCGCGCCCTTCAGCCTCGCCAGCCGCTCCCATGTCTGGTCGGACATACGCCCGTAGGAGGGACTGGGGGCGGAGGATGCGCCCACTGGCTGCTCCTGGATTCACTGAGGGGTCGGAGAGTGAGCACACCCTACTGACCGTCCTGCGGGGTCACGACTCAAGCACCGGATTCAGGGACCGATGACGGGGAGGAGGTCGTATATGCCCGCGTGTGCGAAAACGGCGCAGGTCGCAGTACGGGTGCCATCGGCCTCGTCACAGTGACCCCGCTCGCGGCCGGCCTGCGGACGCGCGGCGAGACTGGTCGCGCCTGGGATCCGTGATCCTCGCTCGGTGGTCCTTCAGGCCTGATCCATCAGGATCCGCCGCACGGATTCGAGCGAACCGACGACGGATTGCGCGCCGGCCTCGTGCAACACCTTCGCCTTGTCCTCGTGATGCGCGTAGCCCAGAAAGTGGACCTCCGCCGCAATTGCCGCCTCATAGTCCGAGGGCGTGTCACCGATCATCAGCGTTGCCGTGGGGTCCGCTCCCAGAGCATTCATCGCGCGCAACAGGCAGTGCGGATCCGGCTTGAGCCGGTGCAGGTCCTGGGTTCGGCCATAGATGTGAGGGCTGAAACACTCCGTCAGGCCGCGCGTTGCCAAATAGCGCTTCGCCGCGCGCGGGGAGTTGTTCGTGGCGATCGCCAGGTGTGCGCCGACCGCCTTCCATGTCCTGATCAGCGGGTCGGCGTACTCCGTGGGCCAGGCCGAGGAGGCCGCCCGCAGTTCTTCCTGGGTGAGACGTTCCTCCAGCTCCTCCACGAGGTCGCTCTGGGGACGCCTGCGGTCGACGGCGCGCAGAACCACTTGCGGGTCGAGCGACTGGCGCTCCAGGCTGCTCAACAGGCTGTGCAAGCCCCGCACTTCGAGCCACTCCACCAGGTCGGCCGCGATGCGCTCCGCCTTACGCCGGGCAAACAGTCTGCAGATCGGCCCGTCGAAGTCGAAGATCACAAATTGTGCACTCTTGATCAGCTCGCGCAGGCCTTCTGTCTCTTCAGCCACCGGAACAGTCTGCTTCGTTGCATCAGAAGTCACTAGGAGAGTGTCAGGTCCGTGGTGATGGTTTCCCAGAGGGCGTCGAACCACTTCTGCGATTCCTCCACGAACGCCGTGTCCCGCTGACCGGCCCGCTTCTCGAACGAGAACAGCAGCGACTCCGTGCCGAGCGTGTCGTACATGTCGAGCGTGCCGCTCTCGATCTCCTCCTCGCGCCGCGTGACCAGGTAGTACGACAGGAGCGCCTCGTTCCCGTTGAGCAGGTAGAGCTTGACCGGCGGAGTGAAGGGCAGCGCGCGGAACGTGACCCGTACGTCGATGCCGTGCGAGGACCGCAGCGAGCGCAGATTGTGGCGCAGGACCTGGCCCTGCGCGTTGCGCTGGTCGAGCCAGCGCTGGTGCACGACATCACTCTCCCCGGCTCCGGCGTCCTCGACCGATACGGGAAAGGCGAGATTGATGTCCCTGCCCGGCAGCAGGATGCGCACGTCGACCGAGTCGGGGCGCATACGGCCCTCGTGGATGAAGCGCAGCGGCTCGCCGAGCGCCAGCATCAGGGTCTCCGCGGTGAGGCAGACGGCGTCGATGCTCACCTGCGGCGACGTGAACGCCTCGGACAGGCGCGGCGCCAGGCCGACCATCGTGCGCTGCGGTTCGTCGCGGGCCGGGGCCTGCTCGGCGATCCTCGGCGGGCTGCCCTTGCTCACGTTGCTGAGCAGGCCGTCCTCCTGGAGGGAGCGCAGGGCCTGCCGTACGGCGCCGCGCTCCACGCCGAACTCCTCGGCCAGTTCCGCCTGCGTCGGCAGCCGCTCGCCCGCGCGCAGCTCACCCGACTTGATGCGCTCCCGCAGGACGTCGGCGATCTCCTGCGGTGAGGTCCTTCTGCTGCCGTTCACTGCAACGCTCTCCTGAGTCACAACCAAACGCTACAACTAACCATCACTTGGCGGGAGTTGTTGATGAGTTGTTTATTCACCCTGACCAAGTGGGGACAACTTCATCGTAGTTGGTTACCAACTTGGAGCAAGATGGCCAAAGGAGGAACCACCATGTCCGTCCTCACCTTCTTCTCCGCCGTCCTCGTGATCACTTTCGAGCAGCTGGTCCAGTGGCGCTACGGTCCCGTCGGGATCGCCGGCCTGCTGCTCCTCACGATCGGCGTCAGGACGAAGAGCCCCACCTGCAGCTCCGTCGGCGCCGTACTCCTGGCGCTGATGATCGCCGGACCCGCGCTCTGACACAGGCGGGTCCCCGCGCCCTCACGGCGTGAGCGTCAGGTCCGAACTGATCGTGTTCCAGAGGCTGTCGAACCACAGATGGGACTGCTCGACGAACGTCGTCTCCCGCAGCCCCTGCCCCTGCTCGAACCGGAAGAGCATCGACCGCGTGCCCTGCACCCCGTACGTCTCCAGGTGCTCCTGGTCGATCTGCTCGTCCCGCCTCGTCAGTGTGTAGTACGCGAACAGCGCCTCGCCGCCGTTGAGCAGATAGAGCTTGATCGGTGGCGTGAACGGCAGTGCCCTGAACGTGACGTGGACGTCGATCCCGTGCGTGGAGCGCAGGGCGAGGAGATTGTGGCGCAGGACCTGCCCCTGCGCGTTGCGCTGCGCCAGCCAGTTCCTTTGGAGCCGGGCGTCCGCCGTGCCCACCCGCGTCGGGAACGCGAGGTCGATGTCGCGGCTCGGCAGCAGGACGCGGACGTCGACCTTGGCCGGATTCGAACGGCCGGCGTGGATCTGACGGAGCGGCTCACCCATCGCGAGCGTCAGCGAGACCGCGGTCAGACAGAGGGCGTCGATCTGGACGTGCTGGGCGCCGAACGCGGCGGTGACCCGCGGGCCGAGCCCCGCCATCGTGGGCTGGGGCGGCGATCCCGGGCCGGTGAAGAGGGGGCCCGTGTGCCGCGCGACGGTGGCCGGGGCCCCCTGGGACACATCGGCGAGCAGGTGTTCCGAGCGCAGGACGCGCAGGGCCTGGCGCACGGCGGCGCGCTCCACGCCGAACTCGTCGGCGAGGCGGGCCTGGGTCGGCAGTCGTTCACCCGGCCGCAGCCGGCCCGCCCTGATCCGGGCGCGCAGCTCGTCGGCCACCTGGCGATACGTCGCCGGCGGCTCCTGGTGGCCGTTGACCGCGGCAGGTTCCGAACCCACAGACGAACCCTACAACTTCCCGCCATCTTTGGGGAGTTGAGGGAAAGGTGGTTATGAGTCGGCGTTGAGCGGAGATAAGTTCAGTGGAGTTGGTTGCCAACTTGAGCCACCTGGTCGGACATCCTCAGGGGTTGGCCCGGTTGGTCATCGCTCCCGAACTGAAGGGGGACCAGACATGCCGTTCATCGCCATCGCCGTAGCAGCCCTCGCCATCGGGTTCGAGCAGCTGATCCAGTGGAAGTACGGGCCGATGGGCATCATCGCGTTCGTCGCGCTCTCCATCGGCCTCAAGGCCAAGAACAACCTCATCAGCGGCATCGGGGCCGTGATCCTCGTGATGCTGCTGGCCCAGAGCGGCTGACCGGGCTCCCTTCCGGAGGGGAGCCGGGAGCCCGGTCACGCCACGGCGTCACAGCGCGCCGGAGCACCACAGCACACCTCGGTACATGCGCCCCAGAAGACGTGTCCGGGCACATGCGCCTCAGAAGATGTCCGGGCACCACGGGCGCCTGGACGTACGCAGCAGGGCGTCGGCAATGGCGGCGGCGCCCGCCCTCTCCTCCCTGACGCGGCCGAGCGCGGCGAGCCGCACCGCGGACTCGTCGCCCAGCCACAGCGTCCCCAACTCGCTCACGTCCAGCGTGAGTTCGGGTTCCTCCGAGGTCGGTGCGCACACCGCACCCCCGGGCTCCGCGTCCAGCCGGTAGCGGCCCCCGGAGAGGCCGGCCGCGTCGCCGACCTCGAGGACCAGCGATCCCGTCCCCGCGTACGTACGCGACTCAAGCGCCCTGACGACATCCAGGATCCGCACCCACAGCCAGTCCGCGTGCGTGACGACGCGGGCCGCGCGCGGGTCGGGCAGCAGGTGCGGCAGCAGGTCGTCCGGGGGCCGGTAGCCCGTGCGGACGGTCGCGATCCAGTCGACCGAGCAGACGTAGTGCCACAGGGCGCGCTCGGCGGCCGGGGTGACGGCGATCAGGTCGCGCACGGTCGCCGTGTTGTGCGGCTGCTTGGTGTCGCCCCAGTTGTCGTCGACGCTGTAGACGATCAGTCCCTCGGCCTCGCCGTTCGGCGCGCGGTAGACCGCGTAGAAGGGCTCCTTCCAGGGATCTTCGGGGGTTTCGAGGAGTCCGGTGTTGCGGCGCCACCAGAATCCGTCGCGGTCCACGGCGCCGGGCCGGCTCGCGCGCAGCCGCTCGTGCAGCTCCGGGCCCGTCTTGCGGACGTCCTCGCCGTCGACGAGATCGATACGGCCCCCGTCGTCCGGCACCGGCCGGCGCGGGTCGAGACCGGCGCGCGTCACGTCCACCGCCCACTCGGTGAGCGACGTGGCGGGCCCGAAGCCGAACCGGCCGTAGATCGGGTACTCGGCGGCGATGAGCGTCGCGACGACGTCGCCGCGGGACTTCGCGTCGGCCAGGTCGGCCGCCATCATCCGGCTCAGCAGGCCGCGCCGCCGGTGGGTGGCGCTGACCGTGACGTTCGAGATCGCGTCGGCGGGGACGGCCGCGCCGCCCGGCACGGTGAGCTCCTGCGGGAACGAGCGGTAGGTGGCGACGCAGCGCCCGCCGTCGAACGCGCCCAGGATCCGGGAGCCGCGCGCCTGTTCCCTGCGTTTGTCGAGGGTTTCGCGCGAGTCCGGGGTACTCCGCAGGAAGCCGGTGTTCAGCGCGCGGGACCAGTCGGCAAACTCGTCATCGGTGATCGGCCGTACGTCGATGTCGTCGCGGGTCATCCCGTCACGCTAAGCGGGGCCCGCGGGGTGAGGCCACCCGATTACCGCGCGGCCCCCGTCCCGTCCGGCAGCGGGGCCTGGAAGACCGCGCGGATCTCCCCCACCACGCCCCCGCCGCCGTGCAGCGGCGCCGAGCCGATGCGGGCCACGACCTCGCCGTCCACGCCCAGCATCCGCAGCACGCGGGCCAGGACCGGGCCGAGGGCGCGCGTCGAGCCGTCGTCGATCTTGAAGGCGAGCGCCCGCCCGTCCGGGAGCGCCACGGCCTGGACCGCCTCGGCGCCCATCTTCGACAGGGTGCCCGGCACCTCGCGCATCAGCCACGTGTCGGGGCGGCGCGTACCGGCGACGTACTCGGGGTGCGCGCGCATCGCGTCGGCGACCCGGCGCTCCGCCGAGCCCTCGGGGGCGAGCACGAAGTGCCGGAAGGCCCGGGCGAGGCCGGTGAGGCTGATGGCCATCAGGGGCGCCCCGCAGCCGTCCGTACCGACCGCGGCGACGGACTCGCCCGCGGCCTCCTCCACGACCTCGTGGATGAGCTTCTGGAGCGGGTGGCCGGGGTCCAGGTAGGAGTCCTTGGGCCAGCCGTTCAGCTCGCAGGCGGCCAGCATCGCCGCGTGCTTGCCGGAGCAGTTCATCGTGACCCGGTCCCGTACGGCGCCCGCCGCCAGGTACGTCTCGGTCTCGGCCGGGTCGAGCGGCAGGTCGGGCGGGCACTGGAGCTCGGCCGGGGTCAGCTCGTGCTCGGACAGCATCTTCTGGACGAGAGCGCGGTGGAAGGTCTCACCGGAGTGGCTCGCGGCGGCGAGCGCGAGCCGCTCGCCCGACAGGTCGAGGCCCGCGCGCAGCACGCCCGCCGCCTGCATCGGCTTGTTCGACGAGCGGGGGAAGACGGGAGCGGTCACGTCCCCCAGGGCGAGCTCCACGGTCCCGTCCGCGGCGAGCACGACCAGGCTTCCTCGGTGATGGCCCTCGACGAAGCCGGAACGGACGACCTCGGCGAGGACCGGGGGTATGGCGGCGGCGGAGGAGGGGGACATCGGTGGCCTTCCGGGGCGGGTCCATGGCGGGCCATGGACGGACCCGCCCCGCAGCGGGCCACCGGGGTCACCGGTGCGGCCGCGTCACGCGAGCAGGTCGTCTACTTGTGCTTCGCCTTCACGGTACCTGCGGGCGATCTCGGCGCTGCAATCGTCGGCCGTCGACTGGAGCAGCTGACGGCGGCGCGAGACCTGCTGCTCGTAGCGCACGAGGCGGCCCATCGCCGTGTGCAGCTCGTCGTCCGTTCGGGCGTCCAGGTCCGACAGCTCGACCTCGGCGAGCATCTCGGCGGCCAGGTCCCGGTACTCCTCGCTGCGGGGCGTGCCGAGGGTGACGTGGCGGGCGGAGGAGCGGTGCCCGGCGGCCTTGTCGGTGAGGATCTCGGAGAGCCGGTCCACGACCGGCGCCTCGGGGTCCCTGCGGCGGGCGGTCTCGGCCCGCAGGATGTCGATACGGCCCTGGAGCAGCCGTCGTACGTAGCTCAGGTCGGCCTCGTCCTGCTGGGCGTCGCGGCGCAGTGTGCGCAGCTCGGGAAGCCGGAGCGCGGACAGGTCGTGCCCGGGCGGCTCCGGAAGCTCGGGGCCGGCGACCCGCTGCTTGGGAGGGCGCGCCGTGCTGAGGCGGTTCGTACCGGTGATGCGACTGGCGTGCGTCAGCGAAACGGGGGCCCCTGGAGGCTGCCCGATGCTCGATGTGTGGCTCATTGCGTCCCTACCGTCCCCTCGACCGGACCGACGCGGTGCACCGCGTGGGAGCAATCGTGCCACTCCGAGTGGCCGCTCTGTGCACGAGTGCCCCAAATCCGCCCCGGATGGGCGGTTCTGGAGCACGGCATGATGTCCGTATGCGAGCAGTGGTGCAGCGGGTGGACGGCGCGAGCGTCGTCGTGGACGAGGACGGCCAGGAGAAGACCGTCGGCGAGATCAAGGGCGAGGGCCTGTGCGTCCTCGTGGGGGTCACCCACGAGGACACCAAGGAGAAGGCGGCCCAACTGGCCCGCAAACTCTGGTCCGTACGGATGCTCGCCGACGAGAAGTCGTGCAGCGACATCGACGCCCCGCTCCTGGTGATCAGCCAGTTCACGCTCTACGGGGATGCCCGTAAGGGCCGCCGCCCCACCTGGAACGCGGCGGCGCCCGGACCGGTGGCCGAGCCGCTGGTCGACGAGGTCGTGGCACAGCTGCGCGCCCTGGGCGCGACCGTGGCGACGGGCCGGTTCGGGGCGAAGATGCGGGTGTCCCTGACGAACGACGGCCCGTTCACGGTGCTTCTGGAGATGTAGCCCGACCCCGGGGGGGGTGTCAGGGCTCGACGACGACTTCCTGCGCGGCCGCGGTCGTGTCCACGATGAGGTCGGCGTCCACCGGCACGTTCCGCTTCACCAGGGCGAGCGCGATCGGGCCGAGTTCGTGGTGGCGTACGGACGTCGTCACGAAGCCCAGCTGGCGGCCCTCGGGGCCGTCGGACGCGAGGCGGACCGGGGCGCCGTGCGGGGGCAGGTGCACATCGCTGCCGTCCAGGTGCAGGAAGACGAGCCGGCGCGGGGGCTTCCCGAGGTTCTGCACGCGGGCGACGGTCTCCTGGCCGCGGTAGCAGCCCTTCTGGAGGTGGACGGCGCTGCCGATCCAGCCGAGCTCGTGCGGGATGGTGCGGTGGTCGGTCTCGAAGCCGAGGCGCGGCCGGTGGTTCTCCACGCGCAGCGCCTCGTGGGCGAGGAGCCCGATCGGGGGCCCGTTCTGCTCCGCGTACGCCTCCAGGTCCGCGCGCGGCAGGAACACGTCGCGGCCGTACGCCGTCTCGCGCACCGCGACACCGTCCGGGACCGGCGCGATCGAACCGGCCGGCAGCTGGACGAGGGCGAACTCCTCGGTGCGGTCGGCGACTTCGACCCGGTAGAAGAACTTCATCGACTCCAGGTAGGCGATCAGCGCCTCCTGGGAGCCGGGCTCGACGTGCGCCCACGTGGTGGTGCCGTCGTCGACGATGTACAGGGCGTGCTCGATGTGGCCGTGCGCGGAGAGGACGAGCGCCTCGGTGGCCTGGCCGGCCGGGAGGTCGGCGACGTGCTGTGTGAGGAGCAGGTGCAGCCACGCGAGCCGGTCGTCGCCGGTGACGGTGATGACGCCGCGGTGGGAGAGGTCGACGAGGCCGTTGCCGTCGGCGAGGGTGCGCTGCTCGCGGAACAGGTCGCCGTAGTGCGCGGCGACGCCTTCGTCCACGCCCTCGGCGGGAACGGCGCCGGGCAGGGACAGGAGGGGGCTCTTCATGTTCACAGACACTACGACGAGCACACGGACGCGCTTATTCCTGCGGGGCGGCGGATTCGCCGTCGCCCTTGATCCCCTTGCCGTACCGCTCGGAGCAGTCGGCGCAGCGGCCGAAGATCGCGAAGTGCTTGAGATCGGTGTCGAACCCGAAGGTGTCGCGCAGCTTCGCCGTGAACTCGGCGGCGACCTCGACGTCGGCCTCGATCACGTTCGTACAGTCCCGGCACACCAGGTGCATGTGGTGGTGCCGGTCCGCGAGGTGGTACGTCGGCGCGCCGTGCCCGAGGTGGGCATGGCTGACGAGGTCCAGCTCCTCGAGCAGCTCGAGGGTGCGGTAGACGGTCGAGATGTTGATCCCCGACGCCGTCTTGCGCACTTCGCAGAGGATGTCGTCGGGGGTCGCGTGCTCGAGGGTGTCGACGGCCTCGAGGACCAGCTGACGCTGAGGCGTCAGCCGGTAGCCGCGCTGCCGCAGGTCGCTCTTCCAGTCGGTGCTCACCACACCGCCGAGTGTAGGTCTACTTGCCGGGGACGACTTCTGGACTGCTCGAAGAACGGGAACGGGACCGGGAACGGGACCGCTCGACGGACCGCTTGAAGAAGACGGGCCTACTTGAAGAAGGCGATGCCGTCGTCGGGCAGGTCCGGCAGGTTGCGGGCCATCTCGGCCACGTCGTCCGGGGAGACGACCTTCTTCAGCTGGGCCGACATGTAGGGGCGCAGCTCGACCTCGGGGGTCTGCTTCTCGCCGACCCACATCAGGTCGCTCTTCACATAGCCGTAGAGCCGCTTGCCGCCCGTGTACGGGCCCGCGGCCGCGGTGCGCGCGACGGCGTCCGTGACCAGGTCGATCTGCGGCTTCTTGTCGGCGAGCTCGCCGTACCAGACCTCGACGACGCCGTCGTCACGGACCATGACGACCTCGACCTTGCGGTCCTTGTCGATCCGCCAGTACCCGGACTCGGACTCCAGGGGCTTCACCTTGTTGCCCTCGGAGTCGAGGATCCAGGTGTGCGAGTGGTACTCGAGGAAGTCCCGCCCGTCGTGGGTGAAGGAGGCCTCCTGCCCGAAGTTCGCCTTCTCGGCGCCGGGGAAGTCGGTGACACCCGCGCCCGCCCAGTTGCCGAGGAGGAACACCAGGGGGACGAGGTCGGGGTGCAGGTCGGACGGGATCTCGATCATGGTCTGCGAAAGCGTCTCTCTGGTGGGGGTCAGCGCTGGCCCTGGTACAGCTTCTTCACGGTCAGCCCGGCGAACGCGAGAACGCCGACGCAGACCAGGACGAGCAGAGCGGAGAAGAAGGCCTCAAGCACGGGGTGCTCCTCGGTGAGCGGTGGTCGGTACAGAGCCGGGCCCCACTTTAGTCGGGTGGGGCCCGGCTCTCTCGATGAGGTCACCCAAGCGGGACGCGGGCCGCACCGAGCCCGTGCCCCGTGCCCTCAGCCCAGGAGCTGGCTCTGCAGGACGACCGCCTGCCGGAAGGGGACGGCGGGGGCGGTGCCCTTGCGGGACTGGACGACCAGGCCGACCGTGTCGCCCGCGACCAGACACGCGCTGCGCACATGCTCGGCGCCGCGCGGTCGCGCCTCGTCGTAGACGTACTCCTTGACGTTCTTGACGTGCGCGTCGTCCGGGTACGACTCGTCGACGGCCGCGTCGGCGGTCCCCGCCAGTTGCCGGACGGGGGTGAAGCTGCTGACCAGCCCGTCGGAGAACTCCTGGGCGGCCGCTCCGGTGCCGAAGTGCAGCAGGAACACGCGGGTCGTGGTCCCGTCCGGCATGATCCAGCCACGCCCGGCGATGTGCCGCAGGCCGGCGTCGGTCAGCTCGGGTCACCGTCCGTCTTGACCTGTCGGTCCCGCGCCGCGGACAGCGGCTGCGGAGCCAGCTCTTCCAACGGGTCCCCCCACGGAACTCGAAGCGCGGATTCCGTATCCGCGCGCACAGGAGACCCACAGGCAACGTCCCTGGTTGTAAGGAACTTGATTACGATTCAGCCATGGCGAACAAGCTCGTGATCAAGGTGACCGCGGGGGCCGATGCCCCCGAACGCTGCTCGCAGGCCTTCACGGTGGCGGCGGTGGCCGTGGCCAGCGGGGTGGAGGTCTCGCTCTGGCTGACCGGCGAGTCGTCGTGGTTCGCGCTGCCGGGCCGCGCCGCCGAGTTCGAGCTGCCGCACGCCGCACCGCTGCCCGACCTGATCGACTCGGTCCTGGCGGCCGGGCGGATCACGCTGTGCACGCAGTGCGCGGCCCGCCGCGAGATCACGGAGAAGGACGTCATCGAGGGCGTCCGGATCGCCGGCGCGCAGGTCTTCGTGCAGGAGGCGATGGCGGACGGGGCGCAGGCGCTCGTCTATTGAGCCGGAGCGGACCTAGGCTTGAAGCATGTACTCGCGGCGTCGTCATCTGTACTTCGCCATGATGGGCCTCTGCATCGGCCTTTTCGTCCTGGCCTGGGCCGTCGTGCGCCTCTGGTCCGTGCCCGCCGCGGTGGCGATGTGCATCGTGGCGATGGTGATTCCGCCCGTCGCCGCGATCGTCGCCAACCGCCGCGGCCCCGACGACCGCTGGTGGGACGACCCCTCCGGGGACGCGAAGTCCGACGAGTGGTGGGACGAGCTGGACGGCAAGAAGCGGCCCGAAGACCACTAGGACACCCCCCTAGGACCCCCAGCCTCCTAGGACCCCAGGCCCCTGGGCCCCTACGCCCCTACGCCCCTACGCCCCTACGCCCCTAGGAACCCTGAGACCCCTCGCGCCGGCCGGCGCGGCGCATCGCGACGATCTGCGCGACCGTCTCCAGCCACCGCGCCGCCCGCGTCTCGTCACCCGGCGCCTGTACCGCCTGCGCCGCCGTCTCCAGCCAGTCCCGCAGGTACGCGGACGCCTCACGTGACGGCAGCGGCTCGGGCAGCGCGGCCGTGTACGCGAGGCCGCCGGCCCGGACGATCTCCGCCACGTACGTCACCGAGCGCGGCACCACGCCGAGCCGGTCGAGGGTGACGGCGGCGGCGATCGCGCCGTCGCCGAAGAGCGCGGTGCGGAAGGTGTCACGGGCCAGGCCGTGGCGCAGCAGCGTCGGGACGTCGGTGGCGGCGAGCACCTCGTCGTCAGTGCGCGGTGCACGGTCGTGGACCATGGTCATTCCGTTCCGTCCGTCGTTGCGTCCGTCGTTCCGTTCCCGTGCAGGTCAGCGGACGGTGATCGTGTAGACGTAGTAGGCGACCTCGTCGTCCGACTTCGCCGGGCCCGCCGTGGTCGTGGCCGTCGGGACCGGGCTCGCGCTGACCTCCTCGGCGCTCCCGCACAGACCGTGCGGGCAGAACAGGAGTTTCACCGTCGTCGTCCCGGCCGCGCGCGCCTTGAAGTCGAAGAACTGGGCGCCGTCGCCACTGCCGATGAGGTCTTCGTCGCCCCCGTCCTCCTCCTCGCGCCTGCCCTGGTACGTGACGACGTCCTTGTCGGGGCGTGGGCTCGCCAGGTACCAGTTCTGGCCGAGGGCGGGGCTGGCCGGGACCTCGAGCGTGAACGTGTCGCCCTTGCCGACGGAGACGCTCCGCTCGCCCGGCCCGATGGCGGCGGGCCCGGCGGAGCCGCCGCAGCCGGAGAGGGTGACGAGCGCGGCGGCCGAAGCGGCCGCGGTACGCACCATGTTTCGCATTCGCACGATGAGTTCAGTCCTGCTGGATGTAGACGCGGTTGACGTCGCCCTGGTGGGCTTTGGAGTAGCGGTCGTCGGCGGCGGACTCGAGATCACCGTTGATGAAGTCGTCCTCGCTGATCCAGGACGTGGTGCCCCACGGGTTGTAGACCTGCAGCTTGCCGTCCTCCTGCCCGATGATCATCAGGCTGTGGCCGTGGCGGTCGCCGTGCTCGTCGACTCGCGTGATGTTGATGGGCACGGGCTTGCCGTCGGCGACGGACTTCTCGATGTCGGGCAGGACGCCGCGCCGGTCGTCGGCGCCGTCCATCTCCTTCTGGTCGTACTTGTCGCCGGTGTGCGGGCCGAGCTCCTTGTTGGAGATCTCCTCCTGCCCGTCGCCGTCCATGCCGGCCGGGTGCCGGTCCCACCACCAGCCGTCCATCTCGCCGTCGCCCTCCTCGTTCATCCGGAACTGCTCGTCGTGCAGGCGCCGGCGGAAGTGGTCGGGGTCGTCGTCGGTGCCGTCGGGGCCGCCGGTGAGTTCGAGCGCGTACACCGGGTCGACGAGGGCGCGGGCCGTGACCGTCGAGGACGGGACGCAGGTCTCGTCGTCCTGGTCCCAGAGCTCGCCACGGAAATCCTGCTGCTCCTTGCCGGAGGCGACGGAATTCGTGGTGACCGGCGTCAGGTGCTCCGAGAGCCACGCCGCGTCCTTGCCGTGGATCTTCCCGCCGAACTTCTCGACGTCGCCGACGTCGTGGCCCGAGGCGAGGGCCTTCATGAGGTACGCCTTCTCCTGCGGGCTCGACGCGTTCGCCAACAGCCTTTCCATACGGGCCCGTTCGGCGGGCGACATGTTCTCCATGGCGCGGCCGGAGCGTTCGAGGTCGTTGGCGCTGAGGATCTCGTTCAGCTCGGGGTCGCCGCCCGGGTTGGCGGTGTCGGCGAGGGCGAGCCGGTCGGCGGCGGTCAGTTCGTCGGTGCCCATCTGGCCGGCGCGGGCCTCGGCGGCGAACTTGTTGAGGTCGCGGGCCGCGACACGGGCGGCGTCGTCGGCGGCGGCGGCGGCCTTGTGCAGGTCGTCGATGCCGTGCGAGGCCAGGGAGCGGGCCTTCAGACGGAGGGCTTCCTCGTCGTCGTCCTCGTGCCAGTCGTCGAACCAGCCGTCCTTGCCGCCGAGCATGCCGCGGGCGTCGCGCAGCTTGCCGCGGCCGGTGCCGTCCAGGGTCTGCGCCGTCTGAAGCGCGTCGGACAGCGCGATCAGGGCCTTGCCGCCGCCCTGGAACGCCTCGATCATCTGCTGGGCGTCGCGGGAGGCGGCGCCCACCACGTCGGAGGCAAGGACGCTCGTGTCGCCGACCCAGACCTGCGGCAGGCCCTTGCGGGCGATCTTGTCGATCCGGTCGCTCACGGCGTCGGCCTCGTCGGTCTGGCCGGTGTAGCGCTTGCCCAGCGCTTCGATCACCTTCGGCTCACCCACCGGCCCCGAGACGCCGAGGGCGTCGTCGATCGCGTCGATCAGGTCGTTCTTGCTGCCGGCCGAAGAGATCCTGTCGCGCAGGCCGTTGAGCTTCTGTCTGCGGTCGTTCGTGGATTCCGTCACGGTCGCGGGCCCCGTCAGTAGCCGGACAGCGCGGACGGGCGCTCGGCGTGCGCCGGCATCGTGCCGACGCGCTCCCCGGAGCCCACGGACACGGACTTCGCCCCGTTGCGTACGCCGATGTCGGAGCCGGAGTAGGCGCGGCTGGAGAGGCGGACCTTGTCCGCGAGTTCGTGCAGGGCCGCTTCGAGGACCTTGGTCTCGGCCTCCCAGGCGGCCGCGAACGTGTTGAACGCGGGAGCGGTGTCGGTGCCGCCGAGCGCGTCCTGCGAGTAGCACATCGTGCTGGTGACGGCCTTGCCGATCTTGCCGACGTCGTTGCCCGCGCCGTCGAGTTCGCCGGCCTGGCCCGACATGCCCTTGTGCCCGACCTGGTAGCCCTCCGGAGAGGTCATGGCTCTTCCCCCGTTTTCCTTCAGTCCACGACCTCGGCGCGCCTTCCGGATCAGGGAAGTCGAGTCAGGTCCCAGCCTGTCAGGAAAATTAGCAGAACAGTGCCATGTACACGCCCGTCAGCACAGGCTCCGCACAAAGCCGAGGGACCGCACCCCGATTCCGTAGGCGTCCAACCCCCGGAGGTGCGGCCCCTCGGCCGTATCTGCGCCGCCGTCACACGGCGGGCCGCGTCAGACGGCGATGGCGACCTCGGAGAGACCACCGGTCTGGGCGACGACCGTACGGTCCGCCGAGCCGCCGGGGACCAGGGCGCGCAGCGTCCACGTGCCCTCCGCCGCGTAGAAACGGAACTGTCCCGTCGCCGAGGTGGGAACCTCGGCCGTGAACTCGCCGGTCGAGTCCAGCAGACGCACGTAACCGGTGACGGGCTCGCCGTCGCGGGTCACCTGGCCCTGGATGGTGGTCTCACCGGGCTTGATCGTCGAGGCGTCGGGGCCGCCGGCCTTCGCTCCACACATGTGCTTCTCCAAAAAGGTCGGTCAGGTCTGTCAGGGGGGCGGGCGGGGTTACTTGTTGGCGCCGAGCTCGATCGGCACGCCGACGAGCGAGCCGTACTCGGTCCACGAGCCGTCGTAGTTCTTGACGTTGGCCTGGCCGAGCAGCTCGTGCAGGACGAACCACGTCAGGGCCGAGCGCTCACCGATGCGGCAGTACGCGATGGTGTCCTTGGCCAGGTCGACCTGCTCGTCCTCGTAGAGGGCCTTGAGCTCGTCGTCCGACTTGAACGTGCCGTCGTCGTTGGCGTTCTTCGACCACGGGATGTTGCGCGCGGACGGGACGTGGCCCGGACGCTGCGACTGCTCCTGCGGGAGGTGGGCCGGGGCGAGGAGCTTGCCGGAGAACTCGTCGGGCGAGCGCACGTCGACGAGGTTCAGGCTGCCGATCGCGGCGACGACGTCGTCGCGGAAGGCGCGGATCGAGGTGTCCTGGGCCTTGGCCTTGTACTCCGTGGCGGGGCGCTGGACGATCTCGGCGACGAGGTCGCGCGAGTCGAGCTCCCACTTCTTGCGGCCGCCGTCGAGCAGCTTGACGCTGTCGTGGCCGTAGAGCTTGAAGTACCAGTAGGCGTAGGACGCGAACCAGTTGTTGTTGCCGCCGTAGAGGACGACCGTGTCGTCGTTGGCGATGCCGCGCGAGGACAGAAGCTTCTCGAAGCCGGCCTGGTCGATGAAGTCGCGGCGGACCGGGTCCTGGAGGTCCTGCTGCCAGTCGACCTTGACGGCGTTCTTGATGTGGTTCTTGTCGTACGCCGAAGCGTCCTCGTCGACCTCGACGATGACGACCTTCGGGTTGTCGAGGTTCGCCTCGACCCAGTCGGCGTCTACCAGGACGTCGCTGCGGCTCATGTTTTTCTCCTCCGGGGCAGTTGCGGCGGTGTGCGGGAGTGCGGGCACGGTCCCTGCATGCGGACAGGGACGGCATCAGGCGCGCGGGGGGGGGGAGGCCTCAAAGGGGCCTGGGGAAGCGGGAGTTGCCGTCCCGCTCAGGCGGTGCGACAGAGCATGGCGGCGACGCGGCACAGGTCTACTGCCCGCCGCTTCGTGAGATCCGCCTGTCGCTTCATGCCACCGATCGTAGGTACGCACGGGCGGCCGTGTCACCGGCGTGTCGTATCCTGAGACGCGATCGTCCACGATGCGAGATAAGTGCGGCCCGGAGCCACTCGCCCCGGGCTCCGGGGCCGCTGCGGCTCCGCCGGTCGCTGCTGTGCGGACGGCGCCGTCTCGCAGTGCGGACGCGCCGTTCCCGGGTTGCTACCCGACGAGGTCGAGTTTCGAACCCTTCACCGAGATCTCGACGCCGTCCTTGACCGCCTCGACCCGGTCCAGCTCGATCCCGGCCGGCAGGTCGTCGATCGCCTGCTGGAAGTCGGTGACGGCGCGGATCCGGCCCTCGGCCAGGTCGAGCGCGCCGGCCTTGGGCAGGCTGTCGGCACGCGCCGAGACCTTGCCGTCGGTGACCTTGACCGAACTGAGGACGGTGGGGTGCAGGGTGCCCACCGGCGTGTGCACGGTGATCGCGACCTTGACCTTGTCGCCGCCGCCGTAGGACAGGCCCTCGATCTGGGCCGTCACACCCGGGGCGACCTGGGCGGCGTCCTGCTTCTTGACGGCCTTGAGCAGCTCGGCGTAGGAGATGCGGGCGGTGCCGGTGGCCGAGTCGGCGGTGGCGGAGCTGAAGCTGCTGTTGAAGCGAACGTCGTGCATCTCGGCGTTCAGATCGGCGATCCGGATCGACTGGCCGCCGCTCTTCGCGTCGTAGTCCTTGATGCCGATCTCCACGTCGTCCAGGGTGCCGCCCGCGGCCTGGGTCAGGAACGGGAAGCCGTTGATGGACACGTCGGGCGTGCTGGCCAGGCCCTCGCTGGTGCGCACGCGGTCGGCCGCCTCGCCCTCCGCGTAGTTCACCGCGACCCGGTCGGCGATGACGAACAGGCCGCCCAGGATCACGACGACGATCAGAAGTATCCGCAGAGCACGCATGGCCCGGTGTTTCCCCCCTGGACGACAGTTCCTGATCGCGAGCGTACGGGCCGGACCCCCGCGAAGGGGGCCCGGCCCGGTTCTTGTCGATCAGCTGTGACAGGCCGTACGCCCGCCGGACGCTCAGCCCACGACCCGCCCGAGCAGATAGACGGCCGGAGCCGCGGCGGCCAGCGGCAGGGCCACGCCCGCCGTCATGTGCACGAAGCGGGACGGGTAGTCGTAACTCGCGACGCGGTGGCCGATCAGCGCGCAGACACCGGCGCCGAGGCCGAGGAGCGCGCCCTTCGATCCCATGTCCGTCATGCCGCCGGCGGCGATGCCGGCGCCCGCGGCGGCGAGCAGCGCGACGGCCACGGAGGCGGGCGTCGGCAGCGGGAGCGCCCGCGCGAGGACGGCGACGGCGACGGCCACGGCGCCGACGGTCACGGCGTCCGGGTCGGCCGCGAGGTGTCCGGTCGCGACGATGGCGAGCGCCGCGGAGGCGACCGTCGCCATCAGGCCGTACATGCGCTCGTCCGGGGCCGCGTGGCTGCGGAGCTGGAGGACGAGGGTGAGCAGGACCCACACGCCGAGGGTGCCGAGGATCGCGCCGGGCGCGTGCTCCCGGCCGGTGACGAGCAGCGCGGCGTCGGCGGCGAGGCCGCCCGCGAAGGCGAGCGCGATGCCCTGCCGGGCGGGCCACATGCCGTTGAGCCGGAACCAGCCGGCGGCCGTGACGGCCTGGAGCAGCACGAGCGGCACGAGCAGCGCGTACTGGCCGACCGCGGCGCCGCCCGCGAGCAGCAGCCCGAGCAGCGCGGTCAGCGCGGCGGGCTGCATCCCCGGCTCTATGATCGGCGACCGCCCCTCGGCACGGGCGCGCTGCGCGTCGGTGACGCGGGCGTTGCCGGTGACGGTGGCGGGCCCGTAACCGGCGGCCTCCGGCTCGGCCACGGGCAGCGGCTGGGCCGCCGCCACCGTCCCGAAGACCTGCGTCTGCTGATCGGCACCGGGGGCCCCGGGCGCCTGGCCGTACGCGGCATGCGCGGGCGGCGGAGTCTGGCCACCGGGCGTCCGGACCGCGGGCCCCTGCCCGTACGGCACCTGCCCGTAGCCGTAAGCCTGCTGCTCACCGCCGTAGGAGTGCTGCTCACCGCCGTACGCCTGCTGGTCGCCGTAAGCGTGCTGCTCACCGCCGGTCTGGCTCACCGGACCCTGCCCGTACACGGCCTGGCCGTACTCGGCCTGCCCGTACGCGGCCTGGTTGGGATCGAATCCCTGGGGCTGCGGGTACGCCGACTGGGCCTGGGTGTCCCAGGTCCGGCCCTGCCAGTGCTGGGTCTGCTGGGGCGGCTGCTGCTGCCCGTACTCGTCTTCGTACGGCTCGTCACTCATCGCGGTCACCCTCCTGCGAACGGCGGGAGCACCTCGACCGTGCCGCCCTCGGCAAGCCGTACCGTCTCATGCCCGCGCTTGCCGACGGGGTCACCGTCGATGAGGAACGAGGAACGCTGCAGGACGCGCACCAGGTCACCGGGGTGTCGCGTACGCACGCCCTCCAGCGCGTCGGCCAGCGTCTCGGCCTCGTACGGCTCCTCGGCGACACCGGCGGCCGCCTTGGCCGCGGCCCAGTAGCGGATGGTTCCGTTGGCCATGTGCGGCGCTCCTCCCATGCGGTCTTCCCTACGGTCTATTCGGCGGTTGCCGTCGTCCATGATGCCGTGGCCCAGCCACCGATCCGCGCGAGGAGCCCGTCGTCCGCCGCGTGCTCGGCATGGCCCATGCCCGGCTCCAGCCACAGCTCGGCCCCGCCGGGCGCGGCCGAGGCCAGCATGCGCGGGTGGTCGAGGGGGAAGTACGGATCCCGGTCGCCGTGCACGATCAGGAGCGGCGTCGGCGCGATCAGCGGCACGGACTCGACCGGCGAGAGCGGCACCGGGTCCCACTCGTGCGGGTGAATGCGGGTGCGGAGCCCGACACGGCCCACGATCCGGCCGGCGGGCCGCGTCACCAGCCAGTGCAGGCGCCGCATCGGCGCGGTCCCCCGGTAGTACCAGCGGGCCGGGGCACTGACCGCGACGACGGCGTCGGACCGCGCTTCCGTGCGCCCCCTGTGCAACGCGGCGTGCCGCAGGACGACGGACCCGCCCATCGAGAATCCGACCGTCACCACCTGTTCATGCCCGAGTGACCTCGCCCACTCCACGGCGGCCGCCAGGTCGAGTACCTCCCGGTCGCCGACGGTGGACCGCCCGCCCGACCGCCCGTGCCCCCGGAACGAGAACGTGACCACGGCGGCACGCTGCGCGAACACCCCCGCCGCACGCCGGACATGCGGCCGTTCCAGATCGCCCGTGAACCCGTGCGCGACCACGATCACCGGGCCCCCGGCGGGCCCCGGCCCGGGGTCGTAGGCGGCCTCGATCGGCACACCGTCCCGCGTGCGCAGCATCACGCGCCGTGAGCGCGCAGTGTTCCGCTGCACAGAAGATCGTGCGTCCTGACCTGCCCGACCGGTACTCATGTGGGCTATTCTCCTTGGCAGAGGATCCGGGCAGCGAAGCCCCCGGGTCCTTTTGTGCTTTCGGACCGCGTTGTATACGAACGCGAACCGCACAGCGCACAAGGCCCCAGGGCGCGGGGCCGAAAGCAGTACGAAGCAGTACGAAGCAATACAAAGCAGTGCCGTAAACGTCCTCGCAGGGACCGAGGAGGAACCAGACGTTATGGGCGAGCGAAACGTGCACGACCGCAGGACGACCCAGGCAGGTGGGGCGCGATGAGTTCTCTGCTGCTCCTGACCAATGCCCTTCAGCCGTCGACGGAGGTGCTCCCCGCTCTCGGCCTGCTGCTGCACAACGTGCGGGTCGCCCCCGCCGAGGGCCCCGCACTCGTCGACACCCCCGGTGCCGACGTCATCCTCATCGACGGGCGCCGCGACCTCCCGCAGGTACGCAGCCTGTGCCAGCTTCTCCGCTCCACCGGACCCGGCTGTCCGCTGGTCCTCGTCGTGACGGAGGGCGGCCTCGCGGCGGTCACCGCCGACTGGGGCATCGACGACGTACTTCTCGACACGGCGGGACCCGCCGAGGTCGAGGCGCGGCTGCGGCTCGCGATGGGCCGCCAGCAGATCGTCGCCGACGACTCCCCGATGGAGATCCGCAACGGCGATCTGTCGGTCGACGAGGCCACCTACAGCGCGAAGCTGAAGGGGCGGGTCCTCGACCTGACCTTCAAGGAGTTCGAGCTCCTCAAGTACCTCGCGCAGCACCCGGGCCGTGTTTTCACGCGCGCCCAGCTGCTCCAGGAGGTGTGGGGCTACGACTACTTCGGCGGCACCCGCACCGTCGACGTCCATGTGCGGCGCCTGCGCGCGAAGCTCGGGCCCGAGCACGAGTCGCTGATCGGCACCGTGCGCAACGTCGGCTACCGCTTCGTGACGCCGGAGAAGGTCGAGCGGGCGGCGGACGCGGCGAAGGCCAAGGCGGCCGCTCCGAAGCCGGAGCCCGCAGAGCACACGGCGCACGCGGCACCCGCGGAAAAGGCCGGCACCACGGACTCCGGGGCCGATTCCCGGGCCGCGGCGGAGCCCGTCGAGCAGCCCCGGGCGGGCACTCACCAGGCCGCCACCGGACGCCCTGCCCAGCGGTAGGTCCATCCGCGTAGACTCCGCGCGTGGCCAAGGTGACTCGGGATGATGTGGCGCGACTGGCGGGTACTTCGACCGCGGTCGTGAGCTACGTCATCAACAACGGACCTAGGCCGGTTGCCCCGGCCACGCGCGAGCGTGTACTCGCCGCGATCAAGGAGCTGGGGTACCGGCCCGACCGGGTCGCCCAGGCCATGGCGTCGCGGCGGACCGACCTCATAGGCATGATCGTGCCGGACGCGCGCCAGCCGTTCTTCGCGGAGATGGCGCACGCCGTCGAACAGGCGGCGTCCGAGCGCGGAAAGATGGTCCTCGTCGGCAACTCCGACTACGTCGAGGAGCGCGAGGTCCACTATCTGCGGGCCTTCCTCGGCATGCGGGTGTCCGGCCTCATCCTCGTCAGCCACGGCCTGAACGATCTGGCCGCGGCCGAGATCGAGGCGTGGGACGCGCGCGTGGTCCTGCTGCACGAGCGGCCCGAGGCGATCGACGACGTCGCGGTCGTGATCGACGACATCGGCGGCGCCCAGCTCGCCACCCGCCATCTCCTCGAGCACGGCCACGCGTACGTCGCCTGTCTCGGCGGCACCGCCGAGACGCCGTCCGTCGGCGACCCGGTCTCCGACCACGTCGAGGGCTGGCGCCGGGCCATGCACGAGGCGGGTCTCCCCACCGAGGGCCGGCTGTTCGAGGCGCCGTACAACCGCTACGACGCGTACAAGATCGGGCTCGAGCTGCTCGCCGGGCCCCAGCGGCCGCCGGCGATCTTCTGCTCCACGGACGACCAGGCCTTCGGCATCCTGCGGGCCGCGCGCGAGCTGCGGATCGATGTGCCGGGCGAGCTGGCCGTCGCCGGGTTCGACGACGTGAAGGAGGCGGGTCTGACGGATCCGCCGCTGACGACGGTCGCGTCGGACCGCTCGGCGATGGCGCGGTCCGCCGTCGACCTCGTCCTCGACGACTCGCTGCGCGTCGCCGGCTCCCGGCGTGAGCGCCTGAAGGTGTTCCCCTCGCGGCTGGTCGTCCGCCAGTCCTGCGGCTGCCCCTGACCGCACACAAACGCGCGCCGGCCCCCGAACCGCGGGACCGACGCGCGCGTGCTGCGTGTCACTCAGAACACGGGCTCAGAACATCAGGTTGTACTGGTTGAACCCGGTGCCGAGGCTCTTGCGCGCGCCGAAGACGTCGGAGGACGCCTTGTTGGTGCCCGGGTAGAGCCAGAGCGTGCCGCCCGAGTCGCGGGCCATGACGTCGGCGATACCGTCGCCGGTCACGTCGCCGCTCGTCACGTACGAGGTGAAGTTCCAGCCCGTACGCGCCTGGATGCGCGCGGCGAACGGGGTCTTCTCGACCTGTGTGCCCCGGTAGAGGTACAGGACGCCGGAGCTGTTGCGGACCAGGAGGTCCGCCTTGCCGTCGCCGGTCAGGTCTCCGTGGCCGAAGATCTTGACGCCCTTCCAGGCCTTGTCGACGACCTTGACCTTGCCGTAGAACTCGCCGTTGCCCTTGCCCGGGTAGAGGTACGTCGAGCCGTCGGCGTCCACCGCGACCAGGTCGGGGCGGGAGTCACCGGTCATGTCCCCGGGGATGGCGTACGACTTGTAGCCGCCCCACACCGAGGTGATCTGCATCCACTCGAAGTCGTCCGACGCGTGGTTGTAGTAGCTGCGGTACAGCTTGCCGTCGGTGCTGTCGCGGATGATCAGGTCCTGGAAGAAGTCCCGGTCCAGGTCGGCCTGGAGGGCCCAGCTCGCGGTCTGCCAGCCGGCGCTCTGGTAGGCGCGTGTCGCGAGCGAGGTGCCCTTGCTGTCCTGCTCGAACAGGCCCCCGGAGGGGGTGCGCGCCAGCAGGTCGGCCCGGCCGTCGAAGCTCAGGTCCGTGTCGTCGATGCGCGGCTGGGCCGCCCAGACGTACGAGGAGACCTTCGTGAAGACGGGGTAGGCGCCCTTCGCGGTGCAGCCGGAGACGCCCCACGAGACGATGCCGACGACGCGGCCGCCGACGACCACCGGGCCGCCGGAGTCACCGCTGCAGGGGCTCTTGGTGCCCTCGTCGGTGCCCGTCGCCGGCGTGCCCGCGCAGAACATCGAGCCCTCGATGAAGTCGTCCTCGCCGAGGACCGACTGCATCGCGCTGTTGCAGGTGGAGTCGGAGACCATCGGCAGGGTCGCCTTGCGCAGGGTCGCCGACAGGTCGGCGTCCTCGGCGCCGGAGGTCAGGCCCCAGCCGTAGACGGTGGCGGAGGTGCCCGCCTTGTAGGAGGCGGTGTCGTTGCTCTGGACCACCTTCGCCCACTGGTCCTCCAGCGGACGGTCCAGGGTGAGCACCGCGATGTCGTTCTGGATGGTGTCGGCGTTGTAGCGCGGGTGGTTCCACTGGCGCCAGACGCCCGCGACGGTGCCCTGGGCGCTGTCGAGCAGACCGGCGGTGCCGGCCACCACCGCGCCGTTGTTCACCCAGTCCAGACCGGCGACGCAGTGCGCCGCGGTGAGGACCTTGTTCGGGGCGACGAGGGTGCCGCCGCAGAAGTAGCCGTCGCCGGACGCGGCGTCGTAGTACGAGAGCTGGACCATCCACGGCGCGGAGGAGATCGACGTCTCGGTGCCGCCGATGATGAACGGCGTCCTGTTGGGCGTCGTCTCCGGGGTCGCCTGGGTCTTCGCGGCCTCGACGACCCGCTTGCGCAGTTCGGCGTCGGAGGCGGAAGGGGCCGGATTCGCGGTACGGGCGACGCTCGCGCCGGGCAGTCCGGGCGGATCGTCGGCCGCGGTGGCGGGGTGCGCCACGAGGGCGCCGGCGCAGCTCAGCGCCAGCGCGAGAGCGGCCGTGGACAGCGCCGTGACGGGGCGTCTCCAGCGGTCGCGCAGGGCAGGTATCACTCAGGGCTCCTGGTGTGAAGAGTGGCTTCAGGGCCCGAGAAGGGACGTGACGACGCACACCACGGCCGGTACCGGGCACAGAGCACACGAAGAATCGGGCTCAGCCCCAGGCATCGCCGCAGACCCCCCTCCGGCGCACGGATCGTAGATCCCACGGCCCCCTGAACACACGGCCTTCACAGCAGGCAGGTGAGAGTTGTTCCGGCGCCCTCCCGCATCTCACCCCCCGTCAACCCACCGTTTTCCAGGGGCGCCTTTATTTCGGGCAAACAGGGTTCTCGCGGGACTCTCAGGGCACGCTCAGGCGGCTCTCATGTACACGGCACAGGCTTACTGCCATGACCGAGAGCTTCCGCCGAAGCGGCGAGTACCCCCAGGGCCAGCAGCAGCACTCGCAGTCCTCGTATCCGGGGACCCCCGAGGCGGGCGGCGCCTTTCCGCCCCCGCCCGCGTACGACCCGCCGCAGCCGGCGAACGCCGTCCCGGGTTCGGCGATGTGGCCCGCTCCGGTACCGGAGGGCTCCCTCGCGCCGCCCGCACGCCGGCGGCGGGTCAAAGGCCCGCTCGGGCTGCTCGCCGCGGTCGCCATCGCCGCCGCGGCCGTGGGCGGCGGCACCGCGTACGCCTTCCAGGAGCTGACCGGCAAGGACTCCACGTCCACCAGCGCCGGCGCGAGCGTCGTGCCGACCAGCAAGAAGGGCACCGTCGCCGGTGTCGCCGAGGCCGTCAGCCCCGCCATCGTGGAGATCAGCGCGACCTCGAACGCGGGCAGTTCGACCGGCTCCGGCGTCGTCATCACGAGCGACGGCGAGATCGTCACCAACAACCACGTCGTCTCGGGCGCCTCGACGGTCAAGGTGCGGACGAACGACGGCAAGACCTACACCGCCGACGTCGTCGGCACCGACGCCAAGAAGGACCTCGCCCTCATCAAGCTGAAGAACGCGTCCGGCCTCAAGACCGCGTCCCTCGGCGACTCCGACAACGTGAGGGTCGGCGACGAGGTCGTCGCCATCGGCTCCCCCGAGGGCCTGACCGGCACCGTCACCAGCGGCATCGTCTCCGCGCTCGACCGCGACGTCACCGTCTCCACGGACGAGGAACAGCAGCAGCAACAGGGCGGCGGCAGCGACGGCCAGTGGCCGTTCGAGTTCGGCGGGCGGCAGTTCAACGGCGACACCGGCTCGTCCAAGACGACGTACAAGGCCCTCCAGACCGACGCCTCCCTCAACCCCGGCAACTCCGGCGGCGCCCTCATCGACATGAACGGCAACATCATCGGCATCAACTCCGCGATGTACTCGGCCAGTTCGGACAGCGGGTCCGGGTCGTCCGGCGCCGGCAGCGTCGGTCTCGGCTTCGCCATCCCCGTCAACACCGTCAAGGCCGACCTCGACTCGCTGCGCAGCGGGGGCACCTCCGGCAGCTGACCCCGGCCGCGCGCCGCCGCGCCGCGCCCGCCCGCAGCCCCACCGTGCGAGGCTGATACCGGCCCCCCACCACCGTCCGCACCCCCGAGGAAGCCCGCCCATGAGCCCCGCCGAAGGCGACCGCGAACCCCAGCGCATTCTCATCGTCGACGACGAACCCGCCGTCCGCGAGGCGCTGCGGCGCAGCCTCGCCTTCGAGGGGTACGGCACGGAGGTCGCGGTCGACGGCGCCGACGCGCTCGACAAGGCGGCCGCGTACCAGCCCGACCTGGTCGTCCTCGACATCCAGATGCCGCGCATGGACGGCCTCACGGCCGCCCGGCGGCTGCGGGCCGGGGGGTCCCGGACCCCGATCCTGATGCTGACGGCCCGCGACACGGTCGGCGACCGTGTGACCGGGCTCGACGCGGGCGCCGACGACTACCTGGTCAAGCCGTTCGAACTGGACGAGCTGTTCGCGCGGGTACGGGCGCTGCTGCGGCGCAGCGCCTACGCCTCGGCGGCGGGCCCGGCGGACGACGCCGGTGACGTCCTGTCCTTCGCCGACCTGCGCATGGATCTCGCGACCCGCGAGGTCACACGCGGCGCGCGCACCGTCGAGCTGACCCGCACGGAGTTCACGCTCCTGGAGATGTTCCTCGCCCACCCGCGCCAGGTCCTCACCCGTGAACAGATCCTCAAGGCGGTCTGGGGCTTCGACTTCGAGCCGAGCTCCAACTCCCTGGACGTGTACGTGATGTACCTGCGCCGGAAGACGGAGGCGGGCGGCGAGCCGCGGCTCGTTCACACGGTGCGGGGTGTGGGGTACGTGCTGCGGGCCGGGGGCGCGGAGTGATCAGGCGGGTCCGTGCGCTTCCTCTGCGGTCGCGGCTCGCGCTGCTCGTCGCGGTGGCGGTGGCCGTCGCGGTGGCCGCGGTCTCGGTCACGTGCTGGGTGATCGTGCGGGGGAAGCTGTACGCGGAGGTGGACGACCAGCTGCACTCGACGGACAAGACGCTCCAGGCCGGCGAGGTCACCGGCCTCCTGCAGGACTGCGGTCAACGGCCCAGCGCCCGCCCGACCGCCCTGCGGAGCACGTCCTACGCCCAGCTGATCAAGGCGGACGGCACCCCCTGCGTCTTCCCCAATTCCAGCGGCACGGTGGAGGTGACCAGCAGCGACAAGTCCGTGGCCCGAGACCCCAACCCGGGCGTCGAGACCTACCGCAACGGCACGGACACCGACGGAAAGCCGGTCCGGGTGGTGACCGTCCCCGTCGTGCTCGGCGGCCCCGGTCAGCCGGTGCTCGCCGGAACGGCGCTGCTCGTCGCCCTCCCCCTCGGGGACACCCGGTCCACGCTCAACGAACTCGCCCTGGTCCTCCTCCTCGTCTCCGGAATCGGCGTCGTCGGCGCCGGCGCCGCCGGCCTGTGGGTCGCCCGCACCGGGCTCCGGCCCGTCGACGAGCTCACCGACACCGTCGAACACGTGGCCCGTACCGAAGACCTCACCGTGCACATCCCCGTGGAGGGAGACGACGAGATCGCGCGGCTGTCCGCGTCCTTCAACTCCATGACCGCCTCGCTCGCCTCGTCGCGCGACCTCCAGCAGCAGCTCATCGCCGACGCCGGGCACGAGCTGCGCACGCCCCTCACCTCGATGCGCACCAACATCGAGCTGCTCACCCGCAGCGACGAGACGGGCCGCGCGATCCCGCCGGACGACCGCAAGGCGCTGATGGCCTCGCTCAAGGCGCAGATGACCGAACTGGCCGCGCTCATCCGGGACTTGCAGGAGCTGTCCCGTACGGGCCTGGCGGCCGGCGACGCGCCCCTCAAGGTCGTCGCCCTGCACGACACGGTCCGCACCGCGCTGGAGCGCGCCGCGCTGCGCGGGCCCGAGCTGACGATCACCTCCGAGCTGGCGCCCTGGTACGTGCGGGCCGAGCCCGCGTCCCTGGAGCGCGCGATCGTGAACCTCCTCGACAACGCGGTCAAGTTCAGCCCGCCCGAGGGCACGATCGAGGTCCACCTCATGCGCGGCCGGCTGACCGTGCGCGATCACGGCCCCGGCATCCCGGCCGATGAACTCCCGTACGTCTTCGACCGGTTCTGGCGCTCGCAGAGCGCGCGGGCGCTGCCGGGTTCGGGTCTGGGCCTGTCGATCGTGGCGCGCACGGTGGAGAGCTGCGGCGGCACCGTCGAGCTCGGGGCCGCGGAGGGCGGCGGCACGGTCGCGACGGTGCAGCTGCCGGGCGCCCCGACGCCTCCGCCGGAGGTCCCCGACGGCGCGCCGGACGCGCCCTAGGGGGTGTCCGACCCTGACTCGCCGGACACCCCCTAGCGCTCGAAGCCCAGCCCCTCCCCCGTGAGCCCGACCCGGATCCCGTCCTTCTCGACCGTCACGCCGCTCAGCCGGACGTCGCCCCTCCCGTCGCCCGGCAGTTTCGGCAGCCGGAACGCCAGGGAGAGGCGGTCGGCGAGTTCGGGGCGGGTGAGCCGGGTGAGGCCCTGGAGCAGCGCCGGGTCGAGGCCGAACTTCTTCAGGAGCGCCGGGTGCGCGAGCGCGAGGTCGACCAGGTTCAGGGACATCAGCTGGTGCACGAAGCGCGGTGAGCCGGTGAGCTCGCTCAGGCGCCGGTCGCTGCGCAGCGCCGCGCGTACCGCCGAGTCGGGCACGCCGAGCCGGTGCACGAGCGACGGCACGGACAGCAGGGCCTTCGCCTTGGCGGTCTCGGCCGCGAGGCGCGTCACCGAGCGGCGGCTCAGGTGCAGGCCCTCGGACGGGCGGGTGCCGGGCCGGTACGTGGCGAGGTCGCCGATGTCGAGCCGCATGCCGCCGATGTCGGTGGCGATGCCGGTGTCACCGATGCGCCGGATCGTGGCGTCGGCGCGCACCTTCAGGTCGTGTCCGGCGACGGGCAGCGTGCCGCGCGCGAGGACCCGGTCGCGGCCCTGTCCGCTGAACGAGACCTGGGAGGCGCCGAGTTCGCGGTTCAGGTCGTCGAAGGAGAGCAGGACCTCGCCGGTCATGCCGCCGATGCGGGCACCGCGCACATCGGTGAGGCCGTCGCCGTCGATCGTCACGTCGCGGACGGTCGCGGAGACCTTGGCGAGGGAGACGCGACTCGCGGCGACGTCGGGGACGGTCACCTTCACCTCGTCCAGGCGCCGGTCGGCGAGCTGCGTGAGGAACGGGAAGCCCTCGATGTCGACCTCGGGCGCGGCGCTCAGGTGCAGCTGGTCCTTGAGCCGGCCGGCGGCGCGGTGCTCGGCGTAGAGGAGGGCCCAGCGGTCCGCGAGGGTGACGAAGGCGGCGAGGACGAGGATCCCGACGACGGCCTTCGTGGCGAGCGAGAGCCCGGCGAACCGGTTGCGGCGGCGGCTGCCGCGGCGGTGGTTGGGCCTGGACCAGGACTGGTCGTCCGGGCCCGCCTCGGGGTCCTCCTCGTGGAGGAACTCGTCGAGCGGGTTGTCCGCGAGGGCTCCCAGCTCGTCGTACGGGTTGTGCGGCACAGTGCCCGATGGAACGGATTCCTCCGTACGTCCATCAGACAGTTCGGCGGACTCGGACGTGAACGTGGCTATGCGGTGGGGGGAACGCATCGTGAGATTTCACCACACGTCCCGACCCCACCGCTGAGCTTTACTCCCAGTAAGGGACGGTTCAGGCCCCCAACCCGGCCGTGCGATACGTCACTTCACGATCGTGATCCGGTCCGCCTTCGGGGGCGCGATCGGCGACGCCGCCGACGAGTTGGCGCTCAGATAGTCGTTGAACGCCTTCAGGTCGTCGCTGCCGACCAGCGGGTTCTTGCCCTGGCCGAGCGCCGCGAAGCCGTCGCCGCCGCCCGCGAGGAACGAGTTCATCGCGACGCGGTAGGTCGCCGCCGGGTCGATCGCGGCGCCGTTCAGCCTGATGGAGTCGACGACGACCCGGGCCGCGCCCGTCTTCGTCATGTCGAGCGTGTACGTCAGGCCCGCCGACGGCTGGAGGATCTTGGGCGAGGCCTCGTTGGAACCGCTGACCTGCTGCTGGAGCGCGGCGATGACCTGCGCGCCGGTCAGGTCGGCCAGGTTCACGGTGTTGCTGAAGGGCTGCACGGTGAAGCCCTCGCCGTAGGTGACGACGCCGTCGCCCTCGCTGCCGCTCGCCTTGTACACGAGGTCGGAGCGCACGCCGCCGGGGTTCATCAGGGCCAGCGAGGTCTTCGGGTCGAGGGTCTTGGCGTGCGCGAGCTGCGCGTCCGCGATCAGATCGCCGAGCGGCGCCTCCGGCGAGGCGGCGCCGCGGCCCGGGATGTCCGCCGAGATGTAGCCGACGGGCTGGTTCGCGACGGGCGCGGCCATCTTGTTCCAGCGGCCGATGAGCGCGGTCATGTCCGCGGCCTTCGGCTGCGTGCGGCTCACCACGTGGTTGGCCGACTTCACCGACGTACGCACGACGTCCTTGGTGCGGCGGTCGTACGTCAGCGTCGTGTCCGTGTAGAGCTTCCCGTACGAGGACGCCGAAGTGACCATGCGGGGCTTGCCGGACGGGTCGGGGATCGTGCAGACGTACGCGTTGTGCGTGTGGCCGGTGACCAGCGCGTCGACCTTCGGCGAGATGCCCTTGGCGATGTCGACGATCGGGCCCGAGATGCCGGCGCCGCCGCTCGGGGAGTCGCAGTCGTAGTTGTACGAGCCGGAGGCCGGCACACCGCCCTCGTGGATGAGCGTGACGATCGACTTCACGCCCTGCTTGTCGAGGATCTCGGCGTACTTGTTGACGGTCTCGATCTCGTCGTGGAACTTCAGGCCCTTGACGCCGTCCGCGGAGACGATGCCGGGGGTGCCCTCAAGGGTCACGCCGATGAACCCGATCTTCACGCCGCCCTGCTTCCACACCCAGTAGGGGGCGAGGATCGGCTTGCCGGTCTTCTCGTCCGTCACGTTGGCGGCGAGGTAGGGGTAGTCGGCGCCCTCGAACTTCTTGCCGTCCTCGAAACAGCCGTCCTTGGGGTGGCAGCCGCCGTTCTGCATGCGCGCCAGTTCCGTGGCGCCCTCGTCGAACTCGTGGTTGCCCACGCTCGTGACGTCCAGGTCGAGCTTGTTCATCGCCTCGACGGTGGGCTCGTCGTGGAAGAGCCCCGACAGCAGCGGGCTGGCCCCGATCAGGTCGCCGGCCGCGGCGGTCACGCTGTACGGGTGACCCTTCCTGGCGGTCCGCAGGGACGTGGCGAGGTACTCGACGCCGCCCGCGTCGACCTTCCTCGTGGTGCCGTCCGGCAGGTTCTCCGTGACCTGGCCCGACGAGCCGGCCGGCGGCTCCAGGTTGCCGTGGAAGTCGTTGAAGGAGAGCAGCTGCACGTCGACCGTGCGACCGCCCTCGCCCCCGTGGTGCCGGTCCTGTGTGGCGTTCGCGGGCAGCGCCGCGACGAGCGCGCCGACGGTGGCGAACCCGGCCGCCGCGGCGAGTATCCGCGAGGCGGCGCGGCGTCTGGTCCTGTGCGGTGTCAGCGGAGTCATGGATACGTCCCCCTGTGTGGGTGCTGTGAGACGGAGGTGGCGGCGGTGTGTCGTGAACAAGTCGGCAGCCTAGGGTCAACGCGCGTAGCACGACAGGGGTTTGCCGGTTACGAGCTGATTGCCATCACCCGGCAGCAAGCCCGGCGCGGGCCTGTCGCCGTACCCTCTTGTGCATGACCAGCGATGCCGTGCCCACCGCCCCCGACCGCCAGATCGAGACGCTCACCGCCCTCACTCCCGACCAGGCGGAAGCCGTCCTGGAGATCCTCTCGGACGCCGCCCGTGCCGACGGGCAGCAGGCGGTGTCGGAGCAGGGCAGGCTGCAGCTGCGCGGCGGCCCCAGGGAAGGCGTGCGCCACTTCCTGCTGACCGTCGACGGCAAGCTGATCGGGTACGGCCAGCTGGAGGACACCGACCCGATCGAGGCGCCGGCCGCCGAGCTGGTCGTGCACCCCGCGCACCGCGGGCACGGGCACGGCCGTGCGCTCGGCTCGGCGCTGCTCGGCGCGTCCGGCAAGCGGCTGCGGGTCTGGGCGCACGGCGGCCACTCGGCGGCCCGGCACCTCTCGCAGGTACTCGGCCTGACCCTGTTCCGTGAACTGCGCCAGATGCGGCGCCCGTTGGCCGAGGGGCCCCCGCTCGCCGAGCCGGTGCTGCCCGAGGGCATCATCATCCGGACCTTCGTGCCCGGCGAGGACGACGCGGCCTGGCTCGCGGTCAACGCGGCGGCGTTCGCCCACCACCCCGAGCAGGGCTCGCTGACCCAGCGCGACCTGGACGACCGCAAGGCCGAGCCCTGGTTCGACCCGGCCGGCTTCTTCCTCGCCGTACGGGAGGACGACGGCGAGGTCGTCGGCTTCCACTGGACCAAGGTCCACGCGGAGGAGCAGCTCGGCGAGGTGTACGTCGTCGGGGTCGCGCCCGGCAACCAGGGCGGCGGCCTCGGCAAGGCGCTCACGGCGGTGGGCCTGCGGCACCTGGCGGCGTCGGGCATGCCGACGGCGATGCTCTACGTGGACGCCGACAACAAGCCGGCGGTCACGGTCTACGAGCGCCTCGGCTTCGTCACGCACGAGACGGACCTGATGTACCGCACGGAGTCGTAGCCGGTCGCAGAACAACAGAACACAGATCAGCAGCACCCGAGGGGCAGTCGTCACTTGACACTGCCCCTCTCTTGCACCACCCTTTCACTACTTGATTAGTGAAAGGGTGGTGTTGAAGAACGTGGTCGAGTACCGGATCGACCGGCGCAGCGGCGTCGCCACCTATCTGCAGATCGTCCAGCAGACCCAGCAGGCCCTGCGCCTCGGTCTGCTGGAGCCCGGCGACAAGCTGCCCACGGCCCGCGAGGTCGTCGAAGCCACCGCGATCAACCCGAACACCGTGCTCAAGGCGTACCGCGAGCTGGAGCGCGAGGGCCTGGTCGAGGCCCGCCGCGGTCTCGGCACGTTCGTCCGCAGGACGCTCGGCGCGGCGGCCCCGGCCGACTCCCCGCTGCGGGCCGAACTCGCGGACTGGGCCCGCCGCGCCCGCGCCGCGGGCCTCGACCGCGAGGACGCGGCCGCCCTGTTCGGCGCCGTACTGGACGAAAACTTCCCGAAGGGGGACCTGTGAGTTCCACCAGCACCACCCCGGCCGTCGCCATCGAGGCGACAGGGCTCGGCAAGCGTTACGGCCGCCATGGCCGGACCGCCCTCGACATGTGCTCCTTCCGGCTGCCCGCCGGGCGGATCAGCGCCCTGGTCGGGCCCAACGGCGCGGGAAAGTCCACCCTCCTCGCCATCGCCGCCGGGCTCCTGCGCCCCAGCTCGGGGCACCTCACGGTCCTCGGCGCCGCCCCCGGCGCGCACCGCGACCGCGTCGCCTACCTCTCGCAGGACAAGCCGCTGTACCCGCAGCTCTCCATCGCGGACACCCTGCGCATGGGCGCCGAACTGAACCCGGACCACTGGGACGCCGCGTACGCCGGCACGATCATCGAGCAGGGCGACCTCGATCCCCGGGGCCGGGTCCGCTCGCTCTCCGGCGGGCAGCGCACCCGCGTCGCGCTCGCCCTCGCGCTCGGCAAGCGCCCCCGTCTGATGCTCCTCGACGAGCCGATGGCGGACCTCGACCCGCTGGCCCGCCACGAGCTGATGGGCACGCTGATGGCGGACGCCGCCGAACACGGCACCACCATCCTGATGTCGTCGCACATCGTCGCCGAACTGACCGACGCCTGCGACCACTTGCTGCTCCTGGGCGGCGGGCACATCCGGCTCGGCGGCGGCATCGACGACCTGACGGCCGCGCACAGCCTGGTCACCGGGCGCGGCACCGCCGCCGATCTCGCCCCGCACACCGTGATCGAGTCCCGCGCCGCCGGCCGCGGGCTCACCGCCCTGATCCGCCGCGAAGGACCGCTCGACAGCGCGTGGGAGGCGCAGGAACCGTCCATGGAGGAGCTGATCCTCGCCCATCTGCGCAACCCCGGCGCCCCGGCGCTGATCACCCCGGGCACGACCGCGTCCGCCGTGGCGGTGACGGCGTGACCTCCACGACCCCGGCCCTTGAACGCCCCGCCCAAAGCCCCGCCCGGCGCCGCATGCCCGGCCCCGACGGCCTCGTGTGGACCGTGCTGCGCCTGCACCGCACCGCGCTGTGGGTGTGGACCGCGTACATCGCCATCACGGCGGCCCTGCTGCTGTGGCTGTGGGGCCCCGGCGCGCATGCCGCGCAGAAGGCGTTCGAAACGTTCGGCTACAGCGGTGCGCAGGAGAACGCCTACACCGGCGGATTCTCGTTCTTCGGTCTCGGCGGCTCGTTCGACCACCGCTTCTACGGCATGTCCGCGCTGATCGGCTTCGCGTCGTTCGCCATAGCCCTCTTCGCGACGGGACCGCTGATCGCGCGCGAACTGGAGCAGGGGACGGCCACGCTGGCGTGGACCCAGTCCGTGTCCCCCGCCCGCTGGCTCGCCGCGAAGCTGGCCGTGCCCGCGGTGTTCATCACGCTCGGCACGGGCCTGCTCGTCGTCCTGTACCGGCTGGTGTGGAACGCGCACAACCATCTGCTTGTGGCGGGCATCGGCCCCCGCTCGTTCTACTTCTCGCTCGGCCCCGCCACCGTGGCGAGCGCCCTGTTCGGCCTCGCGGTCGGCGTCCTCACCGCCCTTGTCCTGCGCCGCACACTGCCCGCCCTCGTGGTCGCCGGCGTGGTGCAGTTCCTGGCCGGCGCGCTGCGCGGCAACAACTGGCCGTTCCAGCACTCACCGTTCTCGCGCCTGCAGCCCGAACTGCCCGTGTACAGCAAGGCGATCACGTCCTCGGGCGCCAGGGTCCCGGACCCCGGCTGCTACCTGAGCCAGAAGTGCCTCGACCGCCACGACATCACCGGCTTCACCCGCACCTACCTCCACTCGCCCGACTACTGGCCCCGCCAGCTCACGGAGACGGGCATCCTGCTCGCCCTGACCGCGCTCGCCGTCGTCGGCGCGTTCCTCGTCCTGCGCCGGTACCAGCCGAAGAACACCCACCGGCCGAAGAAGGAGACCGCAGCATGAGCACCGCCACCTTCTCCCCGTCGACCGGGCTGACCTGGACGGTCCTGCGGCTGCACCGGCTCGCCCTGTGGGTGTGGGTCGCGTACGTCGCGATCACCGCCGCGATGCTGCTGTGGCTGTGGGGACCTGGCAGCTCCGGATGGCACATCACGGGCAGGTGCGTCGCGGGCGTCATGAACGCCTGCACCGCCACGGGCCCGGGCGCCGGCACGTACACCAGCCTGCTCGGGCTCACCACGAGCCTGATCACGATCGTGCCCGCGATCGCCGCCGCCTTCGCGGGCGGAACGCTCATCGGCCGTGAGCTGGAGCGCGGCACGGCCGCCCTCGCCTGGACGCAGTCCGTCCCCCCGGCCCGCTGGCTGGCGGCGAAGCTCGCCGCGCCCGCCGCGTTCCTCGTCGTGGGCACCGGCATCCTCGTGGCGCTGCGCCGCCTGGTCGCCTCGGGGGCGAGCGGCCTGCCCGACAACCAGTGGTTCACCAACGGCGTCTACGGCTCCCTGGGCCCGACCGCCGTCGCGCTCCCGCTGCTCGGCCTGGCCCTCGGCGCACTCGTGGCGTTCATCTCCCGGCGCGTGATCACGTCGATGTGCGTCTCACTCGCCCTCTACGGCATCGTGATCACCGCGCTCGGCGAAATCCGCGGGCGCCTGTGGCCCCCCGTCACCGTCACCGGGAATGTCCGCGAGGGCTACCGGGGCTTCACCGGCCTCTTCCTCGACGAGGGCGCGGTCACCGGGAGCGGCGCCCACATCGCGGACCCGCTGTGCGTCGGGGACAAGGGCTGCCTGGCCCAGCACGACATCACCGGCTTCTACCGTGAATTCCAGCCGTCCTCCCACTTCTGGCCGCTCCAGCTCGTCGAAACGGGCATCCTCCTCGGCCTGACGGCACTCACGGTGACGGCGGTGTTCGCCCTCCTGCGCAGGAATCTGCGACCGTAGGCGACCGCGGGGCATGCCGGGGCGTCTGTGGACGTCCCCGGGACGCCCCGCCATGCCCCGCACGTCATGTCGCCGTAACCAACCATTCAGACGGGCTTGCCACCCTCACAGAATGCAGCCCGCCGCGCCCGACCCCACCGGGGTACCGGCGGAGCGCTCCCCGAACCCGAACGGGAGACTCCGCCTCACGCCCGCGCTCTCCGACGCGCCCATCGTGGTCCAGGCGCGGAAGAATGGGTCCATGAGCCAGCAGAACGCCCAGGACCAGGCCTCCGACCGGCAGGCGCAGCCGTCCGTCGGCTCCATAGCCGCGCACCGCCCGCACCCCGTCGCAGGCAATGACTTCAAGCCCGACCTCCCCGAGCTCACGGCCGACATCGACGCCGACCCCGACGAGTTCGAGGACTACAGCGCCGAGCTGCCCCAGGGCCGCTTCCTGGACCGGGAGCGCAGCTGGCTCGCGTTCAACGAGCGCGTACTCGAACTGGCCGAGGACCCGGACACCCCCCTCCTGGAGCGGGCGAACTTCCTGGCGATCTTCGCGTCCAACCTGGACGAGTTCTTCATGGTCCGGGTGGCCGGTCTCAAGCGCCGTATCGCGACGGGCGTCGCCACCCGTTCGGCCTCAGGGCTCCAGCCCCGCGAGGTCCTCGAGCTGATCTGGAACCGCTCGCGCGAGCTCATGGCCCGGCACGCCGCCTGCTACCAGGAGGACGTCGCCCCCGCGCTCGCCGACGAGGGCATCCACGTGGTGCGCTGGGAGGAGCTCACCGACAAGGAGCAGTCCCGGCTCTTCACGCTGTTCAAGCAGCAGATCTTCCCCGTGCTCACCCCGCTGGCCGTGGACCCCGCGCACCCGTTCCCCTACATCTCCGGCCTGTCCCTGAACCTCGCCGTCGTCGTGCGCAACCCGGTCTCCGGCCACCGCCACTTCGCGCGCGTCAAGGTGCCGCCGCTGCTCTCCCGCTTCCTCGAGGCCTCGCCGCAGCGCTACGTCCCCATCGAGGACGTCATCTCGGCGCCCAAGCACCTGGGCGAACTGTTCCCCGGCATGGAGGTCCTGGAGCACCACATGTTCCGGCTGACCCGGAACGAGGACCTGGAGGTCGAGGAGGACGACGCGGAGAACCTCCTCAAGGCGCTGGAGAAGGAGCTCATGCGGCGCCGCTTCGGCCCGCCGGTGCGGCTCGAGGTCGAGGAGACCATCGACCGATACGTCCTCGATCTCCTCGTGCGCGAGCTGAAGATCAGCGAGTCCGAGGTGTACCCGCTGCCGGGCCCCCTGGACCTCACGGGCCTCTTCGGCATCTCGAGCCTCGACCGGCCCGAGCTGAAGTACCCCAAGTTCATCGCGGGCACCCACCGCGACCTGGCCGAGGTCGAGTCCGCGTCCGCGCCCGACATCTTCGCGGCCCTGCGCGAGCGGGACGTGCTGCTCCACCACCCGTACGACTCGTTCTCCACGTCCGTGCAGGCGTTCCTGGAGCAGGCCGCCTCGGATCCGGACGTCCTCGCGATCAAGCAGACGCTGTACCGGACCTCGGGCGACTCGCCGATCGTCGACGCGCTGATAGACGCCGCGGAGTCCGGCAAGCAGGTCCTCGTCCTCGTCGAGATCAAGGCCCGCTTCGACGAACAGGCCAACATCAAGTGGGCGCGCAAGCTGGAGGAGGCCGGCTGCCATGTCGTCTACGGCCTCGTCGGCCTGAAGACGCACTGCAAGCTGTCGCTCGTCGTGCGCCAGGAGGGCGACACCCTGCGCCGCTACTGCCACGTCGGCACGGGCAACTACCACCCGAAGACGGCCCGTCTCTACGAGGACCTGGGCCTGCTCACCGCCGACTCGCAGGTGGGCGCCGACCTCTCCGACCTCTTCAACCGGCTGTCGGGCTACTCGCGCCGCGAGACGTACCGCCGTCTCCTCGTCGCCCCCAAGTCCCTGCGCGACGGCCTCATCTCGAGGATCAACAACGAGGTCCAGCACCACCGCGCCGGCCGCCCCGCCTACGTCCGCTTCAAGGTCAACTCGATGGTCGACGAGGCCGTCATCGACGCGATGTACCGGGCGGCGCAGGCCGGCGTACCCGTCGACGTGTGGGTCCGCGGCATCTGCGCCGTGCGGCCCGGCGTCGCGGGCCTGTCGGAGAACATCCGCGTACGGTCCGTGCTCGGCCGCTTCCTGGAGCACTCCCGGGTCTTCGCCTTCGGCAACGGCGGCGAGCCCGAGGTCTGGTTCGGCAGCGCGGACATGATGCACCGCAACCTCGACCGCCGCATCGAGGCCCTGGTCCGGGTCTCCGACCCGGCCCACCGCGGCGCCCTGAACCGGCTCCTGGAGACGGGGATGTCCGACACCACCGCCTCCTGGCATCTGGGTCCGGACGGGAACTGGGTCCGGCACGCCAAGGACGCGGAGGGCCGGCCCCTGCGGAACGTACAGGAGATGCTCATAGACGCCCGGAGGCGCCGGCGTGGCACAGCAACACCTTGAGACAACGGGAGCGGAGGGTTCCGCGGGCGAGGTCGTCGCGGCCCACCTGCGCGAGCAGGCCACGGAGTTCCTGCGCTCCCTGCGGCAGCACCGCGAGAGCGGCGGCGCCGCACCCGGGGGAACCGCCGAGGAGGCGGCCGACGCGGCGCGCGCCCTGCGCCGCTCGGCCCGCCGCATCAGCGGCACGCTCCACACGTTCCGTCCCCTCCTCGACCCCGAGTGGTCCGACGCGCTGCGCCCCGAACTGGCGTGGCTGTCGGGCACGTTGGCGCAGGAACACGCGTACGCGGGCCGCCTGGAGCGCCTGCTGTCCGCGCTGCACCGGCTCTCCGGCGCGCACGCGGTCCCGGCCCAGGCCCCCGCGGCTCTCGCCGCGCGGGTGGGCACGGCCCAGCTGGCGCGGGGCGAGAACACGGCCTCGGGGAATCTGACCGTGGGCGCGGCGAAGGCGGGCGCCCTCCTCGAGCGCCAGCTCACCCTCGCCCGGACCCGGGCCCACTCGACGGCGCTGCAAGCACTCGGCTCGTCCCGCTTCCACGCGGTCGCGGACAACGTCGCCGTACTCGCCAGCGAGGTCCCGCTGCGCGCCGCCCCGGCCGACCTCGACGCGCTGGCCGCCACCGCGGAGTCCCGCCTCGCCGAGGCCGTCGCCGCGCTCCCCCTCCACCGGGCGGGCCACCCCTACAACGCGGAGGCCCTCGTCCAGGGCCTCACCGCCGACACGGCGCCTCCGTCCCAGGACGCGCCCTGGCACCACGTACGCCTCCTGCTGCGGCTGCACCGCTATGCCCGGGAGGTCGTGCCGTGCGGACCCGGCGGCGGGCCGGCCGACGCGGAGACCGAGGCGGCCGCCGCGCTCGACCGGCACCGGGACGCCGCCGAGGCCGCGGCCGCCGCGGCCCAGGCGGCCCGCACCCCGCGCATCGCCCCGGCGACGGCCTACGCGCTCGGCGTCCTGCACGCCGACCAGCGCCACGAGGTGGAAGCGGCCCGTTTCGCCTTCCAGCGGGCCTGGCTGAAGGAGACGGTCCACACCACATGAGCAGCGGCGACGACACAATCCGCGCGGCCGGCTGCGTGCTGTGGCGCCGCTCCTCATATGACCACGTTCCCCAAGCTCTCACCTTCGATCGAGCGGGGGAGGCCCCCATTGAGATCTGCCTCGTCCACCGGCCCAAGTACGACGACTGGTCTCACCCCAAGGGCAAGCTGAAGCGCGGCGAAGAGGCCCTCGCGGCCGCGCTGCGCGAGGTGGCGGAGGAGACCGGCTTCCAGTGCGCTCCCGGCGCCCGCCTCCCCACCGCCCGCTACATCGCGAGGGGCCGGCCCAAGCGGGTCGACTACTGGGCCGCCGAGGCGACGGACGGCGGATTCACGCCGAACCGCGAGGTCGACCGCGTCGCCTGGCTCGCCCCGGCCGCCGCCCGTCACCGTCTGACCCAACCCCGCGACAAGACGCTCATCGACGCGCTGCTCAACGCCCTCCACCTGGCATAGTCGCAATAAGTATCCGCGCTGTCACGAAACGTCACACATTACCTCACCGCACCGACCGCCGAGGTTCACCCGCCGTTCACTCATGCCCATCGGTCGCTTCACCTGTCCTGCCTAATTTCGGCCTTACCCGGTGCGAGTCGCCCACAAGGGCGAACACCGCACCGCCTACCTGGAACGAACAGACTTCGCACGCCGTCCCGGATCTCCGACCGGCGGCTCCTGGAAGGAACATCCGAAAGTGAAGCTTCAGCGCAAGAACCGGCTCCGCGCCCTCTCCCTCGGCGCCATCGCCGTCTCCGGCGCCCTGGCCCTCACGGCGTGCGGCTCGGACGACACGAGCAAGGGCGGCGACAGCAGCAGCGCGCCCGCCGCCAAGGCCGGCAGCATCAAATGCGACGACGCCAAGGGCCAGCTCCTCGCGAACGGTTCCTCCGCGCAGGCCAACGCCATCCAGGCCTGGGTCAAGGCGTACACCGCCGAGTGCAAGGACGTTCAGATCAACTACAAGCCCGAGGGTTCGGGCGCCGGTGTCACGGCGTTCACCCAGGGCCAGGTCGCCTTCGCCGGCTCGGACTCCGCGCTGAAGCCCGAAGAGGTCGCCGCCTCCAAGAAGGTCTGCAACGGCGGCCAGGGCATCGACCTCCCGATGGTCGGCGGCCCGATCGCGGTCGGTTACAACGTCCCGGGCGTCGACAACCTGGTCCTGGACGCCAAGACCCTCGCCCAGATCTTCGACGGCAAGATCAGCACCTGGGACGACCCGGCCATCGCCAAGCTGAACCCCAAGGCGAAGCTGCCCAAGACCAAGATCCAGGCGTTCCACCGCTCGGACGAGTCCGGCACCACGGACAACTTCACCAAGTACCTCAAGGCCGCCTCCCCGGCGGACTGGAAGTACTCGGGCGGCAAGGCCTGGCAGGCCAAGGGCGGCCAGTCGGCGCAGGGCTCCTCCGGCCTCGCCCAGCAGGTCAAGCAGACCGCCGGCGCGATCTCCTACTTCGAGCTCTCCTACGCCAAGGACGGCATCAAGACGGTCGACCTCGACACGGGCGCCTCCGCGCCGGTCAAGGCCACCGTCGAGAACGCCACCAAGGCGATCTCCGAGGCCAAGACCGTGGGCACCGGCAAGGACCTCGCCCTCGAGCTGAACTACGCGACGAAGGCCGACGGCGCCTACCCGATCACCCTCGTCACCTACGAGATCGTCTGCGACAAGGGCAACAAGGCCGACACCTTCAAGGCCACCAAGTCCTTCCTCACCTACATCGCGAGCCAGGACGGCCAGGACTCCCTGGCGGCCCTCGGTTACGCGCCCATCCCCGCCGAGATCAACGCCAAGGTCCGCGAGACCGTCGCGAGCCTGAGCTGACCCAGTGTGCGGCCCGTCCCCGACCGGGGGCGGGCCGCACCGTCCGGTGCACCGCCGCCTGGAGCCGCCCGACCGCGGCTCCGCAGACCGGAGAACCCCATGGATATATCCACGAAGACGACTGCTCCACCCACTCCAGCCGACCCGCCCGCGCTGCAGAAGCGCGCGGCCCGCGGCGCCACCCGCCCCGGTGACCGGATCTTCCTCGGTCTCTCGCGCGGCTCCGGCATCCTGCTTCTGGTGATCATGGCCGCCATCGCGGTCTTCCTCACCTACCGCGCCTCGATGGTGCTGTCCAAGAACGACGGCAACTTCCTCACGACCTTCGAGTGGAACGCCAACGCGACCCCGCCGGTCTTCGGCATCGCGGTCCTCGCCTTCGGCACGATCGTCTCCTCGGTCATCGCCATGGTGATCGCCGTCCCGATCGCCGTCGGTATCGCGCTGTTCATCACGCACTACGCGCCGAAGAAGATCGGCGGCACGATCGCGTACGTCATCGACCTGCTCGCCGCCGTACCGTCCATCGTGTACGGCCTGTGGGGCGCCCTCTTCCTGGTGCCGCACCTCACCGGCTTCTACAGCTGGCTCGACGACTACTTCGGCTGGACCGGCATCTTCGAGTGGCAGGGCGGCGCCCCGCGCACCCTCCTCGCCGTCGGCATCCTGCTCGCGATCATGATCCTCCCGATCATCACGAACGTCAGCCGTGAGGTCTTCCGGCAGGCGCCCCTGATGCACCAGGAGGCCGCACTCGCGCTCGGCGCCACCCGCTGGGAGGTCATCCGCATGTCGGTGATCCCCTTCGGCCGCTCCGGCGTCATCTCCGCCTCGATGCTCGGCCTCGGTCGCGCACTCGGCGAGACCATGGCCGTCGCGACGGTCCTCTCCCCCAGCTTCGAGATCAACGCCAGCCTGCTCGACCCGGGCGGGGGCACCTTCGCGCAGAACATCGCCGCGAAGTTCAGCGAGGCCACCGAGCAGGGCCGTGACGCGCTCATCGCCTCCGGCCTGGTCCTGTTCATCATCACGCTGGTCGTGAACGGCGCGGCCCGCGCGATCATCGCCCGCCGCAAGGAGTACTCGGGGGCCAACGCATGAGCCACGCAACCATCACCCCGCCGGCCCCCGGCACCAACTCGCTGAGCGCCGCGCGCCTGCCGCGCTGGTCCCCGTACGCCATCGCCGTCGGCGCCGTAGCGATCGGCTGCGCGATCGGCCTGGGCGCCGGACTCGACAGCCGGATCCAGTGGGGTCTGATCGCCGCGGTCCTGTTCGTGCTCGGCACGTTCGGCATCGCCACCGCCGTCGAGGGCAAGCGCCAGGCCAAGGACCGCGTCGCGACCAGCGTCGTGTGGGTCGCGTTCATCCTCGCCGTGATCCCGCTGGTCTCCCTGATCTGGGAGACCGTCTCGCGCGGCGTGAAGGTCCTCGACGGCTTCTTCCTGACGCACTCGATGGGCGTCGTCACCGACTACGAGCCGGGCGGCGGCATCTACCACGCCATCATGGGCACCCTGGAGCAGGTCGGCCTCGCCACCCTGATCTCCGTGCCGATCGGCCTGCTCACCGCGATCTACCTGGTCGAATACGGCCGGGGCAAGCTCGCCAAGGCGGTCACCTTCTTCGTCGACGTCATGACGGGCATCCCGTCGATCGTCGCGGGCCTGTTCATCCTCAGCTTCTGGATCCTGATCCTCGGCTTCAGCTACTCCGGCTTCGCCGGGTCGATGGCCCTTTCCATCCTGATGATCCCGGTCGTCGTCCGCTCCACCGAGGAAATGCTCAAGCTCGTCCCGAACGAGCTGCGCGAGGCCTCCCTCGCGCTCGGCGTACCGAAGTGGCGCACGATCCTCAAGGTCGTCCTGCCGACGTCGATCGGCGGCATCACGACCGGTGTGATGCTGGCCGTCGCCCGTATCGCCGGTGAGACCGCGCCGGTGCTGCTGCTGGTCTGGGGCAACCCGCTCATCAACACGGACCCGTTCCAGGGACCCCAGTCCTCGCTGCCGCTGTACATCTACCAGCAGTACCAGAACAGCGGCGGCAGCCCGGCAGCGTACGACCGCGCATGGGCGGCGGCTCTCGTCCTCATCGCGTTCATCATGATCCTGAACCTGGTGGCCCGCGGCATCGCCCGCTGGAAGGCCCCGAAGACCGGTCGCTGACGCGGCCAATCAGCGACGTACTGGAAGTGAAGTAACCATCATGGCCAAGCGAATCGACGTAAGCGGACTCACCGCCTACTACAGCGCCCACAAGGCGATCGAAGACATCTCCATGACCGTGGAGCCCCGCTCGGTGACGGCCTTCATCGGCCCGTCCGGCTGCGGCAAGTCCACGTTCCTGCGCACCCTGAACCGCATGCACGAGGTCACCCCCGGTGGCCGCGTCGAGGGCAAGGTGCTCCTGGACGACGAGGACCTCTACGGCACCCACGTCGACCCGGTCGCCGTGCGCCGCACGGTCGGCATGGTGTTCCAGCGCCCGAACCCGTTCCCCACCATGTCGATCTTCGACAACGTGGCGGCGGGCCTGCGCCTGAACGGCTCGTACAAGAAGAGCGAGCTCGCCGACGTCGTCGAGAAGTCCCTCAAGGGCGCCAACCTCTGGAACGAGGTCAAGGACCGCCTCAACAAGCCCGGCTCCGGCCTCTCCGGCGGCCAGCAGCAGCGTCTGTGCATCGCCCGCGCCATCGCGGTCGAGCCCCAGGTGCTCCTCATGGACGAGCCCTGCTCGGCCCTCGACCCGATCTCGACCCTCGCCATCGAGGACCTGATCGGCGAGCTCAAGGAGCGCTTCACGATCGTCATCGTGACGCACAACATGCAGCAGGCGGCCCGCGTCTCGGACCGCACGGCGTTCTTCAACCTGTCCGCGGTCGGCCAGCCCGGCAGGCTCGTCGAGATCGACGAGACCGAGCGGATCTTCTCCAACCCGTCGGTCCAGGCCACCGAGGACTACATCTCGGGCCGCTTCGGCTAGACACCACCACCGACTCCTTGCGGTGCTGCATGGCGGTGCCACCGCAAGGCAAAGGGCCCGCCCCCTGGCTCCCGGGGGGCGGGCCCTCTTTTCGTACGGAGACTGCGTACTAGCCGAACGCCAGATTCACGACCCAGTAACTCGCCGCCGCGACCAGCGCCGCGGCCGGCATCGTAATGAACCAGCCGAGGACGATGTTCTTGGCGACGCCCCAGCGGACCGCCTTCACGCGCTTGGTGGCACCCACGCCCATGATCGCCGAGGTGATGACGTGCGTCGTCGAGATCGGCGCGTGGAACAGGAACGCCGAGCCGAACATGATGGACGCACCGGTCGTCTCCGCCGCGAAACCCTGCGGCGGGTCCAGCTCGATGATCTTGCGCCCGAGGGTCCGCATGATGCGCCAGCCACCCGCGTACGTACCGAGCGACAGCATCAGGGCGCAGACGAGCTTGACCCAGACCGGGATCGGGTCGCGGTAGGTCTCGTGCCCGGAGATGACGAGGGCCATCACCACGATGCCCATCGTCTTCTGCGCGTCCTGCAGACCGTGGCCGAGCGCCATGCCGGCGGCCGACACCGTCTGCGCGATACGGAAGCCGCGCTTGGCCTTGTGCGGGTTGGACCGCCGGAACAGCCACAGGATCAGGCACATGACGAGATAGCCGACGATCAGACCGATCACCGGCGAGGTGAGCATCGGGATGACGATCTTGTCGAGCACGCCGGACCAGTAGACGGCCGTCCCGCCGGCGAGCGCCGCGCCGACCATGCCGCCGAACAGCGCGTGCGACGACGAGGACGGCAGCCCGAAGTACCAGGTGACCAGGTTCCAGATGATCGCGCCGACGAGCGCGGCGAAGAGGATGCCCATCCCCTTGCTGCCCTCGGGCGTGGCGATGATCCCCTCACTCACCGTCTTGGCGACACCGCTGCCCAGGAAGGCACCGGCGAGGTTCATCACCGCGGCCATCGCGAGCGCCGCCCGAGGCGTCAGCGCACGCGTGGAGACCGACGTGGCAATCGCGTTCGCCGAGTCGTGAAAGCCGTTCGTATACGTGAATCCGAGCGCGACGCCAATCGTCACGATCAGTGCGAAGGTGTCCATGAGAAGGCCTCAGGACTCCTTGACGGCGATGGTCTCCACCGTGTTCGCCACGTGCTCGAAGGCATCCGCCGCCTCTTCGAGCACATCCACGATCTGCTTGAGCTTCAGGACCTCCATGGCGTCGTACTTGCCGTTGAAGAGGTGCGCGAGCAGCTTGCGGTGGATCTGGTCGGCCTGGTTCTCGAGGCGGTTGACCTCGATCCAGTACTCGGTGAGGTTGTCCATGGTCCGCAGGTTCGGCATGGCCTCGGCCGTCAGCACGGCCGCGCGCGCCAGAACCTCGATCTGCTGCTCCACACCCTTGGGAAGCTCTTCGACCTGGTAGAGGACGACGAGGTCGACGGCCTCCTCCATGAAGTCCATGATGTCGTCGAGGGACGACGCGAGCTTGTAGATGTCCTCGCGGTCGAAGGGCGTGATGAACGAGGAGTTCAGCTGATGGAAAATCGCGTGGGTGGCGTCGTCACCGGCGTGTTCCGCTGCCCGCATCCGCTCCGCGATCTCGGCCCGGGCGGAGGAATCCGCCCCGAGCAGTTCCATCAGGAGTTTCGAGCCCGTGACGATGTTGTCCGCGGATGCGGCAAACATGTCGTAGAAGCTCGTCTCCCTGGGGGTCAGACGAAAGCGCACGTGGGGTCCTCGGGGTGCTTTGGATTCGGTCAGGCTGATGCTAGGCGCATCATCCGGCCACGGCTAACCGGCAATACACCAGTGTCGCCCATCAGGCACTGTGGTCAGCACGGGGTCCCGCGAACCCGTCGGACACCTTCGGAATTCGGTACCATATACCCACTAGGGGTATACAACGGGAGGACGCGATGACCACGGAAGCGACCGAGATCGTGGCCGACCACGACGGTGAGACCGTGACGGACCACGACCGTGGAATCCACGGATACCACCACCAGAAGGCCGAGCACCTCAAGCGCCTGCGCCGCATCGAGGGCCAGGTCCGGGGCCTGCAGCGCATGGTCGACGAGGACGTCTACTGCATCGACATACTCACGCAGGTCTCCGCTTCCACCAAGGCCCTCCAGTCCTTCGCGCTCCAGCTCCTCGAGGAGCACCTGCGCCACTGCGTCGCCGACGCGGCGGTCAAGGGCGGCGACGAGATCGACGCGAAGGTCGAGGAGGCGACGAAGGCGATCGCGCGGATGCTGCGCACGTGAGACGCCCGGGACGCGCACCGCGCGCCCTGCCCCTGTGAGAAACGTGACCCGGAGCCGGGGCGCGCCGGACGACCGGCCGCGCCCCTCACGGGTTCAGGACTCCCCGGGATCCTCGTCCCGGGGCTCCCGGGGCCACCGTTCCTCGGCGACCCTCAGCACCTCGTCGATACGGTCCGCACTGAGCCGGTCCTCGCCCGCGGCCGAAGCCGCGATGATCAATTCACCGCACAGCTCGATCTCGGCGAGGGCGACATAGTCATGAACCACCGTGCCGCCCACCGGAGCCACGTTCATCACCTCTTCCAGCCGTAAGCCGTAGCCGTAACCGGCTTCCTAGAGTAGGGAGCGGCCTACGCACTGCGCATGGCACGGACGGACCATTTCCGGACGGCTAATTCTCGGCGATCTTCCCGGCGAAGATGTCCTTTGTGTCGGGAAGTTCGATATTCGCCGCGACCCCGAAGCCGTAGAGCAGAGTGGTGGACGCCACGTCGACGACGTCCCTCTTCCCGCCGTGCCCCTTCCCGTTCCCCTTCACCGCAGTCGTCACCTTCGTATTCACGAAGCTGAACCGGTGCCGCACTTTCCTGATCCGGCCCTCGTCGTCGAGGTACACGTCGAACGGCACCTGGTCCTTGGCGAACCCTTTCGCCGCGGCCGTCAGGGACTGCCGGCTGGCGGGGGAGGCGGCGTGGGCGGCGGCCGCCATGTCGACGGTCCCGCGGTAGTGCCGCACGTCCGTCCCGGCGAACTTGCTCTCCCCCACATACGTCACCTTGCGCGCGCCCCGCAGCAGTTCGGCGGCGGCCAGCGGATCCGTGGCCCCGCCGGTGACCAGGTTCCCGTCCGACATGGTGGCCGTGTCGACCCGCACCCACTTGTCGGCAGGCACCCCCGCACCCCGGTTCTTCATGTACAGGGCGCCGGGCGCGAGGAGTTCGGTGATGGGCCTGTGCTCCTCGGCGCCGGAAGGATCCTGCGGGAGCACCACCTTCAACTGCCCGACGCGCGCCCGGTAGTCGTAGACGCCCTCGCCCCTGATCGTGACGCGGGTACCGCCGCTCGCCATCTCCATGGACGTACGGGCCTTGGAACTGCCCTCCCTGACCAGGCGGTCGGCCGCGTCGTGGACGGCGGCGGCGGAGTCGGCCGGGCTCTCGTTGTCCGCCTCGGCGGCGGGCGAACAGCCCGTGGTGAGGCCCATCACTCCGACCGCCGCGGCCGCTGCGACCGCCCGTGCTGCGCGTCCGTGCTGCACCATCGCCTGTCTGCCCCCAAGCCCTGTCAATCCGAGCGTCCGCGGCCCCTCTGTCGACCGGATAACGACGATTGCCTGCGCCCGTCACGCGTACCGTTGGGCTGTGGCACACGAGCAGTCCGAACTCCCCGCAGCTCACCGAACGACCACGGCCGAACAAGGCCGCTTCTGCATGGCCCGCTGCACGTGCGGCTGGCGCGGCCCCTCCCGCAGAGCCCGCTCGAAGGCGAGAAGCGACGCCGAGGAGCACGCCGCCCGCCCCTGACCCGACCGCCCGGCGTGGAACCCCGCGCTCCCCGAAGACGTCTCGTACCCCGGGAAGCAACGGGAGGCGTCCATGGATCGGCGTACGTTCATCGCAGTCGGCACGGCCACCGTCACGGCAGCCGTGGCCACGGCATGCAGCACCGGCACGGCGGGGGCCGGCGGCGGCCGGGCGACGCCCGGCGCGACCACCGGCGCCCCCATCCGCACCACCAGCGCGAGCGCCACCGCCGCGGCGAACCTCAAGGCGCTCGCCAAGGACCTCGACGGCACGCTCGTCACCCCCGGCCAGGCCAAGTGGGCGGCCGCGCGCCAGCTCTACAACACCCGCTTCGACAGCCTGAAGCCGACCGCCGTCGCCTACGTCGCCCACCCCGACGACATCCGCACCACGCTCGCCTACGCACGGGCCCACCACGTCCCCGTCTCGATCCGCAACGGCGGCCACTCGTACGCGGGCTGGTCGTCCGGCGACGGCCGCCTGATCCTCGACGTGTCCAAGCTCTCCGCGATCAGGGCCTCCGGGGGCGAGGCCGTGGTGGGCGCGGGCGCCAAGCTCATCGACGTGTACCGCGCGCTCGCCGCGAAGGGCGTCACCATCCCGGCCGGCTCCTGCCCCACCGTCGGCGTCTCCGGCCTCACCCTCGGCGGCGGCCACGGCGTCGTCTCCCGCGCCTACGGCCTGACCTGCGACAGCCTCACCCAGGCCACGCTGATCACGGCGGACGGCAAGCAGGTCGTCGCGGACGAGAGCGAGAACAAGGACCTGTTCTGGGCCCTGCGCGGCGCGGGCAACGGCAACTTCGGCGTGGTCACCGAGCTCCGCTTCCGCACGCACCCCGCCCCGCAGGCCGTCTCCGCGTACATGACCTGGCCCTGGTCGAAGGCCACCGCCGTCCTGAAGGCCTGGCAGGAGTGGGGCCCCTCGCAGCCCGACGAGATCTGGTCGTCCTGTCACATCGCGAACGCCGTCGGAGGCCGGCCGACCATCTCGGTCGCCGCGTTCTCGCTCGGCACGTACCGCGAGCTCCAGAACGCCGTCGACCGCCTCGCCGACGGCCCCGGCGGCCCCGGCCCCGCGTCGAACGTCTCCCTCAAGCGCCGCTCCTACGAGGAGTCGATGGAGGTGTACGCGGGCTGCTCGGCGTTCGCCGAGGACGCCATGTGCCATCTGCCGGGCACGACCCCGGGGCGCAGCACGCGGGGGGCGCTCGGGCGCGAGACGTACGCGGCCCGCTCCGACTTCTTCGACCGCTCGATCTCCTCGGTCGGCATCCGCGCCATGTTCGCCAGGATGGAGAACGTCACCTCGGGCGCCGGCAGCATCGCGCTGACCGCGCTCGGCGGGGCGATCAACCGCGTCGACCCGACCGCCACCGCGTTCGTGCACCGGCGCTCCCGGATGCTCGCGCAGTACATCGTCTCCTGGCAGGCCGGAACGTCCGGCTCCACGGCCCGCGGCTGGCTGGATTCCGCCCACGCGGCGATGCGGCCGTACGCGTCGGGGGCGGCGTACCAGAACTACACGGACCCGGCACTGACGAACTGGCGCAAGGCGTACTACGGCGACGCGGCCACACGCCTGGCGACGGTCAAGAAGCAGTACGACCCGAACCGCTTCTTCACGTTCCCGCAGGGGCTCTGAGCGCGCTCGCAGCTGAGCGCCCCGTCAGGGGCGCGGGGCCGTGTCGACCGTTCCGGCGGTACCCGACACGGACGGCCCACCCAACACGCCCTCAACTGGCCCAAAGCAGCCCGCAGGGTTCCGCTGGGACCATGAACAAGCCCCGAATACCCCGAATAAGCCGAATACGCCGCATGCCCCGCACAGTCGCCGTCCTCGCGATCGCCGCCGCCTCGCTCGCCCTGGGCGTCACGACCGCCGCCGTCACCGACGACGGCTCGGAACACTCCGGTTCGGGCACCCTCGCCGTCGCGTCCGGCGCCGTGGCGCTCGCCGCCGCGGCCGGCGGTACCGTCCTGCTGTGCCGACGTGAAGCAGAGAGGGCTAAGCGGCCAGATCCCGCTCTTCGGACTCCCGAGGCTCAGGAATCTCCACCGTCTCCTGAGACTGCGCCGCACCGCTAGGCGACCACACCAGCCACCGCAGCCGCGTCGTCCGCCCGACGGCGCGCGCCAGCGGGGTGAGCAGCGCGGACGCGAGCGGCGACAGGAGCAGTGCCACCGCCGTGCCGAGGGCGAATCCGCCGACGACGTCGGTCGGGTAGTGCACTCCCATGAAGACCCGGCAGAACCCTTCGAGCACCGCCAGCCCCAGACCGATGAACCCGAACTTGCGGTGGGCGACGAAGAGGCCGGCGCCGATGGCCATGGCGAGCGTCGCGTGGTCACTGACGAAGGAGAAGTCCGACTTGCCGTCGACGAGGACGTCGAGGCCCTCGTGGTCGGTGAAGGGCCTGGGCCGCTCGACGAAACCGCGGATCGGCACGTTCACCAGGACGGCGATTCCGGCCGCGAGCGGGGCCCATACGACGGAGGCGACGGACGAGGCGGCGTCGTCGAGCGAGTCCCGCTTCCGCACGCCCCACCAGCACCACAGGGTGAGCAGCACGAGCGCGAGCAGCAGACCGTACTCACCGACGAACGCCATGGCGCTGTCGACCCAGCCGGGGGCGTCCTTCGCCAGGCCGTTGATGTCGTAGAGCAGACCGACGTCGGGGTTGGACCCGGAGGCCCCGAGTGCCGAGAGTCCAGCCAGTCCAGCCATCTCGCCGCGGCCCCTTCGTCTTGCTGCTCAGTGGGCGCACACGGTCGTGCGCCGCTCGTCCACCCCCGTGGTCATAGATCCGCGGTCTTCGTCGATCCGCGATCGGCTCAGGAAAAGGAACGCACGGCACCCTCCCCTTCGTTCCGCACTCCACCGAATGATCACGCAGACGTTATCGAAGAGAGACACGAAGCCGCAGCTCAGGGCAGGGCTCTCACGGAGAGTTCCGGCCACATCACACTTGGGAGTTCCCGGCCGGCCTCTCGCTCGGCACCGCCTTCGCACCATCCTCGGTCACCCGCGTCGCCCCGAAATAGTCGGGTGTATCGACCGGGTCGAACCGGATCACGGCACCCGGCCGCGGCGCGTCGATCATGTAGCCGCCGCCCACATAGATCCCGACGTGCCGGATCGCGCGGCTGTCGGTGAGGTCGTCCGAGAAGAAGACGAGGTCCCCCGGCAGCAGCTCGTCCCGCTTGGGGTGCGGCCCGGCGTTGTACTGGTCGTTCGCGACGCGCGGCAGCCCGATCCCGACCTCCCGGTACGCGGCGAGCGTCAGCCCCGAGCAGTCGAACCGGCCGCCCTGATCGGCGGTCCCGTTCCCGCCCCACAGATACGGGGTCCCGAGCTTCTTCTGCGCGTAATAAATAGCCCCCGCCGCCTGCTGCGACGGCTGCACACGGCCGGCCGGCCGCGCGAAGCTCTTCTCCAGGTTCGTGATCGTCTTCACGTAGTTCTGCGTCTCGCGGTACGGCGGTACGCCTCCGTACTTGATGACGGCGTACGCACCCGCGTTGTAAGCGGCGAGCATGTTCTCGGTCTGATTGCCCGGCGCGTCCTTCACGTACTTCGCGAGCGAGCAGTCGTACGAGGCGGCGGACGGAATGGCGTCCTTCGGATCCCAGATGTCCCGGTCCCCGTCCCCGTCACCGTCGACCCCGTGCGCGGCCCACGTCCCCGGGATGAACTGCGCTATCCCGAGCGCCTTCGCGGGACTCTTCGCGTTCGGGTTGAACCCGCTCTCCTGATACAGCTGAGCGGCGAGCAGCGCCGGATTGATCGCGGGGCAGAGGTTCCCCCACTCCTGCACGATCGACTGGTACGCGGAGGGCACGGCCCCCTTGGCGAGCCCCACGGCCCCCTTGCCGACCCCGCTCGCGAGAGAGCCTGCGGCCATGTACGTACCGACGACGAGCAGCGTCACGAACCCGGTCCCCCCGGCGGCGAGCGCACCCCCGACGACCCACGCCTTACGCACCGTCAACCGCCCCTCGAAGCCCGGTAGTACGCCGGGCCTCAGTCTAGGTGGGCAGCGTTCTCACCGGCCCTCATGACGAAGACGCACCCCCCGGATTGTCCGAATCACGCACGCCGGACCCCACGTCACCAGGTCCCCCCGACCCGACCATCGCCCGCGCCATCTCACCCGACGCCGCGTCGCCGCGCTCGACGACGACATCGCGCGGGGGGATGTCCGCGTAGCCGGTGGGCGACTGGGGAAGCCCGGGCAGCGCGAGAGCGCACCCCGCAAGGACGAGCATGCAGCCGACCGCGACCGCCATGAGCGACCTGCCTTTGAGCAGGCCCCTGTCGGGTAACCGCCATCTGCCGCACGCCGGTTGGTCACTCATGACGCACCAGCATGGCGATCAGGACCCTCACCGTCCACGGCTTCCCGCACACTCGGCCCACAGCAGCTTCCCGCCCTGCGCGTCACCGAGCGCATACGCGCCCCACGCCTGCGCGCAGGCCCGGACCAGGTGCAACCCCCGCCCGCCCTCCGCACTTTCGGGCGGCACGTCCCCATTGCGGACGGGCCCGAAGCCGGGCGGAATCCGGGGGTTCGAATCCCATACGGCGACCCGGAGCCGCCCGGGATCAACGGCGGCGGGCCCGAGTCGCAGGGCGTAAGGGCCGGTGGTGTGGAGGTGGGCGTTGGTGAGAAGTTCGGAGGCGAGAAGTTCGGCGTCGTCGGAGAGGTCGGCAAGGCCATGGGCATCGAGGACCAGCCGGAGGGTGGCGCGGGCGATGCCGGGGGCGCGGGGGTCGTGGGGGAGATGGAGGGCGTAGGTCCAGGGGGGCGGGGATACGGTTGCCATCGAGCCTGTCTCCTTACGGAGGAAGGGAGTTGGACGGTGCCCAGTGACCGGGCCGCTCCGTCGAGCGGGGTACTTCTGGGCGGGGCGCGTGAACACGAAGGTAGCGCCAAGGGCTAAGGTCTTAGTACGAGTTGCACGAACGTGTTTATCTTTCATTCGTGTGGGTGAGGGCATCGGAAGGGCGACAGTGGCGATGAGGAACACCCCCACCGGGCGGCAGCTCCGGCTGGGGAGCGAGCTGCGAAAGCTCCGCGAGCGTGCCGGCCTGACCTCGACCCAGGCGGCAGCACTCCTCGGCATCAAGCAGAACCAAGTCAGCAACATGGAGGCAGGCCGCCTTGGCGTGAGCCCCGACCGTGTACGCAGCTTGGCCGGCTACTACGACTGCCCCGACAGCGTCCTCGTCGAAGCGCTCACCCGCATGACGACGGACCGCAAGCGCGGCTGGTGGGAGGAGTACCGCGAACTCCTGCCCTGCACCTTGCTCGACCTGGCCGAACTGGAGCACCACGCACAGTCGTTGAGGGATGCCACCACGGCGCGCATTCCAGGGCTGCTCCAGACTGTTGACCATGCGCGCGAGATCTTTCGCCAGGGAGTCACGGAACTCTCGCCCCCAGATGTGGAACACCGCATGTCGTTCCGTATCAAGCGGCAGGCGATCCTCTTCCGGGACGACCCTGTTCCGTATTCGGCGATCATTCATGAGGCCGCCCTGCGGATGAAGGTCGGCGGCCCCGCGGTGTCCCGGCAACAGCTTCAACACCTGCTCGACATGAGCGAGCGGGACCACATCACGCTGCGAGCCATCACGTTCGACGTCGGCGCCTTTCCGGGCTCAGGCCAATCGATCTACTACGTGCACGGCCTCGTATCTCAGCTCGACACGATCTACCTCGACCAGTCCCACGGCATCGCCTTTCTGGATGCCGAGGCCCAGCTGCACAAGTACCGAACCCTTTTCGACCGAATCGAGGCCGTCACCCTCGACCCCGGGAAGACCCGCGACCTCATCCACAGCCTGGCCCAAGAACTGTGAAGGGAACCAAGATGCCCACCCACACGTGGCAGAAGTCGTCGTACTGCTCCGAGGGCAGCTCCTGCGTCCACGTCGCCGCCGACACGACCCGCGCGATCCACATAACAGAATCCGCCGACCCCGCCGGAGCGATACTCACCGCCACCCCCGCCGCCTTCTCACATCTGCTCCGCGCACTCAAGCAAGAGCCGAATCGCGACTGAGATCGCCGTGAAGGGACACACCATGCCCGACCTCACCTGGCAGAAGTCGTCCTACTGCGCCCAGGGAAACTCCTGCGTCCACATAGCCGCCGACCAAGACGGAGCCGTCCTTCTCACCGAATCCGCCGACCCCGCCGGAGCGGTACTCACCGCCACCCCCGCCGCTTTCGCCGCGCTGGTGCGGCGGGTGCGGGTTACCGATCAAAAGCAGATTGGGTGGCTGGGGTAACTGGGTGGTTGCTGGCGGCCTCCGTACGCCGTCCTTTTGTCTGCGGCTCGGTGGGGGCTGACTTTCGTCGGCTGATCTTCGTACGGGGCTGAAGGGGGAGCCAAATTTCCCTTCAACGCCCAATGGGCTCCGTACCACCAAGGCCAAAGACGAAAAGCAGGCAGCAACAGCAAGAAGTGCACGCGGCAGGTCCGGGGTCGGTCTGCTCTCTCGTCGGCGGCTGCGGCCGGTCGGTTGGGGGCAAACGACCCCTTCGGAGGCCGAGATCTGCCACTCCCACCCCCCACGGACATCACACCCCGCAAACCTTCGACGTATGCGCAGCTCAGAGAACCGCCCCCTGGCAGCGCCCTCATGACTGGCAGATTCAGGCCAGTTCGGGCAGCCCCACCCCTCCTCCCTCGCACCCACACCCACACCCACAGCCACAGCCACAGCCACAGCCGAACCCCACCCGCATTCGAACCCCCACCCGCATGCGAACCGGCCCACGTACGAACCCGCCCGCACCCGGCAGCTCACCGCGCCGCCCCTCCCCTCCTTCCCCGTAGCCGCCGTCTTTGGCTTTTGGTTCTTGGTCGTCCGGAGCCCATTGGTGGTCGGAGCGAATGAGGAACCCCCCTCCCCCGTACGAACATCAAGCGACGAAAGTCAGCCCCCACCTGGCCGCAGAGAAAAGGACGGCGTACGGAGGCCGCCAGCAACCACCCACGGACCCCAGCCACCCCATTCGCTTTTCATCAGTGACCCCCGGGAAGGACGACCCTTGCCCCACAACGAAACCCAGCCCCCCGCCCAGCTCGACTGGACCCGCGCCGCCCCCGAGGACGCGACCGGGGACGGCCCCTGGATCGAGATCGCGTTCGGCGCCGGCGACCTCGTGTACCTGCGCGAGACGTCCGCCCCGGACACCGTCGTCACCACGACCCGCGCGAAGTGGGACGCCTTCGTACTGGGCGTACAGGCAGGCGAGTTCGACCACTTCGCCGAGGGCCTCTGACGCGGCCGGCGACGGTCAGTGAGTGGCCAACGAACCGTCACCGTTCAGGTCACGGCACAGACCTGAGGTTCATTGCCCGGAGTGACGCAGCGTGATACACAGAGTGACCATACGTTCCCTCGTATACGCAACCATGTGAAGACGTAGGAACTCAGCCAAGGAATGGCGCCAAGTCGGCAGGCATCCGCGGCGATCTGGGCAAGAATGGGCCTGACCTCTGCGCTGCGGCGGGGGCGACAGAACTACCCACATGGGGCGGTGAGTTACACATGCTGCTGGCAGCCGGCAAGGGCAACATCGACACCATCATCGGCGGGATCGCCCCCGACTGGGGCCCATTCCAGAATCTGGGCAAGGAAGCTCAGGTGATGGTCGAGGTCGTGATGGCGGTGGCGATCCTGCTGTGCCTGGGCATCGCCATCTGGGGCGCGGCCAAGCAACGAATCGGCGCGACGGCCCTGCGCGACACGTTCAGCGCCGAGCAGGGCAAGGGCCTCATCATCGCGGGCCTGACCGGCGTATTCATCATCGGCTCACTCGGCACGCTCTTCACCATCGTCTACGGCATGGCGATCTAGCCCCTGTTCCGCCCGCTCCGGTCTCACCTGCACTGAGGTTGCAACTCCCTGATGTCGAGTCACCACACCGCGCCCGCGCGGAAAGCAGCGCGGCTACCGTCGTACGTGGCGGTTCAGCACGAGCCTGAGGGGGCGTACGCGGGATGAGTCCGGGCGACGGCAACGACGACGACGGCCTCTACGGCGGCACGGGCCAGACCCGCACGCGTCTGCCCGACGGGGGGCAGGGCGATGTGTACGGGGGCGCTGCGCGCAGACCTGCCCGGTCTTCGTCGCGCAGCCTCATCACGGTGGTCGGAGTAGTGGTCCTCCTCGTCGCGGCGATCGCCTTCGCGAACCGGGGCGATTCCTCTTCGGACGACGGCAACGCGAAGAAGCCGGATACGTCTCCGACGGCGGCGACCGGAACAAAGCCCGTCAGGTCGGGCTTCGCCCATGATGAGCAGGGGGCGCAGAGCGCTGCGGCGAACTATGCGGTTCAGCTCGGTTCGGCGGAGATGTTCAACAAAGCGCAACGGGACCGCATCCTCCAAGAGGTCATCACACCCTCCCGCGTGACCGGCTTCGAGGGCACCCTCGACAAGGCCTACTCCCCCGAGTTCAACACGAACGTCGGGCTCAATGCGGACGGATCGTCGCCCAAGGGCTACACCTTCGTCTCTCGCACCACCCCGATCGGTACCAAGGCGACCGACTACTCGGCAAGCACGGCGAACGTCGCCGTCTGGTGCAGCGGGCTGCTCGGTATGGCTGGAGAGAACTCGAAGAACCCGGTCACGAACAGTTGGTTCACCATCTCCATGAAGCTTGAGTGGACCGGCGGGGACTGGAAGATCGTCACGCACTCCCAGAAGGACGGTCCCGCCCCGGTCCCGGGCGACGAGCGGGCCTCCGGTTCTGACGAGATCGCGAACGCGGTCGAGGGGTACGGAGGGTTCACGTATGCCCGTTAAGCGGCACATGCTCAAGCTCACCACTGCCATCACGGCTGTGCAGACCGCCGCGTTCCTGTTGGCTACGCGCGCCTACGCAGCGCCAGACCCGAAGAACTCGAACGATCCGTGCGATCTGATCCACGGCCCCGCCAAGGCCTACTGCGAACGCGGCAACGGCAAATCCGGAAGCGGGGGAACCCCCGCCACACCCCCCGGCACCACCAATCCCCTGGACCCCCTCTCCTCCCTCGCCAAGGGCTGTGCCGACGCCGCGTCATGGACCGTGGACATGCTCAGCAAGTCCATCAAGCAGACCGCCAGCGTCGACTTCACCAACCCCAAGTTCCTTCAGCAGTACGCCATCGTGTTCGCGGCGTCGGCGATTCTCACGTTGCTGCTGTGGCTGCTCGCCGTGGCCAAGAGGGCCGTCCGGGGTGTCCCCCTCGGTACCGCCCTCTCCGAGGCCATCGGGTTCCTCTGGCTCACCGTCATCGCGTCCGCGTTCACACCGCTGATCCTCTACACCGTCGTATCCGCGACGGACGGGGTCTCGGATGTGCTGGCGAAGGCGACGGGGGATCAGACGGACGCGTTCTTCGGGACGTTCTCCGAGGCGCTGAAGAAGGGCGACGACATAGGGGGCGGGCCGATCATGCTGATCGTCGTCTCGCTCGTGTCGATCCTCGCCGCCGGTGTGCTCTATCTGGAGCTGTATCTGCGGGCCGTGCTGCTGTACGTGGGCGCGCTGCTCGGCGTCGTCGTCTACGCAGGGCTCGTCGACAAGAACCTGTGGGGACACGTCCGCCGCTGGGCCGGCGTGATGATCGCCGTGATCCTGGTGAAGCCGGTGATCGTCATCGTGCTGGGGCTCGCGGGTGCGTTGTCGGGGTCGGAAGGGCCCGACTCCCTCGCCGCCGTCGTCTCCGGTCTCGCCATCGTGCTGCTCGCGATCTTCGCCAGCGGCATGATCTACCGCTTCGTACCCGGCTTCGGCGACGAGATCGCCAACGGCCGTAACAACCGCATCATGCGCGGCGCCGAGAACAAGGCGGCCGCGGTCATCAGTTCACCCGCCGCACTCGTCTCGCAGGGCATCAAGACGCACAGCGCCCGCGCGGACGGTGGCGGCGGCAGCGGTGGCGGCCAGTCCCAGGCCCGCCCCGCGAACCCCGTGTCGGGAGGCGTGGCCGCACACAGCACGCGCCCCTCCTCCGGGGGCAGTGGCGGTGGCGGCGGATCTGTCCCCTCCGCCGCACCTCCGCCCCGTACGAGTCCCACGAACACGCCGCACGCGCGCAATGCTCGTAACGGCGGGAACACCGGCAACAGCAATCGGCAAGGAGGTGCAGGGCGTTGACGACCCAGTCCCATGTGTCCCCATCGGTCACGCCCCGCCGTACGTATCTGATCGGCCGTGCCCGGCCGAACGCCATCGTCGGCAGGAACCGCGAGACCGGCGAGATCGCCCTCATCATCGGGGGCGCTTTCCTGGGCATGATGTGCGGGCTTCTCGTCCCCGCCCTGTCCCTGCGCATCATGCTGCTCCTGGGCTTCCCGCTGATCGCGCTCGCGGCCGTCTACATCCCGTACAAGCACCGCACCTTCTACAAGTGGTTCGAGATCAACCGCAGTTACAAGCGGCAGCTGAAGCGCGGCACGACGTACCGGTCGCGGGCCATGGACGCGGGGGTGCGGCTCGACGGGCGCGAGGTGGAGATCGGGCCGCCGCCCGGCATCGGCCGGCTGACCTGGCTGGCCGCGCCGTTCGGGCCGGACGAGATCGCCGTACTGCTGCACGCCGACCGGCGGACCGTCACCGCCGCCATCGAGATCGAGGGCCCCGGTGTCGGGCTGCGGGACAGCGAGGACCAGGAGGCGCTGGTCGACCGGTTCGGGACGCTCCTGAAGCACGTCGCGAACGGAGACGGGTTCGTCACGCGGCTGCAGATGCTCGCCCGCACGCTCCCCGCCGACCCCGACGCGCACGCCAAGGACGTCGCCGTGCGCGGCGACGACCGTGCGCCGGGCTGGCTGCAGCAGTCGTACGACCAGCTCCAGTCGATGGTGTCGACCAGCAGCGAGCAGCACCGCGCCTACCTCGTGGCCTGCATGCACTACACGCGCGAGCTGGCCGCCGAGGCGCACGCCATGGCGCGCGCGGCCCGTCCCCACAGCGGCCGCAAGGTCGACCGGGACGCCGGGCTCGCGGTCGTCATGGCGCGCGAGCTGACCGACATCTGCTCGCGCCTCCAGGAGGCCGACATCCGGGTGCGGCAGCCGCTCGGGCAGGGGCGGCTCGCCTCGCTCGTGCACTCCATGTACGACCCGGACCATCCGATCGACCACATCCAGGCCATGACCAAGCGCAACGCCTGGCCGGCCGAGCTGGACGCGATGGAGCCGACGTATCTGCAGGCCAAGACGCGCGAGTCCTCGACGCGCGCGCCCTGGTGCCACGCCACCGCCTGGGTCAAGGAGTGGCCGATGACGCCGGTCGGCGTGAACTTCCTGGCGCCGCTCCTCGTCCACACCCCCGACGTCATCCGCACCGTGGCCGTCACGATGGACCTGGAACCCACCGAGGTCGCCATCGAGCGGATGCTCACCGAGAAGACGAACGACGAGGCGGAGGCCAGCCGCGCCGCCAAGATGAACCGGACCATCGACCCGCGCGACGTCGCCGCCAACACGCGCCTCGACCAGCGCGGCGAGGACCTCGCGAGCGGCGCGGCCGGAGTCAATCTCGTCGGCTACATCACCGTCTCCTCCCGCTCCCCGGAGAGCCTCGCGCGCGACAAGCGCACGATCCGCGCCTCCGCCGGCAAGTCCTATCTGAAGCTGGAGTGGTGCGACCGCGAGCACCACCGGGCCTTCGTCAACACATTGCCGTTCGCGACCGGCATCCGACGGTAGAGGCAGGGCTCTGAGATGCGGGATCCGCTGTCCATGGCCACTGACGCCTTCACCTCCTTCCTGTTCGGGAAGGTGGAGACGACCCGGCTTCCGGTCCGTACGTCGACGGGGCAGGCCCAGGCGGTCTACCTGCCGACGGCCGCCCCCGGCCTCGGCGACTCGGGCGTCATCATCGGCCGCGAGGTCTACTCCGGCAAGGGCTACATCTACGACCCGTTCCAGCTGTACGGGCAGCAGCTGCCCGCGCCGCACTGGCTGGTCCTCGGCGAGTCCGGCAACGGCAAGTCGGCGCTGGAGAAGACGTACGTCCTGCGGCAGCTGAGGTTCAAGGACCGCCAGGTCGTCGTCCTCGACGCGCAGGGTGAGGACGGGGTCGGTGAATGGAACCTCATCGCCCAGGAGCTGGGTATAACCCCCATCCGGCTCGACCCCACGGCCGCTCTGGACATGGGGATCCGGCTCAACCCGCTCGACCCGGCGATCACGACGACCGGGCAGCTCGCCCTGCTCCGGACGATCATCGAGGTCGCCATGGGGCACGGCCTCGACGAGCGCTCCGGCTTCGCCCTCAAGGTCGCGCACGCCTACGTCAACGAGACCATCGTCGACCGCCAGCCCGTCCTGACCGACATCGTCGAGCAGCTCCGCCACCCGGAACCCGAGTCGGCGGAAGCGATGAACGTGGCCATAGACGACGTACGGGCGTGGGGGCTTGATGTCGCCCTCGTCATCGACCGGCTCGTGGACGGTGACCTGCGCGGCATGTTCGACGGTCCGACGACGGTCGGTATCGACCTCGACGCCCCGCTGATCGTCTTCGACCTCTCCCACATCGACCGCAACTCCATCGCCATGCCGATCCTCATGGCGATCGTGGGCGTGTGGCTGGAGCACACCTGGATCCGGCCGGACCGCAAGAAGCGCATCTTCCTGGTGGAGGAGGCGTGGCACATCATCAACTCGCCCTTCGTGGCGCAGCTGTTCCAGCGGCTCCTGAAGTTCGGGCGGCGGCTCGGCCTGTCGTTCGTGGCGGTCGTCCACCACCTCAGTGACGTGGTGGACGGGGCCGCGGCCAAGGAGGCGGCCGCGATCCTGAAGATGGCGTCGACGAGGACCATCTACGCCCAGAAGGCCGACGAGGCACGGGCCACCGGTCTCGTACTCGGCCTGCCACGCTGGGCCGTGGAGATCATCCCCTCGCTGACGCCGGGCATCGCGGTCTGGGACGTGAACGGGAACGTCCAGGTCGTGAAGCACCTGATCACCGAGACGGAACGGCCGCTGGTCTTCACCGACCGCGCCATGACGGAGTCCTCCGCCGAGTCGCTCGGCGACGACGACGCGATGCGCGCCGCCGACCTGGAGGCGGAGGAGCGGGCGGCCGCGTTCGTGGAACAGCACATGGGCGACCGCTACAAGGACTCGTCGGAGTCGACGGTGGCCTGAGGTCCGGGGTCTGAGGTCTGGGGCCTGGGGCCTGAGACCTGAGGTCTGGGGTCTGAGGTCTGGGAAGTTACTGGTGGGGCTCGGCGAGAGCGAGAGCGGGATGCGGCGGCACGACGCCTACGAGCGGGACGACAGGTACGGAGAGCGGGGCCGGGGTGGCCCCGCCCCGCGGGAACGGGAACGCGGCGTTCCCGACGGGCTGCTCCTCGGCGTGCTCGCGTTCCTGCTCGGCATGACCGTCATGGTGTGGACGGCGACGGGCCTGTCGGGCCTGTTCTCCAAGGGCGCCTGGCCGGACGGCGTGACGATCCGCCACACGCCGGTGGCGATGCGCTCCCTCATCGGCCGCCCGCACGACCTGCCGGGCGCGTGGCCGGACACCCCGGACGGGCAGCTCTCCGGGTACGGGCTGTTCTGGGGCCTGTTCATCGGCCAGGTGCTCGTGCTGATCGTGCTCGCGGTGTTCGTCGCGGGGACGGTGGCGCGGTGGCGGGCCGTACGGCGGAGGCGCCGGGAGGAGGCCGCCGCCGCTGCGTCGGCCGAACCGGCGCCCGCGGTCACACCCGCTGCCCGGACCACGGTCTCGGAGGTCCTCCCGGCAGCTGGGGCGGAGCCCCCTGACAGTCACAGGCACGACCAGCGCCACGCGCACGACCTGCACCACGAGCATCTCGAGCACCTCGCGAGTCCCGACACCCCGGCCGCCGCCCCCATGACCGTCCCCGCCCCCCGCGGCCCCGTCGTCCTCGGCCCCGCCGAGACCCGCGCCCCGCGGGCCATTCAGGCCATCCGGGACGCCGAGGGTCCCGTCCTCGTCGTCACGTCGTCGGCGCGTGTGTGGGCCGAGACCAAGGACGCCCGGTCGAAGCTCGGCCCCGTCCTCGTCTACGACCCGACCCACCTGTGCGACACCCCGGCCCGCCTCCACTGGAACCCGGCGCAGGGCTGCGAGGACAGGCCCACGGCCGCGTCCCGGGCTACGGCGCTCCTCGCCCCGATCCGGCCCACCGTCAAACTCGACATGGCCACCGCCGACACGGCCGAGACGCTGCTGCGGAGCTTTCTGCACGCCGCCGCCGTGGACACGAAGCCCTTCCGGCACGTGCACCGCTGGGCGCAGGGCAGTCAGGTCCAGGAGGCCATACGCATTCTGCGTACCAGCCCGAAGGCCGCGGCCGGTGCCGCGGGCGAGCTGGAGGCCGCGCTCACCTCGCACGCCGAACGCCGGGACATGGCACAGGAGTTGACGGCGCGCGCTCTGTCCTCGCTGTTCTCGGTCCACATCCGCGAGGCCTGCACCCCAAACCGAACTGATGCGCTCACCCTGGATTCCTTCGTGAACGAAGGGGGCACGCTTTATGTGGTGGGTGAAGCCATCGAGGATCCCAAGACGGACCCGGGCGCGATGCCCCTCCTCACGGCCCTCGCCTCAAGCGTGGTCGAGCACGGCCGGCGCATGGCCGAACGGTCATCCGCCGGTCGGCTCGACCCACCAATGGCGCTCGTCCTCGACGATGTCGCCGCGGTGGCTCCGCTTCCCCAGCTGCCGGAGCTGCTGTCCACCGGAGCGGACCGGGGTCTGCCGACCCTGGCCCTCCTCCGCTCCCGGGAACAGGGCCGGGCCCGCTGGCCGCACGCCGAGCTCCCGGCCCCCTAGGCCCTGTCGCCCTCGGGCCACTCCAGCACCATCTCGTACTCGTACTTCGACGGGTCCGACGGCACCGCCACGCTCGCCCCGCTGGGGACGAAGCCGAACCGCCGGTAGAACGCCTGCGCCCGCGCGTTGTCCTCGTGCACGTACAGCCGCACCCGCTCCAGGCCCTCCAGCGACCGCGCCCACTCCACGGCCGCCAGGAACAGCGCCTCGGTCACGCCGCTCGCCCGGTGCTCGGGCCGCACGTACACGCCGACGAGATGCGCCTGCCGCACGTCGCTCGTCTCGCCGAACGCGAGCGGCGCACCGGCCTCCTCGATCCGCACGGTCACAGACCCCCACCACCGGCCGTCCGCTCCCTCGGCGACGAACTGCCGGGCGGAGCCGTCGAGTTCGAACCGTCCGGCCCGGTCCCGCCAGAACTCCTCGGGCCGCGCGAGCGCGGTCTCGTACGTCTCCAGGAAGGCGATCGGCGCCGCCGGATCGCGCAGGGACGCGAGCCGTATCTCCCGCACCGCCTCCCACTCCTGTGACCGGACAGGACGTACGACGTACTTCTCGGCAGGCTCCATGGGGCGGACCCTACGGGACCGTCGTACCGGGGTACTACGCGTTTTCCGCAGCTCCGGACCGCGGGCGGACGCCCCGTACCGGCCCCTTTTCCTACCGTCGAAGCATGACGATCAGGGCACACGGACTCACCAAACGCTACGGCGACAAGACCGTCGTCCAGGACCTCACCTTCACGGTCAACCCGGGCACCGTCACCGGCTTCCTCGGCCCGAACGGCGCCGGCAAGTCCACCACCATGCGCATGCTCCTCGGCCTCGACGCCCCCACCTCGGGCCGCGCCACCGTCGGCGGCCGCGCCTACGCCGCGCACGCCGCGCCCCTGCACGAGGTCGGCGCCCTCCTGGAGGCCCGCTCGGTCCACCCGGGCCGCACCGCGTTCCACCACCTCATGGTGCTCGCCCACACGCACGGCGTGCCGCGCTCCCGCGTCGACCACGTCCTCGCGCTGACCGGCCTCACCGAGGTCGCGGGAAAGCGCGTGAAGGGCTTCTCACTCGGCATGGGCCAGCGCCTGGGCATCGCGGCCGCGCTCATCGCCGACCCGGCCACCGTCATCCTGGACGAGCCGGTCAACGGCCTCGACCCGGAGGGCGTCCTGTGGGTCCGCAACCTCCTCAAGTCCCTGGCCGCGGAGGGCCGTACGGTCCTCGTCTCCTCGCACCTGATGAGCGAGACGGCCCTGACCGCGGACCACCTCATCATCATCGGCCGCGGCCGTCTCCTCGCCGACACCACCGTCTCCGACCTCGTACGCGAGTCGGGCGCGGCCTACGTCAAGGTCGTCACGCCCGAGGCCGTACGCCTGCGCGAGCTCCTGTCCGGCGCCCCCGGCGTCGACGTCGCCGGCGAGTCCCCCGACACCCTGCACGTCCGCGGCACCGACGCCCCGGACATCGGCCGCGCCGCCGCCACGCACGGCATCCCCCTCTTCGAACTCACCCCGCAGACCGCCTCGCTGGAGCAGGCCTTCATGGACCTCACCCACGACTCGGTCGAGTACCAGGCCACCGCCCTGACGGGAGCAGCAGCATGACCACCGCAGTCCCCTACCGCGTCACCGCGCCCCGCGTACTGCGCTCCGAGTGGCACAAGTTCTGGACCCTGCGCTCCACGTGGATCACCCTCGCCGTCGCGAGCGCCCTCGTCCTCGCCGTCGGCGTCACCATGGGCTCGACGTACGACGGCGACGACTCCGAGATCGACACGGTCGTCTTCGTCCTCCTCGGCACCCAGCTCTCGCAGATCTGCGTCGCCGTCCTCGGCATCCTGGTCACGGCGAGCGAGTACTCGACGGGCATGATCCGCGCCTCGCTGACGGCGGTCCCGCGCCGGCTGCCCGTGCTGTGGTCCAAGGCCGGCGTGTTCGTGGCCGTCGCGTTCGCCCTGAGCTTCGTGACGAACGTGGTCACGTTCCTGGTCGCGCAGATCTGGCTCTCCGACGGCGACAAGGCGACCTCGCTCACCGACGCGGGCGTCCTCGGCGCCCTCGCGGGCAACGCCGCCGGCATCACCCTGATGAGCCTGATCGCCCTCGGCCTCGGCGCCCTGCTCCGCTCGGTCCCGGCCGCGATCGGCGCCTTCGTCGGCGGCGTGATGATCCTCCCCGAGATCCTCGGCATGCTCCCGTACGACGCCGTGGACAGCGCCGTCAACTACTTCCCGACCCAGTCCGCCGAATCCCTCGGCTCGGCCACCCGGCTCGCCGACTCGGTCCCGCCCGCCATGGGTCTCCTCTCCCTGACCCTGTGGGCCGCCGCGGTCCTCACGGCCGCGGCCCTGCTCCTCAGGCGCCGCGACGTATGACGCCCCGCGGAACCCTTTCCCGTACGAGGATGAAGCGGTGACGGACGAGGTGACGGACGACAGGACCCAGGGGCCCGAGCGAGCCCCCTTCCCCCTCACCGCTCACGTCCAGCGGCTCACCGAGCGGGTGCGCGCCTCCGACCGGCGCCGCCCGCTCGTCTGGGACCTGCACCTGACGGGCTTCTTCGTGACCGCCGCCGTCATCGACTACACGGGCGGCGGCTGGCGCAACATCGCCCACAACACCGACGTACCGGGCCCGCTGGTCCTGTGCCTGAGTCTCGCTCTGACCGTGCCCCTGCTGTGGCGCCGCACGCGCCCGATGACGACCCTCGCGGTGATGGTGGCGGCGGGTGTCGTGAACAGCTGGACGGGCGCCCTGCTCCAGGCGGCGCTGGTCCAGCTCATCGTCGTGTTCAACGTCGCGCTGCGCCGCCCCCTCAAGCTCCTTGCCGCCGCCTGCGCGCTGACGATCGTGCCGGTCGTCGTGGGCGTCGCCCGCTATCCGAAGGGCAGTTGGGACCAGCAGATCGTCCCGCAGGTCTGGGCCATCACCCTGGTGGCACTGCTCGGCATCGCGGTCCGCAGCCGCCAGGAGTACACATCGTCCCTCGTCGAGCGCGCCCGCCGCCTGGAGGTCGAACGCGACCAGCAGGCCCGGCTCGCCGCGGCAGAGGAACGCACCCGCATCGCCCGCGAGATGCACGACATCATCGGCCACAACCTCTCCGTCATCACGGGCCTCGCCGACGGCGGTTCCTACGCGGCGGCCAAGAGCCCCGAGCGCGCCGGGCAGGCGCTGGAGGCCATCGCGACGACGAGTCGCCAGGCCCTCGCGGAACTGCGCCGTCTGCTCGACGTCCTGCGCGAAGAGGCCGTGCTCACGGCCGAGTTGGCCCCCCAGCCGGCGCTCACGGACCTGGACCAGCTGGTCGACGGAGTACGCGCGGCCGGCCTGCCCGTACGCCTCGCGCTGCGCGGCCGCCCGGGCTCCCTCGCCCCTGGAAAGGAACTGACGGTGTACCGCGTCGTGCAGGAGGCGCTCACCAACACGCTCAAGCACGCCGGTCCGGGCGCCGCCGCCGCCGTCGACGTCACGTACGGGGACGACGGGGTACGGGTCAGCGTCACGGACACGGGCCGCGGAGGCCGCCCGCCGGAGCCGGGCGCGGGACGCGGCCTGACCGGCATGCGCGAGCGAACTTCCCTCTACGACGGCACACTTGAGGCAGGCCCGCTGCCCACGCCCCCGGGCGGCTGGCGCGTCCGTCTCCACCTCCCGAAGGAACCCTCCTTGTGACCAGCGTGCTCATCGTCGACGACCAGCCCATGCAGCGCTTCGGCTTCCGCATGCTGCTGGAGAGCCAGGACGACCTGACGGTCGCCGGCGAGGCGGGCGACGGCGCCGAGGCGGTCCGCCTCACGGCACGCCTCCACCCGGACGTCGTCCTGATGGACATCCGCATGCCGGGCCTCGACGGCATCGAGGCCACGCGCCGCATCGTCGCGTCCGGCGCCCGCACCCGGGTCCTGATCCTCACGACGTTCGACCTCGACGAGTACGCCTACGACGGCCTGCGCGCGGGAGCGTCCGGATTCCTCGTCAAGGACGCGCTGCCGGAGGAACTCCTCTCCGGGATCCGGGCGGTCGCGACGGGCGACGCGGTGGTCGCCCCGAGCCTGACGCGCCGTCTCCTCGACGCGTACGTCCAGCACTTGCCGGCCACGAACACACCCCAGGGCCCCGATCCGCGCATCGCCGCCCTCACGGACCGGGAACGCGAGATCCTCACGGTCATCGCCCAGGGCTGGACGAATTCGGAGATCGCCGCGCGCCTGCACCTGGCCGAGTCGACGGTGAAGACCCATGTGAGTCGCATCCTGGCAAAGACGGGCGCCAGAGACCGGGTGCAGGCGGTGATCGTGGCTTACGACGCGAAGCTGGTGGAGCCGGCGTGAATCCGCGGCTTGCTTTATGGCCGGGAACGCAAAAAAGCCTCGTTCCCCGAGTTTTCACTCGGGGAACGAGGCTTTTTATCAAAAATAGTTCGGCGGCGTCCTACTCTCCCACAGGG